>DATDAP010000491.1:0-8589 GCA_036525335.1 Microlunatus sp. | reverse complement strand
GAGCTGACGCTGGCCACCCGGTCGTGGAACGACGGTTTCGCCGAGCTGCTCTCCGGAGCGGACAGCCCCGACGTGCTGTCCACGATGATGGGCTCGCTGCCGGAGGGCTACAAGGAGGACTACCTGCCTCACCAGGGGATTCTGGACCTCCAGGCGCTGATGAACCTCTCCGGCCCGGACGACATGGCGATGGCCATGTACCGCCCCGACCGGGACGACGACGACGCCGATCTGCGCTTCAAGATCTTCCGCTGGTCGGAGACGCTGTCGCTGTCCAAGGTCCTGCCGCACCTGTCCCTGCTCGGAGTCGACGTCGTGGACGAGCGCCCGTACGAGCTCGCGGTCGGCGACGACAAACGGGCCTTCGTGTACGACTTCGGGGTGGTCGTGCCGGGGGGCCGCGCGGAGGTCGAGAAGCGTTGGGACACCGCGGCCCGGAACCAGTTCATGGAGGCGTTCGCCGCCTCCTACGGCGGCCGCAGTGAACCCGACCGCTTCAACGCCCTGGTGATGGGGGCCGACCTGGGGTGGCGTCAGGTCGGCATCCTGCGGGCCATCGGACGCTATCTGCGACAGACCGGGTCGACCTACTCTCAGACCTACGTCGCTCAGGCCCTGACCGCCAACGTGGACATCGCCCGGTTGCTGGTCGCCCTGTTCGAGACCAAGTTCGATCCCGCGCTGGACCTGAGCAAGGCCGATCGGGCCGAGGAGGTCGAGGATCTCCGGGACAAGATCAAGCTCGCCCTGGACTCCGTTGCCAGCCTGGACCACGACAAGATCATCCGCTCCTACCTGGCCATTCTCGACGCGGTCATCAGGACCAGCTTCTACCAGCCCGGACGGGACACGATCGCGCTCAAGCTGTTGCCACGCAAGATCCTCGACCTGCCGCAGCCGCGCCCCGCGTACGAGATCTTCGTCTACTCGCCGCGCGTCGAGGGGGTGCACCTGAGGTTCGGGTCGGTGGCGCGCGGTGGGTTGCGCTGGTCGGATCGGGCCGAAGACTTCCGGACCGAGATCCTGGGTCTGGTCAAGGCGCAGATGGTGAAGAACACCGTGATCGTGCCGGTCGGCGCCAAGGGTGGCTTCTACTGCAAGCAGCTGCCCGATCCGGCGGTCGATCGCGAGGCGTGGTTGGCGGAGGGCAAGGCCTGCTACCGGCTGTTCATCGCCAGCCTGCTGGAGCTGACCGACAACATCGTCGGCGGCCAGGTGCTCCCGCCCGAGAACGTGGTGCGCTACGACGGCGACGACCCCTACCTGGTGGTGGCCGCCGACAAGGGCACGGCGACGTTCTCCGACATCGCCAACGGCATCTCCATCGACCACGGCTTCTGGTTGGGCGACGCGTTCGCCTCCGGTGGTTCGGCCGGCTACGACCACAAGGGGATGGGCATCACCGCCCGCGGCGCCTGGGAGTCGGTCCGCCGGCACTTCCGGGAGCTGGGCATCGACACCCAGACCCAGGACTTCACCTGCGTCGCGATCGGCGACATGAGCGGCGACGTGTTCGGCAACGGCATGCTGCTCAGCCAGCACATCAAGCTGGTGGCCGCCTTCGACCACCGGCACCTGATCATCGACCCCGATCCCGACCCGGCGGCGAGCTGGGCCGAGCGGCAGCGGCTGTTCGACCTACCGCGCTCGAGCTGGGCCGACTACGACACCAGTCTGATCTCCGCCGGGGGTGGGGTGTTCCCGCGGACGCTGAAATCGATCACCATCACCCCCGAGATGCGCAGCGCCCTAGGCATCGCCGCGGGGGTGGCCGAGCTGGCTCCGGCGGAGCTGATCAGCGCGTGCCTGCGGGCACCCGTCGGGCTGCTCTGGAACGGGGGCATCGGCACCTATGTCAAGGCGACGGCCGAGAGTCACGCCCAGGTGGGGGACAAGGCCAACGACGGGCTGCGGATCAACGGCGCAGAGGTGCGGGCCCGCTGTGTCGGTGAGGGCGGCAACCTCGGCCTGACCCAGCTCGGCCGGATCGAGTACGCGATGAAGGGCGGCGAGTCCGGCCACGGCGGGCGGATCAACACCGACTTCATCGACAACTCCGCCGGGGTCGACACCTCCGACCACGAGGTCAACATCAAGATCCTGCTGGCCGGCGAGGTGGCCGCCGGTCGGCTCTCCGGTCCCGATCGTGACGACCTGCTGGCCTCGATGACCGATGAGGTCGGCCGGCTGGTGCTCAAGCACAACTACGACCAGAACATCGCGCTGGCCAGTGCCGTCTTCCAGGCGACGTCGATGGCGGGTGTGCACGAGGACTGGATGGAACGGCTGGAGGATCGCGGGATCCTCGATCGCGAGATCGAGTACCTGCCGACCGCCGACGAGCTGGCCGCACGGCGGCGCAGCCAACAGGGCCTGTCCTCGCCTGAGCTGTCGACCCTGATGTCGTACACCAAGATCATGTTGGCCCGCGAGGTGCTCAGCTCGGACCTGCCCGACGACCCGGACCTGGCAGATCGCCTGGTGCGGTACTTCCCGACTCCGCTGCGAGAGCGCTATGCCGAGCAGATCCGCGAGCACCGGCTGAGCCGGGAGATCATCACCACGGTCCTGGTCAACGACTTCGTGAACAAGGCCGGGATCACCTCCTACCACAGACTGTCGTCGGAGACCGGCGCCTCGGTGGCCGATCTGATCCGAGCCAACGTGGCCGCTCGCCTGATCTTCGGGGCGGCCGACTCCGAGGCCGCGATCGTGGCGCTGGATCACCAGATCCCGGCGGCCGTGCAGACCGACCAGCGGCTCGAGGTCCGTACGCTGGTCGAGCGGGCCAGCCGCTGGCTGGTCAACAACCGACGCCGACCGATCGACATCAGTGCGACCGTCGACTTCTACGCCGGCCCGGTCGCCGATCTGTTCGACGTGCTGCCCGACCTGCTGTCCGGGCGGGACGCCGAGGCGTACGCCAAGGCGCTCAAGGGGTACACGGACAAGGGCGTGCCGGCCGAGCTGGCCAGTCGCACCGCGGTGCAGCCGTACCTGTTCCCGGCCCTGACCATCGTGCAGACCGCGGCGCAGGGCGGCTTCGACGTCGAGGACGTGGCCAGCGTGCACTTCTCCCTCGGTCAGCGACTGGGGCTCGACCGGCTGCTCCGCCGGATCATCGAGCTGCCGCGCAGCGATCGTTGGGAGATCATGGCCCGAGCTGCCCTGCGCGACGACCTGCACGCCGTGCAGGGCGACCTCGCTGCGGTGGCGATGACGGTCGGCGCCGGCGGTTCGACCAAACAGCGGATCGGTGCTTGGGAGAAGGCGACGCCCGGGGTGTCGGAGTCGATCAAGACGTTGCGCTCGATCTGCGACGGCAAGCCGGACCTGGCCAAGGCCTCGGTGGGTCTGCGCGTCTCGCGCGGCCTGCTGCCTCGGCTGAGCTGACCTCCGAGGTGATCTGGTCGGGTGATCCGGACCAGCTGATCTTGGTCGGGTGATCTTGGTCGGGGCAGAGCCGGCGACGGTCCGCGTGGTAGGTGTGGGGGATGACGATCGACTCTTTGCACGGTCGCGCTCCGCGCTCCGCGATCCTGAGCTCCGCAGGGTCTCGCTCGTTCGTCGCGATTCCGTGCGACACGGCTCAGCATCGGTTAGATGGGCGTGTCGCACAGACTCGCTCCTGCACTCCCGAGAGGCTGCGCTCATGATCGATCTACACACCCACTCGGTGGTCTCCGACGGCACCGACACCCCGGTGGAGCTGGTGGCCAACGCCGCCGCAGCCGGGCTGTCGGTGGTGGCGCTGACCGATCACGACACCTTCGACGGACTGGGCGAGGCGCGGGCGGCGGGAGAGCGGGTCGGTGTCGAGGTGGTGCCCGGGATGGAGCTGTCCTGCTCGCGGGAGCACCAGAGCGTGCACCTGCTGGCGTACGGGGCCGATCCCGAGAACCCCGCCCTGGCCGAGGAGATGGCGTTCGTCCGGGACGGTCGGTCCGGTCGGTTGCGACCGGTGCTGGCCAAGCTCGCCGAGCTCGGGGTTCCGGTGTCGGAGGAAGAGGTGCTGGCCTTCGTCGGGTCCAGCCCGTCGGTGGGGCGCCCCCACATCGCCGACGCCCTCGTCGCCGCCGGTCACGTCAGGGACCGCACGGAGGCGTTCGACCGATTCCTGGCTGACGGTGGCCCGGCCCACGTGGGGCGGTACGCCATCGACATCGGCCACGGCATCGAGCTGGTGCACGGCGCGGGCGGGGTCGCGGTGATCGCTCATCCCTGGGGCCGCGGTCGCGAGCAGCTGCTGCCTCCCCCCGTGCTGGCGGAGCTGGTGGCCGAGCACAGCCTGGACGGGATCGAGGTGGACCACCAAGATCATGACACCGACGCGCGGGCCGGCCTGCGGCAGCTCGCCGATCGGCTCGGCGTGCTGGCGACCGGTTCGAGTGACTACCACGGCACCGGCAAGGTCAACCATGATCTCGGGGTGAACACCACCGACCAGGAGACGTACGCCACGTTGCGCGCCCTGATGGACCAGCGTGCCGCTGCACCGGGCCGTTGAGGTGCCTGGGCACAATGTCGGGGTGAACGCGCAGAAGGCCTGGGTCGTGGCGGTCGCCAACCAGAAGGGTGGCGTGGCCAAGACGACCACGGTCGGCTCGCTCGGGTCCGCGTTCGCCGAGCAGGGTCTGAAGGTGCTGCTGGTCGACCTGGATCCGCAGGCCTGCCTGACGTTCTCCCTCGGCATCGACCCGGAGAGTGTCGAAGGCTCGATCCACCAGGTGCTGCTGGGGGAGGTGAAGGCCGCCGACGTCGTGGTGGCGACCGACGACGGGGTGGATCTGCTGCCGGCCACCATCGAGCTCGCCACCGCCGAGCAGCTGTTGTTGCTGCGGACCGGCCGGGATCAGCTGCTGAAGAGCGCCCTGGCGCCGCTGCTGAAGCGCTACGACGTGATCCTGCTGGACTGCCCGCCGTCGCTGGGGGTGCTGACCATCGTCGCGCTGACCGCAGCGCACGGCGTCTTGATCCCGCTGCAGTGCGAGACGTTGAGCCACCGCGGTGTCGGCCAGCTGCTGGACACCATCCACGACGTGAAGCGGCTGACGAACCGGCGGCTGAAAGTCATCGGGGTGCTGCCGACGATGTTCGACGCGCGGACCAGCCACGGCCGGCTCGTGCTCGAGCGGATCGGCGACGACTACGGCGTCACCGTGTGGGAGCCACCGATCCCGAAGTCGGTCCGCTTCGCCGAGGCCCCGGCCGCGGGACGGTCGATCCTGGCCACCGCCCGGAGCAGCAAGGGAGCGCAGGCCTACCGCGAGGTGGCGGGTTCGCTGCTTTCCGCACGGGCGTGATTTCCCTCGTTTACAGTGTTGGAGTGATCGGGCACAGAATAGGAATCGGGGCAGTCGGACTGTCGGTGCTGCTGGCGGGGGCCGTTCTGGCCACCCCGAGCCAAGCCGCTGACAAGACCGAGATCTACGTCGTCCAGGGGTTGCCGAACCGAACCGTGGACTTCGAGATCGACGGGAAGTCCGTGGCGGACGGGGTGGCGGCGACCAAGGTGGCCGGCCCCTTCGACGTCAAGGCAGGCTCGCACACCCTGCGGGTGAGCGAGGACGGCAAGACCGTGGTCGAGAAGACCGTGAAGGTCAAGCCCGACAACAGCACGGACGTCATCGTGCACCTTCCGGGGCCGGGCAAGACCGCCCCGACACTGACGGCGTACGAGAACGACCTGTCCGCGATGCCGTCCGACAAGGCGAATCTGACGGTCGCGCACACCGCGACCGTGCCGCCGGCCGACGTGACTGTCAACGGCAAGGTGCTGTTCTCCGACATCGCCAACGGCCAGGCCCTCAGCCTGGTCGTGCCGGTGGGCACCTACTCGACCGCGATCGTGCCGCACGACGAGGACTCACCCGTCTACCTCGGCCCGCTGAAGCTGACGGTCGAGGGCGGCGCGCTCAACCGCGTGTACGCGGTGGGCGATCCCGAGAAGAAGACGATGAACGTCGTGCTCCACATCATCGACGTGCCCAAGACGGGCTCGAAGAAGCCGAAGAAGGTCGACACCGGCACCGGTGGTCAGGCCGCAGGGCTCGAATCGGGCCGGGAGCCCGCGCTGTGGGTCGATCTGACGCGCTGATCGCTCCCGCGCTGACCCCGCCCTGGCCGACCCTGGTCCGCCGGGGGGTTGTCCGGATCGGACTGCTCGCCGCGGCCCTGGGGCTGCTGGCGGGCGGCGCCGTGCCGCCCGAACCCGTGGCGGGTGCGGGATCCGCTCCGGTTCCGGCGGGAGCGGGATCACCGACCGGCGCCGGTTCACCGAGCGCGGCGGCCGAGAGGCCGACTCCGGAAGCCGCAGGTGAAGGCACACAGGCGCCGTCCCAGGTGAAGCGGTTCGTGCCCGCCAAGCTGATCCTGCCGGGCCTGGACACGGCCAAGGTCGTCCCGGTGTCCACCGTCGACGGCGAGCTGCAGGTGCCCGGGCACGTCGACCACCTGGGCTGGTGGGACGGCAGCTCCTGGCTCAACGACCCCTTCGGCGCGACCGTCATCGCCGGCCACGTGGATTCCGCGACCGAAGGCCTCGGCTTCTTCGCCAAGCTGTTGCGGATCCGTACCGACGACCGGGTGCAGGTGCTCGGTGCCTCGGGTCAGCGACAGACCTTTCGGGTGACCTCGGTGCGCACCGTCAACCAGAACGCTCTCGCCGGCGACAGCAAGGCGCTGGCCCAGACCGGCGACCACCGGTTGGTCCTGATCACCTGCACAGGCAGGTACCGGCCCGGTCGCGGCTACGAGTCCAACCTGGTGGTCACCGCCGAGCGGGTGTCCGCCGGCGACTGACCATCCCGGCAGCTGACCATCCCGGCAGCTGACCAGCCCGGCCACCGACCAGCCCGGCTCGGACGTCAGGCGGAGGCGGCGCTGTCCTCGGAGCCCTGGTGATCTGATGCGGTCTGGTCGCCGGTGTTTGACTTCCCGGAGCCACCACGACGGCGACGACGGCGGCGCCTGGGGGCGTCGTCCTCGGTGCCGGTGGCGGAGCCCTGACCGTTGTCCACGGAGGTGGTCGGCTCGGGGGCGGTCGGCTCCGGGGCGGCGACGGTCTCGACCGGGGTCGAGGGCCCGTCCGGGGTCTCGGCGCCGACGTCGACCGCCACGCCGTTGCGCAGTCGTCGGCGGTTGCGGTCGCGCTTCGGACGGTCCCGGCGGCGCTGCTCGCGCTCGGCGTCCGCGGTCGCGTCGTCCTGGGCAGAGTGCTCGGAACCGGAGCGATCGGAGCCTGAGCGTTCGGAGCGACCACCACGGTCGTCGCGACCCGAGCGTCCGGAGGGCTCCCGCGGCGGCAGCGGCACCAGACGGCCGGTGACCGTGCGGTCGATGCCTTGGTCGTGGAACAGGTGCTCCGACGTCGAGTACGTCTCCTGCGGCTCCGGGAACGGCAGCCCGAGGGTGTTGTTGATGACCTTCCACCGGGTCATGTCGGCCCAGTCGACGAAGGTGATCGCCACGCCGGAGGCGCCGGCCCGGCCGGTGCGCCCGATGCGGTGGACGTAGGTCTTGTCGTCGTCGGTGCACTCGTAGTTGATCACGTGCGTGACCCCGTCGACGTCGATGCCGCGGGCAGCGACGTCGGTGGCCACCAGCACGTCGACAGCCCCGGCCCGGAACCGCTTCAGCGCCTTCTCCCGCAGCACCTGGCTCAGGTCACCGTGGATGGCGGCGGCGGAGAAGCCCCGCTCGGCCAGGTCGTCGGCGAGCCGCTGAGCGGCGCGCTTGGTGCGGCAGAAGATCATCACCCGGTTCCGGTTCTCCGCCTGCAGGACGCGGGCGACGATCTCGGGCTTGTCCAGGTCGTGCACCTGGTACACGAACTGTGCGGTCGCCGGCACGGTCATGGTGTCGCCGGCAGACTCGGCCCGGATGTTCACCGGGTGGCGCAGGTGACGGCGGGCCAGGGCGACGATGGCCGCCGGCATGGTCGCGGAGAACAGCATCGTCTGCCGCAGCTCGGGCGTCTTGGCCAGGATCCTCTCCACGTCGGGAAGGAACCCCAGGTCGAGCATCTCGTCGGCCTCGTCCAGCACGAGCACCTTGATGTGGCTCAGATCCAACGAGCCACGGTTGGCCAGGTCGAGCAGACGTCCCGGGGTGCCGACCACGACCTCGACACCACTGGCGAGCGTGTCCAGCTGGGTGTCGTAGCCGACCCCGCCGTAGACGGTCAGCACTCGCGCCTGGCGGATCTTGGCGGCGACCGTCAGGTCCTTGCTCACCTGCAGCGCGAGCTCGCGGGTCGGGGCGACGATCAGGGCCTGCGGGGCGCCGGGCTTCGCCTGCAGCTCGAAGTCACTGTCGCTGCGGACGATGATCCGCTGCAGGGCGGTGATGCCGAAAGCGAGGGTCTTGCCGGTTCCGGTGCGGGCCTGGCCGATCATGTCGGTGCCGGTCAACGCGATGGGGATGGACATCTGCTGGATCGGGAAGGGGTGGACGATGTTCACCTCGGCGAGGGCGTCCACGATATCGGGCAGCACTCCGATGCTGGCGAAGGTCGCCAGCTCGGCGGGAGTCGTCTCGACCGGGGCTGCGGTGGTGGTCTCGGTAGTCAGGATCTCGTACTTTCGTGTG
>DATDAP010000490.1:0-7057 GCA_036525335.1 Microlunatus sp. | reverse complement strand
GTCACCGAGGCCTACACCGGTGAGTTCCAGACCGGCCACTACATGTACGAGTGGGCCGACCGTCCGCACGAGCCCGTGACCTTGATGCGCGTCCGCGCGCGCATGACCGAGCCCGCGCCCGGGTCCACCATCCCCACCGGCTCCTGCACGCTCCGAGGCAAAGCCTGGTCGGGGACCGGACCGGTCACGCGGGTCGAGCTCAGCTTCACCGGCGCCGGCGACTGGTATCCCGCGCAGCTCGAGTCACCCCAGGGTCCTTACCAGTGGCAGGAGTGGACCTTCGACTGGGCGGCTACCGATGTGGGACGACACACCATCCGGGTCCGGGCCACCGACGCCGCCGGCAACGTCCAACCGGAGATCCCACCCTGGAACCGACTCGGCTACGGAAACAACGCGATCGAGGTCCCCTTCGTCGACGTAACCCCGACCTGACGTTGTCCGAGAACCGCGAAGGACCTAGCCGAGCTGGTCCGGGGTGATCGGCTTCGCCGCCGTGTACGCGATCAGGAAGCGGATGATCGCATCGGTGACCGTCTCATTGCGGCGGGCGGCCACGACCTTGGCCGCTGACCACAGGTCGTCGGGTATGCGGATGTTGCGCAACCCTGCAGGCATGGTGATTCTCCTTTCAACGCGTCCATCGTGTCGAACGGGCCGAACACAATTGTCGGTCGCCCACGTCGCGTGAGGAATCGGACGCCAGTGCCGGAAGAAGAAGCGATGCTGTCAAGGACACGTGGTCGGAAAGGCGCCCGCGAGCCCGTAGGGAATGCTGTGTGGCTGGCGCACCCGGAGAGATTCGAACTCCCAACCTTCTGATCCGTAGTTGTCGACCATCTGTCAAGCCCGTCCCGATCGGTCGTCGAGCACGTAGGGGTTGGCGCCAGTTCGTCCACCGACGGCCCGCCAAGTTCGGGAGCGTTTGGGGCGTCTGGCTCCCAGGATGGCTCCCCGGTGGCACGAAGCTGACGTTCACCCAGACTGATGCCTCGTCAGGTGAGCCCTGCCGCGCTCCGACAGGGGCGACTGAGGCAGGGATCCGTCTACTGGTCCACCCACAACCACGGTGATCCCGGACTTCTGTCGGTCACGCACGGGTGACCCGCTGCACAAGGCACCGGAATCCACCCAATACTGCGGCATCCTGCACTGTTGTCACTGCAGTTGGTCACGCAGTCGATCGGCGGCGCCCATCGACCCCTGCGTCTGAGCCGCGCCAGCAAGCTGGTCAATATGTACTGTCAAGGATCCCTGGCCCGCGTAGGCTTCCAGACCTGCAGTCCTTGCCGCGCACCTCCCTTAGAGAGGAGACTTGCAATCGGCGAATCGGCGGCGTGAGATGGGAGTGATACTCGTGGCGACTCCGGTATTCCTATTGGTGCTAGGCGAAGGATTCACAGAGGCTTGGCATCAGCTTTCCAAGCAGGAGCAGGACGACCTGTGGGCACGTGTGGAGGAAGTGGACAAGCGGGCCGGGGCTGTTTGGCATATTCTCTGTGATTCCCGATGGGCAGATGAGAGCGTATTCGACTGGGGCGTTATCGAATACCCGGACTTCGACAGTTATCGGCAAAAGGTGGCCGAGTTGGAGAAACTCAATTGGTGGCGGTACTGGTCCTGCAAGACGATACTCGGTACAAAGATGGACTAACTTGGGCGGTGCTACTATCCGAGCCAACCGAATCTGTTGCATCGACTGCCTGAATTCAAGCTGTCACTGGCGGCGTAGCCGGTGACATAGCCGCTTCCCGGAAGCGGGGTGTCGACGGACGCCACGTTCTCATTCCCGCCGGTGAAGACCGCTGAAAGAGGGCGACGTCGCACCGGTGAACGGGAGAAGTGGACGACGGACGGCGTACTCCACGAAATGGCCCATCTCGTGGGCGATGGTGAACCGCTCGACCGCCGCGGCAGGGTTCATGATGATCGCGGGCGGACCTTGGCCGACGGTCCAATCGTCGGTCTCGCATGTGTAGTTGCCGCCGAACCCGAACCCACCTGCAGCGAACGTGCCGCCCCGGGCGTAGCGCGGGCCGAACGTCGTATCGGTCGTGCTGCCATCCCGGCGGCGAACCGTCACTACCATCGAGGTACCGGTGGAGAACCCGTCGTGCGCGTCGTCCACGCGTCCACTCCAGCGGTCCCCCGTGGTTGCCCGGGTGAACGACAGGGTGCCGGTGGCGTCGAACTTGACGTCGGTTAGCGGCTCCCAGGCCCAGGCGATCGCGACCCGTCGGCCGTCACGCACCGGGAAGCCTGTGGCGGTCGGGAAGCCAACCCCGTCGAGCCGGTCGGACAACCGACCGCTGTAGCCGCCGTTCGCCCGGCGCAGGAAGACCAGTCGATGCGGGACGCCTTTGAGTCATCGGTCCATCCCTTGGCCAGTCGGCCGACATTCTCTGCCAGTAGGAACGCGAATCCGGCGTCGGCGAACCTCTGCCAGTACGACGTCGGTACATCAAGACACGCATCGACCAGCGCTGCCAACCCGGGTACCCGCTCGGGCGGCATCGGGTCGACCGGCAGCCAGTACCGTTCCTGTAGGCAGTGCGGCGAGATCGTCTTGACCAGGTAGTCCCAGCCGCGCCGCGGCAACCCACGCCGCGGTGCTCGTCGTCGATCACCGCATAGGTGTGGATCGGGATGCGCATCCCGCGCAACCAACGAGCAGCGTCAGCGGCGTCGGCCGTGCGGTCGCGGTCCAGGTCGCCCAGCGGCGGCTCGGTCGGCGCGAGCGGCTCCAGCGACGTCGGTGGCGTGACGATGATCGGCCCACTCCTGCTGACCCCAGAGACGATCGTTCTACTGCGGCTTGCGGTTTTGTGGGGTCGGGCCACCACGAAGACGTTGCGGGGTCGAGCAACGCCTACAGCACCACGACGACGCCCCCGAGCACCGAGCCGTGCGCGATCGACGACGCCAACGCGTCCCGGCAGCCCCGCTCGCCGGCCGCCAGGACGCCCACACGCTGAACGACACCACACCGGTCAACACGACGTCCGATCGAGAAGGTCAGGTCGCAGACGCGAAGGTCGGCGAGGTCAGGTCGATGAAGTTCATCTCGGTGGTGTTGGCCTGACTCTGCTCCATCATCTCCTGCATGTCCGGCGGCATCGGCTTCTGCTCACCCTCCCTCGCCTCCGCCTCGGAGGTGAAATAGATCGCCTGCACGAACGTGCCGTCGTCGCCTATTGCTGCGACGCCACCGAGGATGTCGGGACGAAAGTCCATCGGTCGCTGGGCGAAGTCGCGCGTCATGGCCCGCTCGCGCTCGACGTCGACCACCCGTCCCTGCATGACCTGGACGAACCCGGCAGCATCGGAGCCGCCGGGGCCGAGCAGGATCACGTCGTCGAAGTCGCTGAACCGGGACTCGCCCTCCAGCGACGACGCAACCTCGGCCCACCACGTGCCCTGCTCGGGACGCTCACTGTTCCGCTTGGCCGCGTCTGCCGACGCGAATCGGGCAAGAACGATGAACTCCTTGTCGCCGTACAGACCCCATGTCGTGCCGAGCCAGCCGTCCGCCTTGGGGCCGAGGTCCGTGATCCACCGGTCGAGACTCTTCCTCAAGCCGTCCGGATCTTTGACTCCTCCTTGAATCACCTGCACGAACATGGTGCGCCTCCCCCTCGAGACTGGCGTCGACCTGACGCCTGATCAGATCATCATGCTCTCGACGGACTGGGCCGACAAGATGTCCCGGCATGGCTCCAGTCAAGATGATGGGCGACATCGGTACGGACCGACCGCGAGTGACGGATCTGCGAGGGCAGCACACGATGGACTGCTACGAGTTCTCAGCCGAGCTGTGGATCTGGCATGCCCGCCAGGAGGACGGCTGGACCTTCCTGAGCGTGCCGCCGGAAGAGTCGGAGGAGATCCGCGCCTACTCGGCCAGCAGACCCAGGGCGGGGTTCGGATCCGTGCGCGTCTCGGTCACCATCGGCAGCTCCACCTGGCAGACCTCAGTCTTCCCGGGCGCGGACGGTAACTATGCGCTACCCATCAAGAAATCGGTCCGCCGCCTCGAAGGCATCGACGCCGGAGACGTCGTCACAGTCACGCTGCGCACGGTCGCTGAGCCGTAGAGCCGGGATCGAGGAGACACGTCGCAGTTGCCTAGTGCTAGCCGATCTGCCAGACACCGAGGTGAGCGCCGCCATCCGAACCATCACGATCATCGAGGACGTCGTCCGGGCCTCGAACAGTTCACGCGACCTCCAGCACTGGAGAGCGCCGACCGCAGACGGTGACGACACAGCCGCGGCGGGCTACCGTGAAATCATGGCCGAACCCGTTCCCGCCGGCAGCAGCGTCGGCCACGGGACCTATCAATGCACGAGTTGCAGTTACCCGCTCGAACTCGGCTCCACCAGTCCGCTGCCTCCGTCACCCGTGGTGCCACAACGGGCATTGGCAAAGACTCAGTGGCGACTGCGACGACGACCCGCACCCCTCTCCGGGCTGGTCGGACCACCGCGGACCAGAAGACCTCCGCCGAGCACAACGCCGGCTTTCCCAACTACGCCGCGAACATGAAGACGTTGGACGCCAACTTCATGGCCTGGCTGACCCTGCCGGTCGTCTCGGGCAGTGTGACGCGCGGTCTCGTGGTCGACAGGTTCACCCGATGCATGGACGCGCCCACCTACACCTTGTTCTCGAACAACACCTCGGCCCGCGCCTGGAACAGCAACCATCCGCAGGACCTCATGATCCGTTCTCATACCTTGCGCGGCGACCGCCGAGGCGCCGTGGTGGACAATTCGTCGCGTGACGGATACGGCCGGCTGCTACGCGGACGAGCGGGTATCCCGCGTCGTTGACCATCCGCATGCCCGGCTCGCGTTCCTGCGTGAGCTGTACAAGGTCCCCGCAAGCGTTGACCAGGGATATCTACCCTTCCGCCGAGCGGCGTCGGCGTTCATGACGTGGCAGATTCGGCGAGGCTTGTTGAACCCGGCATCCGATCAGGCACCGGGTAGTCCATGGTGGAGGGCCGTCAACGACTCCCTACTGAAAGATACATGCGAGGCATCTGCGTTGGCGTTCGGCCGGCCAGGAACTCCCCGCACCGCAGGCGCCAGGGCCACCCTCGAGTTCATTCAGGCACCCACCGCCCGGTCTTGGTACCGGGCCCACAATCTGTCGATCGTCGCGGCCTATCTGAACAACGAGAACCTTGCCCGCAACGAAAACCGCGTCGAGCGGTTCTTCATCAATTTGGTGCTCATCCGCGTAATGTATGCACACGCGCTGGTTGCCCAGCCCCGGCTCGCCCTTGGTTGGCTCGCACCCGGTGGCCGGTTTCTCGGGGATCCGCGGTTGGGGATGACCGGAATCTTTCTTTCTCTCTCCCGCATCCTTCCCGATCAGTACCCACTCGAAGGGGACCTGTCCAGCTACATCGACGCCGAGCACAGCCTCGGCCACCTGTTAGACGTCGGCATGATCGTCCCCCGATTGACCCAGCTCTACGAATGGTCCGCTCGCGAGCTCGGACTCCCAGGCCTGAGCCGCCTTCTCCATCGACAAGGCCTCACCCCTGGCTACGCCTGGAACCCCGACGACGTCGAGCCCTGGCGCCCACCACCGTCGCGTCTTGCACGAACCGCGCAGCGCGTTGTACCTCCTGGCCGGACCAGCAGCGGTAATGGCGCCATCAGTCGCGACGACTAGGGGGCTAGCGCTACAAGTGGTAGCGACAGTAGCGGCAGTCCTTGATGAACCAGGTCATCGCCGGTGGCCTTTGCTGCTCGACGTTCCGACTTTGGGTAAGCACGAGGATGGGGACGTCGATGCCGGCGGCGCGGAACATCCGGGTCGCCTCCAGACCGTCGAGCCGGGGCATCATCACGTCCATGATCACGGCGACGGGTCGGTTGGCGGCGAGGGCTTACAAGCCGTCCTCGGCGGTGCTGACCTCGTAGCGGTGTGCTGCAGCGAACGCTGCGGCGAGTCCCGTACGGCTGGATCGTCGTCGACGACCAGGATCTGCATGGCCAGAGCAGAGCCGGGTGCCCGCGGCCGACCGCAACTCTTCGGGCGGTCGACCCGAGCAGGGTCGAATCGGTCAACGCGCTAAAGGCGCGTCGATCTTGATGGCAGTGGTTCCACCCATTGGCGCCGTGGTGGCCAGGCACGTTCATCGGGATGCTGACCCCGACATGGACGGTGTCGAACATCATCTCCGCGCCGTCGGGAGAGCCGGCCGGTCGCCGCTCGAGCAGAAGAATTGTCACCGGTCAGACTGCGTGCCTCGCGGCGCTTACCGACCATGATCAACTTGGGCACATGACCAACTTCTGATACGCCGCTGACGCGACTTCGTCCACCCTCACAGGCCTGCCGGCCCGAACACCGAAGGCCCCCTGACGGGGGCTGCGCTCTGGTAAAGATCGGACGGCCTGGCGACAGCCGCTTCAAGATCAACTCACGTCCGACTGTCAAGATCAACAACGAGAAGAGCGAGCTTGCCCGGACCAACTCGCCACGACCAAGATCAACAAGAGCGGGCCTGGCCCACTCCCCAGCTCGAGTGGTTTCGATAGAAGCGCGCAAGGGCGGTGTCGTCCGGCTTGGGAGAGGGCCCCCACCCCCTCCATCTGTCCAATTGAACTCGGACTCCACCCCGATTGCGCTGGGCTGCTGAGCCGCCGGGGTGGTGATGCCCCATGGCTTCCTCACCGACGTCACTTCGTCGACCTGCACAAGGACACCTGAGTCGGGAACGCCTGACCGCAGCAGAGCCGACTACGGGTGGGCTCAGCTGGTCATCACCCAGCCGAAGCCGTCGCCGACAGGACGCTGCGGGAACTGCTGGGCCCGCAGGGTCGCGTCGCCGGACGCGGTCAGGCCCTCTGCCGAACCACGGATGAGGTTGATCATCCCGGAGCGATCGCGGTCGTCCTTGCCCCCATACCACGGGGCGGCGACGGCCAGCGTGGGATAGGCCGTCGATGTGGCCGGCCGGAGAACGGCGAGAGCGGTGCCGAAGAGTGCCTCGTCGTAGTCAAACCCCTGGATACCGGGAGTGACCTGGCTGATCTGC
>DATDAP010000489.1:0-5054 GCA_036525335.1 Microlunatus sp. | reverse complement strand
TGGAACGTGCGGGCCATGCCGGCCATCACGACCTTGCGTGGTTTTGGCGGGAGCACGGCGCCGTCGAACACGACGCGTCCGCTGGTCGGCAGGTACATACCCGTCAGGCAGTTGAAGAACGTGGTCTTGCCGGCACCGTTGGGACCGATCAGCCCCATGATCTCGCCGCGGTGGACGGTGAAGCTCACCGAGTCGACCGCCGTCAGGCCACCGAACCTCATGGTGACGTCCTCGGCCTGCAGTATCACCTCGCCCACGGCACCTGCGGCCCGGTCGTACGCGCTCGTGGCGGTCACAGTGCACCTCCCTTGACGATCCCGGTCTGCTCGACTTCTTCCTCGATCCGCTCGGCCAGCTCCTCGTCATCCTCGTGGAACTCAAGCTGGCGACGCTGGTTGGGCACCAGACCCTCGGGCCGGAACCGCATCATCAAGACCAGTAGCAGTCCGAAGATCAACAGCCGGTACTCACTGACGAAGCGGAGCTTCTCCGGCATCAGCTTGAGGATGGTCGCCCCGATCAGCACCCCGAGCACGGTGCCCATGCCGCCGAGCACGATCGCAGCCAACAGGAACGCCGACTCCAGGAAGACGTACTGGTCCGGCGTGACCGACACGTCGACGTGCGCCTTGACCGAACCCGCCACGCCGGCCAGGAAGGCGCCGCCGGCGAAGGCGAACAGCTTCAGGCCGAAGACGTTCACGCCCATCGCCTCGGCGGCCTTCTCGTCCTCGCGGATGGCTACCCAGCCGCGTCCGATCCGGCTGTTGTTGAGTCGCACGAAGACCAGGATGATCAGCCCCAGCACGAGCAGCAGCAGGAAGTAGTAGTTGGAGAAGCGCGCCAGCGGAATGCCGAACAGCTCGTGGGTCTCACCGAAGTCGAACCCGAACAGAACCAGGTCCGGCACCCCGGGGATGCCGTTGGAGCCGTGGGTCAGGTCCGGCCCGTCCGTGCCGTCCAGGTTGATCATGGAGATCCGGAAGATCTCGCCGAAGGCCAGGGTGACGATGGCCAGGTAGTCACCCGACACGCGCAGCGTCGGGGAGCCGATGATCAGACCGAGGGTCGCCGCCACGCAGCCGCTGATCGCCACCACCACGATGAACGGCGGGTGCCAGTCCAGCGTCGCGAACGCCGACTTGGACAGCATCGCCGCGGTGAAGGCACCGGCTCCCAGGAAGGCGATGTAGCCCAGGTCGAGCAGCCCGGCCAGACCGACCACGATGTTCAGGCCCATCGCCGTGGCGGCGAAGATGATCACCTGGGTGGCGATGGACATGTTCGCGTCCGAGCCGCCCTGGGTGAGGGGGAAAGCGAAGGCCACCACGAAGGCCGAGAGGATGAGCACCTTGCGGTGCCGCTGGGTGCAGCCGGACAGGAAGCCCATCACGCCTGTTGTGAAGAGCACCGCGATGACGGCTCCGATGAAGCCGAGGAACGAGACGAACGATCCGCCGTCATCCATGTTGAGCGCGAACGCCGCTCCGAAGAGGGCCAGCCCCATCACGGCGGCGATCGCGACGATCTCGATCCAGGGCTTCGCCACCAGGCCCGCCAGGTTCGGTGCGCGGTCGGCGAGCATCAGCTTGGTGCCGACGAACGCGGCGAGCGCGCCGACCAGGGCGACCCACCCGCCGTACTCGACGTTGACCAGGCCCTCGAGCTCGACCGCGATGCTGATGATGATCAAGACGATGTAGATCAGTGCTCCGGTGGCCGCCGACTTCGCGCCGCGCACCCAGCCGACCCGCCGCTTGCGCTTCTTCTTGAGGTAGAACAGCGAACCCAGCAACAGCCCGACGACGAGGATGCCGAGCACCATCGACAGGAACTGCATCGGGGACGGGTAGCCGAGCACGGTCATGTTGTCGAGCGCTTCTCGCCCGTACGACCAGGGCAGCAAGGGCGCGAGGATGATGATCGCGCCGCCGGCCAGCGCCAGGATCCGGCCGATGCCGTTGGTCCGCTGCTGCAGCTCCGGAGTGACCAGGTCGGGGATTCTCATGCTCGGTCCACCACCCTTGCGCCCAGCAGACCCTGGGGTCTGAACACGAGCACCAGGATCAGCAGGATGAACGCCCAGACGTCCTTCCAGGCCGAGCCGCCGAAGGGCCCGGGGATGTAGGTCGCCAGGACCTCCACCACCCCGAGGACCAGGCCACCGACCACGGCGCCGTTGATGTTGCCGATCCCGCCGAGCACAGCGGCCGTGAACGCCTTGAGACCGGCCAGGAAGCCCATCCTGAAGTCGATGTTGGTGTAGCGCAGACCGTAGGCGAGGCCGGCGACGGCCGCCAGCGCGGCGCCCACGGCGAAGGCGACCATGATGATCCGGTCGACGTTGATGCCCATCAGACGGGCGGTGTCAGGATCCTGCGAGGTCGCCTGCATCGCGCGCCCAAGCCGGGACTTGTTGACGAAGAAGTAGAGGAAGACCGTGCAGACCCCCAGCATCACCAGGGTGAAGAGGGCGGCCCGCTGGATCGTCAGCTCGCCGATCTGGATCGCCGGACCGGTGACGACGTCGATCTGCGGGAACGGAATGGCCCGCTTGGAGTCCGGGAATCCGGGGATCCGGCCGAAGAACAGCCGAACTGCCTCCTGCAGGAACACCGACACACCGATCGCCGTGATCAGCGGAGCGAGCCGCGGAGCGTTGCGGAGCGGACGGTACGCGAACCGCTCGGTCAGCAAGGCGACGCCCACCGCGGCGACCATGCCGCCGATCAGCATGATCGGCAGCAGCCACAGCGCCGTCGAGGTGCCCGGGATGACGAACCAGGTGGCGAAGGCGCCGAAGGCCCCGATCATGAAGATCTCGCCATGGGCGAAGTTGATGAGCTGGATGATGCCGTAGACGACCGTGTAGCCGACGGCGATCAGGGCGTACAGGGCTCCCAAGGACAACCCGTTGATCAGCTGTTGGAGCACGTCCATGCAGAGCCTCCCGAGCGCGTATTCGACGTGAACCGGCGGCGCGACCGTGGTGCGCGGTTCTCGCTGCCGTGGTGCGGCTGTGACGACAACGGCGGGTGGTGCTGAGCACCACCCGCCGTTGCCGCGTTCGACTAGCTACCTGTCTTGTCGGCGACCCATTCGCCGCCGGTCACCTTGTAGACCGTCAGCACCTTGGTCGTGGAGTCTCCGAACTCGTCGAAGGCCACTGGGCCGGTCGCGCCCTCGAAGGACACCCCGCCGATCGCGGTGATGGTGGCTTCACGGGCCGACTTGGCGTCGGCCGCGTCCGCGAGGGAGACCTTCAAACCGGCGATGATCGCATTCGCCGCGTCGTAGGCGTACGGGCCGTAAGCCGCAAACGGCTCCTTGAATCCTGCTGCGTCGTAGGCAGCGATGAACTTCTCGGCCGACGGCAGCGACTCCGGCGGAGCACCGACCGACGTGGACAGGTCACCATCGGAGGACTTGCCGGCCAGCTCGATGAACGCCGGGTCCTTGATGCCGTCGCCACCCATCAGCGGGACGTTGAGACCGGCAGCCTTCATCTGCTGGCTCAGCGGACCGGCCTGCGGGTACTCACCGCCGTAGTAGACGGCCTTGGGGTTGGCCGACTTCACCTTGTTGATGACCGCTGAGAAGTCCTTGTCATCGGGGTTGATCGTCTCGGCCGCCACGATGTTGCCGCCGCCGGACTTGAACGCGGTGGTGAAGGCAGCGACCAGACCCTGGCCGTACGCCTTCTTGTCGTGGATGGTGGCGACGTCCTTCATTCCCTCGCCGAGGAGGTAGTTCGCGGCGAAGGGACCCTGGACGGCGTCCGTGGTGCAGGTCCGGAAGTAGTTCGGGTACGTCCGGGTGGGGTTGGCCAGGTCCGGTCCCTGGGTCAGGGTCGGGTTGGTGTTGGCCGGCGAGACCATCGCGATGTTCGCCGAGGCCAGCACCGGCTGGACCGACTGAGCGACCGACGAGTTCAGCGTGCCGACCACGCCGACCACCTCGTCGTCCCCGGCGAGCTTGGTGGCGGCGTTCTTGCCGACGTCGGGCTTGGCTTCGTCGTCCTCGGCCGCGAGCTCCAGGGTCCACCCCGGGATGGCGCCGGACTCGTTGGCCTGCTTGATCGCCAGGTCGACCGAGTTCTGGATGCCCAGACCCAGAGCCGACAGGTCACCCGAGAGCGGGGCGATGACGCCGATCTTGGCGACCTTGTTGGTGCTTTCTCCGGTGGTGCCGCCCTCTTCGGCGCGGCTGCCACAGGCAGACATGGACAGGGTGGCCGCGAGCAGGGTGGCTCCGACGGCTATGAGCCGATGCTTTCGCACGTTCTTCTCCTCCTAAAGATCGCTGCGTGCCCACGGCCGGACACCGACTGTTGTCGGCCTGACGATTCCGCGAGCATGAGCACAGTAAGCGCGGAGTCTCAGCGCAACGTCAGGTTTCGCGGTCGTGTTGCCAGTTCGTTACACGACTGAATGCCCAACGGGGGTGCGCCGCTACTTCTTCTTGGCTCCGGCGCCGTGCTCGATGACGCCTTCGGCGACCTCGCGCATCGACTTGCGCAGGTCCATGGCGGTCTTCTGGATCCAGCGGAACGCTTCCGGCTCGGTCAGACCGAGACCCGTCTGCAGCATCCCCTTGGCCCGGTCGACCGCCTTGCGCGACTCCAGCCGCTCGGTCAGGTCCTCCACCTCGGCCTCGACCGCGGTGATCTCGGCGAACCGGGCCCGGGCGATCTCGATCGCCGGGATCAGATCCGCCTTGCCGAACGGCTTCACCACGTACGCCATCGCACCCGCCTGGCGAGCCCGGTCGACCAGCTCACGCTGGCTGAAGGCGGTCAGCATGACCACCGGGGCGATGCGCTCGCTGGCGATCTTCTCGGCCGCGCTGATCCCGTCGAGCTTGGGCATCTTCACGTCCATCACGACCAGGTCGGGCCGCAGGTCCGTGGTCAGCTCCACTGCGGCCTCACCGTCTCCGGCCTGGCCGACCACGTCGTATCCCTCTTCGGTCAGCATCTCGACCAGGTCGAGGCGGATCAGCACCTCGTCCTCGGCCACGACCACCCGGGTCGCGCCTGCGGTCTCGCCGGCCTT
>DATDAP010000488.1:0-3431 GCA_036525335.1 Microlunatus sp. | reverse complement strand
GCGGGCACGCGGTGGTAGACCGCACCCCAGTCCGACACCACCAGGCCCTCGAAGCCGAACTCCTCGCGCAGCACGGTGGTGAGCAGCCAGGTGTTCTCCGACGCGGACTGACCGTTGACCTTGTTGTAGGAGCACATGACCGACCACGGCTGAGAGGCGGTGACCACCCGCTCGAAGGCGGGCAGGTAGATCTCCCGCAGCGCGCGCTCGTCGACCAGGGTGTCGACCCGGAGGCGGTCGGTCTCCTGGTTGTTGGCGGCGTAGTGCTTCACCGAGGTGCCGACACCGAGCGACTGGATGCCGTCGACGATCCCGACGGCGAGCTCGCCGGTCAGGAACGGATCCTCGGAGAAGTACTCGAAGTTGCGCCCACACAGGGGTGAGCGCTTCATGTTGATGCCCGGGCCGAGGATGACCGACAGGTTGGCGGCGCGGGCTTCCTGGGCGAGGGCCTGGCCGACCCGGCGCAGCAGCTCGGGGTTCCAGGCCGAGGCGATCGCCGACGCGGTCGGGAAGCAGGTTGCCGGCAGCGACCCACCGAGGCCGAGGTGATCGGCGTCGCCGGGCTGGGCCCGCAGGCCGTGGGGCCCGTCGGACACCATGATCTTCGGAATGCCCAGCCGTTCGACCGGGGCGGTGTACCAGAAGGAGGAGCCGCTGGTCAGCGACGCCTTCTCCGCCACGGTGAGCTCGCTCAGGAGACGAGTGATGTCGAGCATGTCGTCACTTCACCTTCTTGATCGGGATCACGATCAGGGCACCGAGCAGCGCCGCACCGGCAGCCACGTAGAGCAGCAGCGAGTAGTTCTGGTTGTTGGCGCTGTTGACCGCCAGCAGCGCCGCGCCGAGCACCGGGGCCAGGGTCTGCGGCAGGGCGTTGGCCATGTTGAACACACCCAGGTCCTTGCCCGCGTCATCGGGGTTGGGCAGCACATCGACGACCAGGGCGAGATCCACGCCGACGTAGATACCGAACGCGACACCCAGCACGACCTCCACCAGGTAGAAGCCGGTCACCGTGCTCACGTGGGCCAGGGCGAAGATACCGATCCCGAACAGCAGGGTCGATCCGGCCACCAGGAACTTGCGCCGACCGGTGCGGTCGGAGATCTTCCCGGCGACGTAGGCGGACAGGACCAGGGCGAGCGTGTAGACCAGCACCCCGATCAGGACGGCCTGGGGCGCATCTGCCTTCGACACCCCCAGGTTGTCCTGCAGGTAGAACAGCCGGTACGTGGTGAACATGAACGTGGCCAGGGTGATCAGGAACCGGGACCACCAGGCGAACGCGAAGTCGGGGAACTTGAGGGGGTTCAGCCAGAACGTGGTGATCCACTCCCCGACCGTCATGCTCGGCGGGCGCACCTTGAGGTGCTGGTCCGGGAGGATGAAGGCGAACATCAGCATCGCGCCGATCGCCAGGATCGAGGGGGCCACGAACAAGATCACCATCTGGTCGGCGAACTGCTGGGCGACGAAGGTGCCACCGAGGATGCCGATGTTCTGAGCCATGCCCAGCAGCGCGGAGACGCTGCCGCGCTGGAACTTGGGCACCTGGTCGGAGATGGTGGCGATGAAGGGAGCCAGGGTCGCGTTCGCCCCGAGCTGGGCCAGGCACCAGCCGATGGCCAGGACCGGGACGGTCTGGGACAGGGCCATGATCAAGAACGCGAAGGTCATCACGATGGTGCCACCCACGATCCACGGGCGACGGCGGCCGAAGCGGGACGTGGTGCGGTCGGACAGGCGTCCGAACAGCACGTTGCCGATGACGGCGAAGAGGGCGCCGAAGCCGGCCACGATGCCCAGCGCCGACGTCTTCTGATCATCGGGGACGATCGACTGGACCTTGACACCGATGCCGATGACCGCGGGGCCCAGCAGGGCGATGAAGAAGACGAGCTGGGCGACGACCAGACCGACGATGTACTTCCGGCCGACCGGCTCGGTGGGCTCGGAGAACCAGTGGTGGTCGTGCCCGTCCAGGGCGACTTCTGCGTCGTGGGTCGGCGGCAGCTCGCCGTAGGGGGTTCCGGTGGTGGACATGTCACTCCTTCGTTGCCGCGACACATCCAGTGAAACCTGTCAGTGACGCGTGTCAGTTGCGCGTTTCAGTAGACTAAGGGCATGGTTGATCGGGTGGCAAGAAACGTGACGGACGTAACGCCCGTTCGTTCGACCGGCGGCAGATCTCGGCGTCCGACGGCGGCGGACGTCGCCGCACATGCCGGTGTCTCCCGGGCCACGGTCAGCTACGTGCTGAACGACACACCGCATCAGGCGATCCCCGAGTCCACTCGGCAACGCGTGCGCGATGCGGCCGCCGAGCTGGGTTACACCCCCTCGGCCGCGGCCCGCGCCCTGATCACCGGGCGATCCGATGTGGTGCTCCTGCTGCTGCCCGACTGGCCCATCGGGCCCAGTGTCGGGGACCTGCTGGAGAGCCTGTCGGACGCCCTCGGCCAGCGGGGTCTCACGTTCGTGGCGCACCCCCGCTCCGCCGGACGCCCGGCGGCCGACGTCTGGAAGGCCATCACCCCGGCCGCCGTCATCACCTTCGAAGAGCTCGAGGAGACCGAGACGAGGAAGCTGCGGGCCGCCGGGGTCGAGCTCGCCGTCGCCCTGTTCGGCGATGGCCGCCGCAGCGCAGGGGCGATGGACATCCCCGAACAGCGCACCGGGCGGCTCCAAGCCGAGCACCTGGCCGCCGCCGGTCATCGCCGCCTCGGATATGCGTGGCCCGACGACCCCCGGGTCGAGTCGTTCGCCCAACCGCGCCTCGAGGGCGCCCGCCAGGCCTGCGCCGATCTCGGCCTGGCCGAGCCACAGGTCGTCTCTGCGCCCCTGACCCCGGACGGGATCAGCGGGGCGATCCGCACCTTTCGAACCGCTTCACCGGCGGTCACCGGGATCTGCGCCTACAACGACGAGATCGCCCTCGCCGTGCTGGCCGGCGCTCGCGGCCACGGACTCGACGTCCCCCGGGACCTGGCGGTCATCGGCGTCGACGACATCCCCTCGGCGGCCGTCGCCCGGCCCACCCTCACCACTGTCCGCGCCGACATGTCGGTCCTGGCCGGGTTCATCGCCGACTCGATCGTCCGCAAGCTCGCGGGTCGCCCGGCCGCCAGGCGTCCGGGATCCGACATCCACCACGTCGTCGTGCGCGAGTCCGCCTGAGCGGCAGGGCGGGCGGTGCAGGGATGCCGCATCGGCCCCTCAGCGGCGTCCTCGCGGCCCCACAAGCGATTCGAACCCTCGTAGAACCTGCGCTATAGTTTCGCGGGCGCTCGATGAGGAGCGCACACCAGGCCCCGTAGCGCAGTTGGTTAGCGCGCCGCCCTGTCACGGCGGAGGTCGCGGGTTCGAGTCCCGTCGGGGTCGCGGAAGCGGTGATCGCATGTGTGGTCACCGCTTTGGCGTCCGGCCCG
>DATDAP010000487.1:0-11622 GCA_036525335.1 Microlunatus sp. | reverse complement strand
GCTGATCGTCAACGCCCGAGCCCGCGCCTGGTGGCGCAGGTTGTTCACCCAACCCACCCGCACCGGTGGACAGATCGTGGTCGATCTCGACCACCGACGGCGCCGGTTCACCGGCTGGCTGGCCGAGCTCATCCGCTGGCGGGACTGGACCTGCCGAGATCCGTTCTGCGATGCCCCGATCCGCCACCTCGACCATCTCCACCGCCACCACGACGGCGGACCCACCACACCCACCAACGGACGCGGCGTGTGTGAACGCGGCAACTACGTCCGCGAGATGCCCGGCTGGAACATCCGCCTCGCCGACCCGAACACCCACACCGTGATCACCACCACCCCCACCGAACACCGGTACCTCAGCCGACCACCCGAACCACCGTGAGCCATCAGGGGGCGGGAACGTGTCCTAAGGTGACCGGGTGTCGACGCCGGAGAAGTCCATCCCTGCCCTGACCGATCTGCAGGATCTGGGACCGTTCGCCAACACCATCGGACTGACGGTCACCGCGGCCTCCGCTGACGGCCTGACCGCGTCCTGGACCGTCTCCGACGGGTTGCTGCAGCCGTACGGGTTGCTGCACGGCGGGGTGCACTGCAGTGTGGTCGAGACCCTGGCCAGCATGGCGGCCGCGGTCTGGCTCGGTCCGTCGGGACAGGTGGTCGGCACCACGAACACGACCGACTTCTTCCGGGCCGGCAAGACCGGCGATCGGCTGACGTCGACCGCTCGACCGCTGCACCGCGGACGGTCGCGCCAGGTGTGGCGGGTGGAGACCGTCGACGATCAGGGGCGCCTGGTCGCGGCCGGCCAGGTGGGGATCCAGAACCTCACCACCTGACCCGCCCACATCAGCAGCGGTCAGGGACCCTGCGGACGCAGGTGCAGCCAGCGTTGCAGCAGGCCGCCGGGCACCTCCTCGGCGTTCAGCGCGAACACCAGGTGATCACGCCAGTCGCCGTCGATGTGCAGGTAGCGCGGCCGCAGACCCTCCGGTCGGAACCCCAGCTTGGTCACCACCCGCAGGCTCTTGGTGTTCTCAGGCCGGATGGCGATCTCGATCCGGTGCAGCCGCAGCACGTCGAAGCAGTAGTCGACCGCCAGGGCCACCGCCGTCGGTACGATCCCCCGGCCCGCGACCCGCTGGTCGACCCAGTACCCGACCTGCCCCCAGGCCGCCGATCCGCCCACGATGCCGCTGACGGTGAGCTGACCCACCAGCTGTGGCGGACGCCGAGGGTTCTCGGGTAGCAGGAAGATCAGCCAGGGCAGCAGCCGTCCGTCCTTGGCCTGGTGGCCGAGCGCGCGGACGAGGGCACCGTAGCTCCCAGGTCCGGGCTGGGCGCCGGGCGGCAGGGTGGCCTCCCAGGGGCGCAACCAGCCCGCGTTCTCCCGGCGTACCCGCTCCCACTCCGCTTGGTAGCGGCTCTTCATCGGTGCGAGCTCGATGTCAGCGTACTGCAGGGTGACCGGCCAGCGGTGACCGGTGCCGAAGCCGTTCCGACCGAGGATCCGGTACTGCTCCCGCCCGGTCAACCCCATGATCAACGACTCGGCTTCGGGTGGTCGCCGCCCCGCACCTGAGCAACGGCGTGCCGCAGCAGCGGCTTCAACACGTCCATCCCGTCCTGGGCGCCACCGCGGGAACCCGGCAAGTTGACGATCAGGGACTCACCGGCAAGGCCCGCCAGCCCGCGGCTGAGTACCGCGGTGGGCACCCCGACCTTCACCCCGTGTGCGGTGATGGCCGCAGCCAGGTGCGGGATCTCCTTCTCCAGCAGGGTTCTGGTCTGCTCCGGGGTGTCGTCACTCGGCGACAGCCCGGTACCTCCGGTGGTGATGATCACGTCGTAGCCGTGGGCGATACCGTCTCGTAGCGCCCACCCGACTGCCTTGCCGTCGGGCACGATCTGGGGTCCGTCGACGATGAACCCGGTGTCGGACAGCGCGGTCGCGATGACCGGACCGGACTGGTCGGCGTAGACCCCGGCGTGGGCGCGGGTGGAGACGGTGATCACCAGGGCGGTGCCGATGGGCTCGCTCATGTCGAGGTGTCCGTTCCTGTCGAGCTGGCTGGGCGGGTCCAGTCACCACTGCGTCCGCCGGCCTTGGCGACGACCCGTACGTCGGTGATCACCGCCAGCTTGTCAATCGCCTTGATCATGTCGATCATGGTCAAGCCGGCGATCGACACGGCCGTCAACGCCTCCATCTCCACCCCCGTACGGTCGGTGGTCTTGACGGTCGCAGTGATGTCCACCCCGCTGTCGACCACCACGATCGAGACCTCCACCCCGCTGATCGACAGCGGGTGGCAGAGCGGGATCAGGTCCGGAGTGCGTTTGGCTCCTTGGATACCCGCGATCCGGGCCACGGCCAAGGCGTCCCCCTTGGGGACCGAGCCGTCCCGTAGGGCGGCCACGCACGCGGGCGACAGCAGTACGCGAGCGGCCGCCGTGGCCGTACGACTGGTCACGGCCTTGGCGGACACGTCGACCATCCGCGCCTCACCGGAGGCGTTCAGGTGGGTCAAGCCGGACGGAGAGCCGCTCACAGGGACATCGCTCACAGGGACATCGCTCACAGGCCCTCGCTCAACAGCCACACCTCGACCTGCTCCCCCGCAGCCACCAGGTCGGTCTCCTCGGGCAGCATCACCAGCGCGTTGGCGCGGGACAGGTCTCCGACCAGGTGGGACCCGTGACCACCGGCCAGCGACACCAACCGGTTCCCGTCGTCATCGTGGGTGATGATGCCGCGAGCGAGCTGCCGGCGGGCCGAGGTCGAGCTCATGGCGTGCGTGGCCCGAGCCTTGACCGGCGCCCGGGTGTAGGGCGTGACCCCCATCAGCTTCCTGATCACCGGGCGCGCGAAGGCCTCGAAGGACACGAAGGCACTGACCGGGTTGCCCGGCAGCATGATCATCGGGACCCGGTCGCTGCCGATCAGGCCGAACCCCTGCGGCTTGCCCGGCTGCATCGCGACCTGCACGAACTCGGTGGCGCCGAGCTCGGGCATCACGGTCTTGACGACGTCGTAGTCGCCCTGGCTCACCCCACCGGTGGTGAGAATCAGATCGGCGCGAACCAGCTGATCGTTGATCAGCTCGCGCACCCGCTCGGGATCATCGCTGACCAGACCCACCCGGAACACCTGGGCTCCGGCCGCACGGGCCGCGGCCGCGAGCAGGTAGGAGTTCGAGTCGTAGATCTGGTAGTCGCTCGGCAGCGCCCGACCGGGATCCACCAGCTCCGAGCCCGTGGCGATCACCGCCACCCGAGGGCGCGGCCGCACCAGCACCGAGTCCCGGCCGATGGCGGCCAACAGACCGATGGCCCGCGGCCCGAGCTGATCGCCCTCCCGGAACACCCGCTGCCCGGCGGCGACATCCTCACCCGTCCGCCGGATGTGCTGCCCGACCTCGCTGGGGACGTAGATCTCCACGTCCGCAGCGCCGCGGTCGGTGGACTCGTAGGCCACGATCGCGTCGGCGCCCGCCGGGATCGGCGCCCCGGTCATGATCTTCATCACGGTGCCCGGTGACAGCCGGTGCGGTGCGGCCTGACCGGCCGCGACCTCCCCGACGACCGGCAGCCGTACGGGATCCTCCGGCGAGGCCGTGGCCACGTCCTGGGCCCGGACCGCGTACCCGTCCATCGCGGTGTTGTCGAACCCGGGCAGGCTGATCGGCGAGACGACCTCCTCGCAGCTCGCCAGATCCACCGCGTCCAGCAGCTGCTGGCCGAACGCCGGCAGCTCGTCCACGCAGCTCAGCAGGTAGGCGCGGTGGTCCTCCATCGTGCGCAGCCCGTCGGGCCGGGCGGGCGGTGGCAGAGGCAGCGGGTCCCAGGCTGGGCGAACCGGGGCGTCCTCGGACTTCTTGCGGCCGAACAAAGGCATGATCCCCACCCTAGACAGGGTGGCGAGGGCCGTCAGGGAACGCGGTGGGCGCGGATCTGGTGTCGCCCGCTCAGAAGTTCGGGTAGCCGCGCTCCCGGGTGAGCTCGCCGACCAGCTCGTAGAGCCGCTGCCAGGCCGGCGAGGAGTACTCGTTCATCTCGTTCAGCAGGCCGACGGTGACGTCGTCGGTGCCGGTCCACTGTGCTGCCTGCTCGTGGGCGAGCTCCGCCGGGTACAGCCGCTCGAGCACGGCCATGCTGACCTCGGCGAGGTCGACGAGGCGTGGATCGTCGCGATCCCAGTCGATCGCTCGATCCATCGCCAGCACGAGTCGGCGGTAGTCCTCATCGGCCAGACAGGTCCGCTTCATCGCCAGGGAAGTCTCGAGCATGGACGGATAAGCGGCCGAGAGCAGGATCCAGCTGTTGCGCTCGATCTCCACCGAGGTCTCGCTGAGACCGATCTCCCGTTCCCACGCCAGGATCTCGGCCACCTCGTCGGGGATGCAGAGGAGCTCGGCCGACGGCAGCTGGGCGAGATCGGACCGGCGTTGGCGAAGCTCCGCCATCTGAACCTCCAAATCCGCGTCGATCTCGGCGATCGCTTCGACGAACTCGTCCGGCTCGGCCGCCAGCAGTCCCGAGATCCGCGCCAGCGGCACCCCGGCCCGCGCCAGCGTGCTGATCCGTTTGAGCGCGATGACGTCATCGGCGCCATAGCGGCGGTAGCCGGAACCGTCGCGTGCGGGCTCGGCCAGCAGGCCGAGCTGGTGATAGTGCCGGACCGTCCGGACGCTGACCCCGACGTAGCGGGCGAGCTGGCTAATGGTCAGCACGGTCGGCCTCCACGGCGACCGATCGCGACGACGACACCGCGGGCGACTCGGCGAAGGTCCGCATCCCCTTGCTGATGAACGCGTACGCCATGACCAGCACCCAGGCTCCCAGCAACCAAGTCGCCGCGACCTCCAGGGAGGTGACCGACAGAGCCAGCGCGATCGCGCCGAGCCCCAGGGGCGAGGCGATCAGCGCGAGGGCGTTGAACAGACCCAGCACGCGACCGCGGACGGACTCGGCGACCTGCTCGGTGAAGAAGACGATGAAGACCGGGGACAGCAGCCCACCGCCGATCCCGACCAGCGCGGAGCCGATCGCCACCGGCCAGACCCCGTGCAACGTCGTGAAACCGACCATCCCGAGGGTCTGCAGCAGCAGCCCGCCGACGTAGACGGCCCGACGCGACCGGGAGGCGATGACCGCGTACAGGATCGCGCCGATCATCGAGCCGGCCGCGAACGCGGACATGGTGAAGCCGAACCAGGTCGGCTCCCCCAATCCATTGAAGTGCGCGGGCACCAGCACCCCGAGCAACGGTGCGACCACGAGGGCGCTGCCGAAGCCGATCACCAGCATGGCCCGCAGCGGGGCACTGCCCCGGATCGTCGCCAGGCCACCGATGTCGGCGGTCCCCGCGGACACGACCTCGGGCGCGGTCAGCGGCAGGAGCAGCATGCAGATCCCGGCTGCGAGGGAGCAGCCGGCCGTCACCCAGACCACCTGGATGGGATCCAGGATCGCCAGCAGCACCCCGGCCAGAGCGGGGCCACCGAGGAAGGCCAGGCTGAACACCGCCTGCCGGATCGAGGCGATCTTGTCCAAGGACACCCCACTCGTCCGGGCGACCCGCCCCATCAGCGTCTCGCGGGCGGTCATGCCCGGCACGTCGAACAGCGCCCCCAGGATGCCCAGCGCGATGAACCAGCCGAGGTCGAGCCCGAACACGCGGTCGACCACGGCCAACCCGGCCACGGAGACGGCGCTGCCGAAGTCGGCCAGCACACTCATGCGACGCTGTCCGACCTTGTCGATCAGCCACCCCCCGACCACGGCGGCCAGGATCGCCGGCAGCGCCGCGACGGCGGCCACCAGACCGGTAACCGCCGGATCGCCGGTCCGGGTCAGCACCAGCCACGGCAGCACGATGGCGATCGCCGAGTTGCCGAACAGGGAGAATGCCTCCGCGGCGACGAACAGGGGCAGCGATGCGCGCGACGTACGAGTGGTAGTGGTGGCCGGATCGGGAGCCGGGTCAGTCATGGTCCCATCGTCAGGGTTGACGCTACGTCAGGGTCAAGCCCACTGCTCGATGTGTCGATCAGAAGCCGATGACAGGGTGCGGCACGTAGGGATCCGCGAGCCGCTGTGTCTCTTCGGCGGTCAGCTCCAGGTCGAGCGAGGCCAGGGCGTCATCCAGGTGGGACTGCTTGCCCAGACCGACGATCGGGGCGGTGACCACCGGGTTGGCCGACACCCAGGCCAGCGCGACCTGAGCCGGGGACACGCCGCGCTCCGCCGCCACCTCGGCGACCCGCTCGACGATGACGCGGTCGGTCGACTCGTCGTACAGGGTCTTGCCGAAGGTGTCGGTCTCCGACCGGCTGGTCGTCTCGCCCCAGGGCCGGGTCAGGCGGCCACGGGCCAGCGGGCTCCACGGGATGACCCCGACGCCCTGGTCGGCACAGAGCGGATACATCTCCCGCTCCTCCTCGCGGTTGAGCAGGTTGTAGTGGTCCTGCATGGTCACGAAGCGGTGCCAGCCGTGGATCCGCTGCAGATAGAGCGCCTTGGAGAACTGCCAGGCGTACATCGAGGAGGCACCCAGATGGCGCACCTTGCCCGCGTCGACCAGATCGCTCAAAGCCCGCAGGGTCTCCTCGATCGGCGTCGTCCGATCCCAGCGGTGGATCTGGTAGAGGTCGATGTGATCCACCCCGAGCCGCCGCAGGCTGGCGTCGCACTCGGCGAAGATCGCCTTGCGCGACAACCCCGCCCGGTTGGGACCGTCACCCATCCGACCGTGCACCTTGGTGGCGACCACCAGCTCGTCGCGGTTCCCGTACTCCGCGAGGGCGCGGCCGACGATCTCCTCGCTCGATCCGGCCGAGTAGACGTTCGCCGTGTCGAAGAAGTTGATCCCGGCCTCGATCGCCGCCCGGATCAGCGGGCGGCTCTGCTCCTCGGTCAGCGTCCACGGATGCGGCCCGCGGTCGGGTTCGCCGAAGGTCATGCACCCCACGCAGAGAGGCGAGACGTCCAGTCCGGTGCTGCCCAGCTTCACGTACTCCATGCCCTCAACCTACGAGGCCGTACGAGATCCGACGACCCGACCTCAGCCGAGCGGCGCCCACTCGGTCAGCCAGACGGTGGTCTCCGGCAGCAGCACGCCGGCCTGGTGGTGACCGCTGGTCAAGCGCACCACGCCGTCGGGCAGGGGGACCGCCGTCGAGCCGAAGTTGCTGAGGCAGTGCCAGCCGCCGGGGCGGGTGAAGTGGAGCACGTACGGGTCGTCGGTCTCGACCCAGGTCAGATCCTCGGTGGTCTGCAGCTGGTGCCGGACGCGAAGGGCCTCGCGGTAGAACTCGAGCGTGGTGCCCGAGCGTCCCTCCTGCGCGGCGACGGCCGCGCGCGAGAATCCGGCCGGCTGCGGCAACCAGGCGTGGCCGGTGCTGAAGCCGAACGCGTTGCCCTCGTGGTGCCAGGGCAGCGGCACGCGGCAGCCGTCCCGACCCTTCTTCACGTTCTGGGTCCGCAGCCAGATCGGGTCCTGCAGGGCGTTCGGCGGCAGGTCGGCGACCTCGTGCAGACCTAGCTCCTCGCCCTGGTAGAAGTACGAGGACCCAGGCAGGGCGAGCATCAAGGCCGTTGCGGCCCGGGCCCGGCGCAGACCGGTCTCCTCGTCCGCCCGCGGCAGGCTGCCGTCCGACATCAGCCACTCGTCGAGGTCGGTCCCGCTGGGCAGGGCGTACCGGGTGGCGTGCCGGACGACGTCGTGGTTGGACAGCACCCAGGTCGAGGAGGAGCCGGACACGTCGGCCTGATCCAGGCAGAAGGTGATGGCGTCGCGGAAGGACGCGGCGTCGTAGTCGGCCTTGAGCAGATCGAAGTTGAAGGCCTGGCCCAACCCGGTCGGGCGGGCGTAGAGGGCCCGGCGCTCCGAGGGCGCGAACGCCTCGGCGACCGCGGTCCGCGGCGGGTCGTAGGAGTCGAAGACCTGACGCCACTCGGCGTAGATCTCGTGCACCTCGTCGCGGTCGTAGAGCACGTCGGTGCCGTCGGTGGGCATCGACGGGTGGTCCTCGAGCACCGGCTTGCTGCGCAGCGGCTCGGACAGGTCCTTGGCCAGGGCGTGCGCGACGTCGACCCGGAACCCGTCCACGCCGCGGTCCGACCAGAACCGCAGCGTGGTCAAGAAGTCGTCCCGGACCTCCCGGTTGTCCCAGTTCAGGTCGGGCTGCTCGGGGGCGAACAGGTGGCAGTACCACTGACCGTCCGGCACCCGGGTCCAGGCCGAGCCACCGAAGTGGGAGATCCAGTCCGACGGCGGCCGGGAGCCGTCCGGACCCTTGCCGTCGCGGAAGATGTAGCGCTGACGGGCGGGCGACCCCGGCGGGGAGGCGAGCGCCTCGGCGAACCACGGGTGCAGGTCGGAGGTGTGGTTGGGCACGATGTCGACGATCACCTTCAGGCCCGCGGTGTGCGACGTCGCGACGAGGTCGTCGAAGTCGTCGAGGCTGCCGAGCTGAGGGTGCACGTCGCGGTAGTCGGCGACGTCGTAGCCGCCGTCGGCCAGGGCCGACGGATAGAACGGGCTGAGCCAGATCGCATCCACACCCAGGCCGGCCAGATAAGGAACACGTGAGGTGAGGCCGGGGATGTCCCCCAGGCCATCGCCATCGCTGTCGGCGAAGCTGCGTGGGTAGACCTGATAGACGACGGCCTGACGCCACCAGGTGGCATCGGTCCGGGAGTCGGCGGGCAGGACGGTGAGGTCGGTCATGGAGTGGCCTTCGAGGGGGTCATGGACGCGGCCAGCACGGGAATGCCAGCGCTTGCACTTCAGCGTACGCGGAACTCTCCCCCGTTTCACAGTGGAATCCTGCAAACAATCGTGTGGGTCCGCTCACATCAGCCCATTTTTCTGCAATCGCTTGCACCGACGGCCCCCGGGGGTGCACCATGGGGCTGTGACCGCCACCGCATCGCCCGCCACCATGGACGACGTCGCGGCACTGGCCGGCGTCTCGACGTCGACGGTCTCTCGTGCGCTGCGCGACTCACCCCTCATCTCCCCGAGCACCCGGGATCGGGTGCGGCAGGCGGCGGATCGGCTCGACTTCGCGCTCTCCCGTACGGCCTCCGCCCTGGCCACCGGGCGGCTCGGCCGGATCGGTCTGTTGGTGAGCGGACCGCTCAACACCTGGTTCAACTCCTCGGTGCTGGATGCGGCGTACACGACCCTGCGGGAGGCCGGTCAGGAGCTGGTCATCTACAGCACGAAGAGCGCGGCGGACCGGTCACACTTCTTCGCCACGCTCCCGGCCCAACGCAACGTCGATGCCCTGATCGTCGCGTCCTTCGCGCTCAGCCCCGAGGAGTACGCCCGGCTGGCCGAGCTCTCGGTGCCGGTCGTCTACCTCAATCAGCAGGTCGAGAACAGCGCCTGCGTGTTCATCGACGACGTGGCGGCCGCCGCCTCGGGGGCGCGGCACCTGATCAACCTCGGGCACCGCCGGATCGCCTACGTCACCACCCGGGACCCCGAGGGCTTCACCTTCAGTGCGGCCCGCCGCTTCGACGGGGTGCTGCGAGCCGTCGAGCAGCACAACCAGGCGTACGACACGGATCCGGTCGACACGCTCGCCGTGACGGTCGACGCCACCGGCGGAGGTCCGGAGGTCGGCCAGCTCGCCGTCGCTCAGCTGCTCAGCGGCCCGTTCCTGACCACGGCCGTCGTCACCGAGAGCGATGAAGTAGCGATGAGTCTCATTCCTGCGCTGCAGCGAGCCGGTCTGCGGGTGCCGACCGACGTCTCCGTGCTGGGCTTCGACGACAACGCACTCGCTCCGCTCTTCGATCTGACCACCGTCGCCCAGCCGGTCGCCGAGCTGGGCCAGGCGGCGGCCCGAGCGGCCCTGGCCCTCACCGTGCACGGTCCGGAGGGCGTCGACGAGCAGCACCATCAGCTGCCCACCCACCTGGTGCTGCGTGGCTCGACCGTGGTGCCGCGCACGTGACCGAGCAGGCGGACGCGTTGGCGATCGCCGGTGCGAAGCGCACGCTCCGCCAGGCCGTACGACTGCGACGAGCGACCCGCTCGGCCGATCGTCGACAGCACGACGACGAGCAGCGCTTCGCCCGGCTGACCGCCGAGCTGGCCCGACGACCCGTCCGCCGGCTGGCGGCCTATCTGTCGGCAGGTACCGAGCCGGACTCCCTGCGGCTGGTGGCCTGGTCTCTGGCCCACGAGATCGAGGTGCTGCTACCGGTGCTCACCGACGGTGCCGGATCCTGGCTGCCGGGGCCGGCGTGGGCGACGTACGCGGGACCTGACGCGCTGCGAGAGGGTCGCTCCCGGATCCTCGAGCCGACCGGTCCCCCGCTGGCCGACGGGGCACTGACCGGCGTGGAGCTGCTGGTGGTGCCAGGTCTGGCGGCCGACGCCAGGGGGAACCGACTCGGACGCGGCGGCGGCTGGTACGACCGCGCGCGAGCCGACCACCACCGCGACCTGGAGACCTGGCTGCTGCTGAACGACGACGAGGTGCTGGAGGTCGTGCCCACCGACACCTGGGACCTCCCGGTCGATCTGCTGGTCACCCCGACCCGCAGTCAGCGGACCGGACGCGGGGGCGGCGACCCGGGCTGGGCGACGCCGTAGCGGCGCTCGGGGCGGCCGACGACTCCGTACCGCAGGCTGACGACCACGGTCCCCTGCCCGGCGAAGTACTCCAGATAGCGTCGTGCGCTGACCCGGGAGATGCCGACGGTGTCGGCGCACTCCTGCGCCGAGAGCTCGCCCTCGGTGGCCCGCAGCGCCTGCACGATCAACTCCGCCGTCTCGGGACTGAGCCCCTTGGGCAGCGATTCCGGCCGACCACCCTCGCTGCGCCCCCAGAGCTGGTCGACGGCGGCCTGATCCGACAGGGTCTTAGGGTGCCGGGCCGTGCGGTTCGCCCGGTAGTGGGTGAGGCGCTGCAGCAGGTCGTCGGCGGTGAACGGCTTGAGCAGGTAGTTGACGACGCCGAGCTTGACCGCCCGCTCCACCGTCTCCGACTCGTTGGCGGCACTGATCACGATGGCGTCGCCCTCGACCCCGGCGACCCGCATCCGATTCAGCACGTCCAGCCCGAACACGTCGGGCAGATAGAGATCGAGCAGGATCAGATCGGGGACCAGCGCCACCGCGAGGCGGATCGCCTCCTGACCGGTGTTGGCCACGCCGATGGTGCGGAAGCCCTCGATGCGGTCCACGAAGGCGCTGTGGATCCGGGCCACCCGGAAGTCGTCGTCGACGACCAGGACGGTGATCATGACTTTCCTTTCTCGGGTGCCGGCTGAACCGTCATCCACACCGCGAACTCGGCCCCCTCCGCGGAATCGCGGACCTCGACATCGCCGCCGCGGGTGCGGCAGATGCGCCGGATGAGGGCCAGGCCGATGCCGCGCTCGCCATCCCGGGCGGCCTTGGTGGTGAACCCGTGCTCGAACACCTCCGACGCGATGGTGCTGGCCACCCCCGGACCCGAGTCCCGGACCACGACCTCGACCACGTCGTCGGTCTGCCGGACGTCGACCTCCACCCAGCCGATGGGTCCGTCCGGTGCCCCACTCGTGGTCGGCACGGAGGTGACGGCGTCCACCCCGTTCTGGATCAGGTTGCCGATG
>DATDAP010000486.1:0-9332 GCA_036525335.1 Microlunatus sp. | reverse complement strand
TGCGACATGCCTCGTCCGAATGTCCCAGGGGCAGACTCAGCCAGTTGATGCCAGGGCACGGCGCTGGTGAGTCCGCTACCTGGGGAGTGAGTATGAGGAAGTACTCGGTGGGGCGGCTTCCGGCGAGACGTCGTCACGAGTCGCATGGCCATGACGATCCGAGCAGGGAACAGCATCAACAAGATCGTCAGGTGCTGGACGAGCCCGGCCCAGTCGTGCAGGGCAGCACCCTCCGGTAGGACGAATCCCAGCGTGAAAGCATCGATGGACACCAACGCGAGCCCGCACGCGAGGGTGTAGCCGGCCAACCGATGCCAGTCAGGATCGTGGCGCATCCGTACCGACAAGGCAATCAACGCCAGCGGGCTGATCAGGAAGAACGTCAGGCCGCCCGCCAGGTGCCCGGGCGGGAACTGGGTGATGCCTGCAGGGTCGTCGTAAAGCGGGAAGGCGCCGGACACGACAGCGCCCACGCCGGTGATGCCCAACAGCAGCGGCCCGGCGACACCGCCACGGGTGGGGCGCATCCCGGCATGCTGCCCGAGGGCGTGGCCGATGGTGAGCACACCGAAGATCACGAAGTTCAGCTGCTGTATCCATCCGTACGGTCCAACCTCAAGGGCGCTGACCGGCTCGGCGAGTGGATCGTAGGTTGCCCGCCGGAACGCCTCCTGGACCAGGAAGGTCGCCGTGAACAGAACAGGCCCGATGATCCCGGCCCAGGCGAACGCGGGATGGATGCTCCGTGGTGTGCACGGTGACCCCACGTCGACCCTGACGGGATCCGGTTGCTGTGTTGCCATGACTGCCTCCTGGTGTGCGGACTGCCAGAACGGCAGTCGCGCTGAGATCGAGGCTAGGAACGGCGGCTCGCGGGGGGTATGGGGACTTCTCCCCAGGACGTCAGACCGTGCTGCATGGCGAACAGGGCCGCGGCGGCCCGGGTGGAGACACCAATCTTCGCGTAGGCGTTCTGCAGATGGTGATCGGCCGTCTTGGCGGAGATGCCGAGTCGGTGGCCGACCTGTTTGGTCTGCAGTCCTCGGGCGACCAAGGCGATGACCTCGGCCTCCCGGGCGGTGAGCCCGGATGGCCGCGTCATCTTCGGCGTCTCCTGCCCGACGGCGCTCAGAACGGCACCCACCGCATCCGGGTCGAGGCGACCCGTGTTGGCCGCGACCGCCAGCTGGTGGCCGGCTACGCGTTCTGAGGCTGCCGGACGATGTGGCCGCGGTTCGCGCATCGTCTGGTACGCGTCGGCTGCGGCCAACACCCTGCTCAGCCGACCCAGCATCGGACCCGACAGCCCGCGGTGGTACCCCGTACCGTCCAGCCGCTCATGGTGGGCGCCGGCAATCGAGGCGAGATCGAGCAGCGTCGAGGAGGGTGCTGCGACCCGTTCCGTGTAGTAGGCGTGCAAGCGAACACGCTCCCACTCATCGGCCGACAGCTCACCAGGCTTCTCCCACACCGCCGCGCTGATCGCGACCCGGCCGAGGTCGTGGATCAACCCTGCTCGGCGAACCGCGGTCACCTGGTCGGCGTCCAGACCCAGACGTGTCGCAGCGTCGGCGGCCAGCTGAGCCACGCCGGATGAGTGCCCGACGAAGTACGGCGACATCAGATCCGCGAAGTCCCCCACCGCGGCCAGGGCACGATCCACCTGTGGACCGACCAACACCGCTGGCTGCGGTTCCAGCCGGAGGACCTCGGCCCACACCGACGCGCTCGCCGGGGTGTCGAGCGCGTCGCCGCCTGCGGCGAGCACGGCGGCAACCACCGCCGGATCGAACGCCCTGCCCGCCCGTTCCCGGATCACCCGGGCGGCGTAGGCACGGCCACCGATCAGCAGCTGCAGCGTCGTATCCCGCGCCACCTGAACAATCCGTACCGCCAAAGGAATCTGCTCGCCACCCACCCCGCGCGGGCCGCCCTTGCCGTCCCACCTCGCCGTGAAGCCCCGGAAATGGTTTCGGACGGTAGCCGGCACCCCGAGTCGGTCGCTCAACATCTCAGCCACCTCACACATCGCCGCGATGTGCCGCTCATGCCCTCGGACTGCTCCGGGGAGCCGGACCGCACCCTGAACGGCACGAACCGGAGGCGAAAGCCCCGGGTCGGCCAGGGCGCGCAGAATCCCCCGCAGCGTCTGCGCCGGCGACGCGAACATCACCGGGTTGAAGTGCTCCAGCAGTGCACCCTCGGAAAAAATTGCAGCCGCGATGTCGGCGTCGGTCGTGCAACCGGCGTAGAACAGCAGGCACCCGCATTGCAACCAACGTGCTCTGCAGCCCATGCTCGAACGGCAGCCCGATCGACAGATCCGTCGCCAGGCAGAGACAACCGATCACCTCTGCGGTGCGGATCTCATCCGATCCAGTGAACGTCTCTACCACACCGTTCGACGCTACTCTCGTGGCGCAGCCAGAAGGGCTTGGTGGCTCCGGCCGCGGCACCCCGACCGCGTCCGTGCGTGAGATTAGACCGCGTTCGAAGCCTCTCCACCCCCACGCGCATGAGGAACCACCACCGGGCGTCGCAGTCTGGCTCACCACCCTGTTGGCGTTTGCACCCTTCAAGGACGCAGCGGACCCGCCGGGCAACGGGGGAACACCTCATGAGCGTCCCGCAGACCGATGGCTACCGGGACTCCTTAACCCGCGGACATGCGTACACCCACGATGTCGCTCAACCGCGGTCCCGACTGCTCGATCACACCCTGGCCAGTCTGCCCTCGATGATGTCCCGTGTTCCGCACCTCGCCAAGTCGGCGCTCAGCTCAACTGCGCGCTTCCGATGGCTGGGCCGTTTGGAGGACGAAAGGTCGGTGCGTCGGCGGCCGGAGGAGCATGTGTATCGCGCCGAGGAACGCGGGGTCGATGAGCGATCCGTCGGCGGGGTCGACGAGCACTTCGACAATGACGCTGCAATCGAGGTCATGGCCTGAGCTGGACCGCCTAGACCCTCGTCGCACGACAATCCGGCTCAGCTCGCACCACAGCACCATTCCACCCCGACCCATTCTCAACAAGGTTGCGCGCATACTCGTGGGCTGGCCAACGGCACGCGCTCGTTCCGCAAGACGGTTGCTTTAGCGTGCGTCCCGCACGACAGTGGGGTGGGGTCCCCCCGCGCATCCGCACCTGCACGTTATGGCAAAGCGTCCAACGAAGCCTCAAACGCCGGCCACGAGGACTGTGACTACTCGAGCGAGGGCGTCCACGACGTTCCGGGCGGGCTGGGGTGGGTCTGCCGTCGGGCCTCACCTTCAGGTGTGGCAGCGGTTCACGTCCAGCGGTTGGCCGGCAGCAGCAAAGAGCTCGGCCGCTTCGAGCATCCGCTGGCGGGCGCCCTCGGCGTCGCCTTCGGCCTGGTGAAGGTGGGCGCGGGCCTCCGCGATCGCCGCCTGCCAGGCGGTGCCTCGCCACAGCACGACCGATTGCTCGGCGATGGCGAGGTGTCGCCGTGCGTCGTCGAGGTCGCCGGCGTCAGCACAGGCCACAGCGGCGGGGACGGCGAGCATCACGTTGCAGAAGGTGCAGTTGTCCTCCTGGCCGAGGGTGGCGGTGGCCCGGTCGACGACCGCGCGGGCACTGTCGACGTCCTCGGCGGCTCGGATCATGGTCCCGTACACCCGGTGGAGCAGGTGCAGCCCGATTGCGGACCAGCGCGCCAGCGGCAGCGCCCGGTGCAGCAGTTCCATCGCCTCGGCGTGCCTTCCGTGCGCGAGGCGTACCTCGGCCAGGCGTTGCAGGCTCAGCGCCTCCCCCGCGTTCGAGCCGATCTCGTGGTGCAGCTCGACGGCTCGGGTCAGCTCGACCTCGGCCAGGGGCAGGTCACCAGAGAGCAGCGCCGCCTCGCCGCGCAGCGCGGTGGCGAAGGCGACGGCTCGCAGTACACCGGACCGTTGCGCCGACTCGCGCAGGGTCGTGGCGAGTGCCATGACCTCCGCATACGGTGTCGGCCCGTACAGCAGGTACTCGGCGACGCACAGGTAGCTGTCGAAGATCGACAGCGCCAGGTCCGGCCGCTCGGCGCCGGCGCGCAGTTCCAGGCCGAGACGGGTGAACCACTCGCCGCGACGGTGCGCGCACAGGCCCTGCAGTGTGATCAGGTCGTACATCCGCCAGTCGCTGGGGTAGGACAGGTCGAGGCGGCGCCGCGCTTCGTCCCCGGCCGCCTCGGCGGCCGACAGGTCCCCGGTCTGGTAGGCCAGCAGCCCCCGCTGCAGCAGCAGGGCGGCGTCGTCGGCCGAACCGTCCGGTTCCAACCCGTCCAGCGCTTCGGCCGCGGTGGCGTAGTCACCGGCGAATGTGGCGGCTCGAGCCAGCCGCGGCCGCAGTCGGCGGCGTTCCGTGTCGTCGGCGGCAGCGCCGAGGGCCTCCCGATAGGCGAGGACGGCTGCAGCGTCGCCGGTGGCCATCAGCATGTCGGCTCGGAGGGCCAGCAGTGGACCGCGCTCGGCATCGGGGACGTCGGCGCGGATCGCCTCGAGCAGCGCGAGCGCGTCGCTGTACGCGCCGATCGCGGCGTCGGTGCGGGCCGCCTGCAGGATGAACGGAGCGGCGGCGGCGACGTCGCTGGCCCGGAGCAGCTGTTGACCGATGCGCGCCGGGCTCGCCCCCAGCCGGCGCAAAGCATCGGCGGCCTGTCGGTGCAAGCGGAGCCGGTGGTGCGGCGGCACGGGGTCGAGCAGCGCATCGCGCACCAGCGCGTGCCGGAACCGGTAGCCGTCCCCGGTCCGCTCCACAGCATCTGCGGCCATACACTCATCCAGGCAGGCATACGCCTGGTCCTCGTCCAGCCCAGACAACGCCGTGTACTCGTCGGTGTCGAACTTTGAGCCCAGGACCGCCACCCGGGTCAGGGCGCCGACGGCGGCATCTCCGAGGCCATGGAGCACGAAGGCGCCCATCCGGGCCGGTCCGTCATCGCCGGAAGCGAAGATCCGCGCCAGCTCGACCGCCGCGAAAGGGCTGCCGCCCGCGAGCTTGGTGACCCGGTCGAGTGACCTCTCGTCCGAGCCGAGGGTCCTGGCCGCCAGCCTCCTGATGTCCGCCTCGCTCATCGGGCCCAGGTCCAGCTGGACGACCGAAGGTCCGCGCCCGATCAGGCTGCGTCGCATGGCGTCCATCGCGGGCCGCAGTGGCCACGGGCGGTGCGCGACCACGATCGTGATCGGCTCCTCGACGGCGATCCTGGCCAGGTAGTGCAGCAGCCGCAGACTCGCCTCGTCGGCATCGTGGAGGTCGTCGACGATGAGTACCGCGCCCTCACCGGTGGCGGCCAGGCGCAGCAACTCGGCGACACTGACGAAGAGCCGTTGATGCCGGCTCTCACCGATCCACTCCGGTGAGGTGCCCTGCAGTGCCCCCTCGATCTCGACCCGGAAGTCGTCGGGCAGACCGTCGAGCATTGCGGGGTGGCGGCGGCACAGGTCGGCGACGGCCTCCAGCACCGGCGCGTACGGCCAGGCACCCTCGATCCCTGCGGCCCGGCCCCGGCCGACCCGCAGGCCACGGTCCACGGCTCGCCGGTCCAGCCACCGCAGCAGCGTGGTCTTCCCGATGCCGGCGGCTCCACAGATGAACACCGTCCGTCCCCGACCCATGCCGGTCGCGGCGATCAGACGATCCAACCGGCCGAGCTCGGCGTCTCGGCCCAGCACCGGCGGCGGCCGCAGCGGGTGCTCGGGGCGCTGAGTGTCGGACCCGAGCAACGCGGCGCGGAGCGTCGCGGCGCCCGGGCACGAACTCATGCCCAGCTCCCTACGTACGGCGCGCTCCAACCGCTCCAGCTGCCGGAGCGCCCCGCGCCGGTCCCCGGCGTCGGCGAGCTGCCGGGCCAGCGCGAGACCGGCCTCCTCATCGGCCGGGTCGGCCCGGGCCAGCTCCGCCCACCGGCCGGCGCGGCGCAGCAGGGCCTGGTGCAGCTGCTCCAGCCGTTCGCGCGGCTCCTCGAGCCACGGCTCGTACGGGTCGTCGGGCAACAGCCCACCGGTCCAACGGTCAGCGACGGACGTCTCTGCCGGCCACTCCTTTGGCTCGGCGGCGAGGGCCCGCTCGGCACACCGCTGGAATGCCTCGGCGTCGACGATGACCGCGACATCGGGGCACAGCTGCACGTGGTCCCCGCTCAGCACCAGTGCCTGCGGGACGCCGAGCGAGCGCCTGGCATAGTGCGCGGCCTTGTGCAGCCGTGCGGCGGCGTCCTCGACAGTCAACCCGGGCCAAAGGGAGTCGATCACCTGCTCGCGGTGCAGGGTCCGGCGCGGCGCCAGCGCGAGCAGTTTGACCAAGGCGGCCGCCTGCCGCCGCCGCCACTCCCCGGCGGGAACCGGGACCCCCTCGACCCGGACCTCGAAGCGTCCCAGCAGGTCGATCTCGACGCGCATCGCTCCTCCGGTGTTCAATCTAGCGCTGTAGAGATACGGGCGGCATGCTCAGCCGGCGCGGGCTGGCCGCGCGTCGAAGTCGCAGATCGCTTCCACCTCGTCGGCCATCAGTGAGGACATTTCACGAAGGAGCCGGCGGACCTCGGCGGGGTTCCAGGCATGCGACGCCAACCGGTCGGTCACCGAGTGGATGGGCACCGCTGTCCGGTCCCGCTGCGCCTGATAGCCGGCCATCGCAAGCTCGGTCCCGGACCCGCGGACGATCGCTGCGGTCAGAAGCTCCGCATCGTGCAAGCTCGCGGTGATGCCGTGGGTCGACAGCGGGTCCTTCCAGCAGCTTGCGTCGCCGACCAGCGCCCACCCGGCTCCGTATGGACGATGCAGACGTCCGGGAAGTCCCCGGAAGAATCGGACGGCACCGGTGGGTGGCGCCGCGACGAGGTCGGCCAGGCTCCCGTCGATGCGCGCCAGCAGCCGGCGCTGCGCGTCCTGGGGTCGAGCGTGGCGCTGCGCGGCGGCCAGCACGGACGGCGGTCCACCGACGAACACGCACGCGAGGCCGTCGTTCGTCGGTATCGACCCAGCGGACAGCCCGTCGCCGTAATGCCAGTGGTAGCCGTCCAAGTCGGCGGCGGCCCAGTAGCCGTAGGCGTACGCCGCGGTGTGGTGACCGGCTCGGATGGTCGGAGCGGCCACGCTGGCGGCGACGACAGAGCCTCGACCGTCCGCGCCGACAACCAGCTGTGCGCGGACCGTCGAGGTTCGCCCGTCATGATCACGAACCAGCACGCCGATCACCGCGCCCCCGCAGGCCCGGACCACCTCGACAACCGTCTGGCCGAAGGAGAATCGGGCGCCGGCAGCCTCGGCGGCGTCAACCAGGACCGCGTCCAGCACCGTGCGCCGCGGCGCGTAGAGCGCGTCAACTCCGGCGTACGGCTTGAGAGTGATCGGCACCGCATCGCCGCCGTAGTGGAATGTCACCCGGCGCACCGGCGGCGCGCCCGACGCCCTGACTCGATCCAGCAACCCCCAGCGCCGCAGCTGCAGGACCCCGCCGCGCATCAGAGCATGGGTGGAGAGGGTGTCGGCACCCCGACGGGCACGATCGACAACCAGCACCCGCAAGCCGGCGCGGGCGAGCAACAACGCGGTCGAAGCGCCGGCGACCCGGGCTCCGACGATGACCACATCCCACCGGTCGCCGTCAACCAGCCGGTCAGCGAGCGGTGACGTCAATGCAGACATCGGTGCCGTTGACCAAGACGTCGTAAACCGCGGAACGAGAACGTGACTGCTCGACGAGGGCGGTCAGCTGCTCGGCCGACGCGTCGCCCTCGATGTCGAAGTGCACCCGGATCTGGCGATAGCCATTACGGACCTCGGCCGACAGCCCCAAGATGCCGAGCAGGTCGATGTCGCCCTCGACGGTCGAGGACACCCGCCGCAAGGTGATCCCCCGCGCGGCCGCGATGTTCGCCAGGCCCGACGCGAGACACGCGGCGATGGCGTGCAGCAGGAACTCCACCGGCGTCGGACCCAGGTTGGAGCCGACGAGGACGGCGGGATGGTCGGCGTCGTAGCCGAACGGCACCGCTCGCGACGTGTCCTCCACACCGGCGCCGTAGAAACCCTGGATGGTGGTCCGGTTGTGCGTGCCGCTGAGCCACTCGTTGGTCGCCCGGAACTGGAACTGAGCGAGCTGCGGAGACTCCCTGACGGCATCGAGGGTGGCGAACAACGCCGGAACATCGACGCCGTTGAGCGGGGCACGTTGAACGGTGGCAGTCATAGCAGGATCCCAATCTGTTGGACGGACGGTGACCAATACGCTAGAGACGCCGCCTTCCCCCGACCTTCCCCGCACATTTCGGGGCCGCGCCGACATGAACCCCGTCCTCATCACCAACGCAACCGTCCCGCACGCCGCCGGCCACCGCATCCAACCCGACGACCTACTCCCGCAGCACCAGGCCACTGACCTATCCGACGTACTGCCTCTACTCGCCACCCCTCTGCGACGGGTCGCTCGGTAGGGACGTGGCTGGAGCCTCGACCAACACCCGATGATGCCTAGGCCAGTGGTCGCGAGCGTAGTTGGCGGTCCAGTCAGACACCTCGACGCCGAAGGGCAGCACTCGCGCGGCATCAAATCTTCAACGCGATGGCGACAGAGCTCGAGCGAAGCAGCACCGATGTCCAGCAACTCCTCATTGCGAAAGGGGCATTGCAGTTCTCCTCACCCCGCCGCGCGGCTCCAAGTACGAGCCAAACACGTTCTCAGTCAACAGCACCACCGACATCCACGAACGCTTCATCACCATCCAGCACACGATTTCGGGCTGGGACGTCAGCAAATGAACCGGACGATGCGGCTCCACGCATCGCTGCCGGCCATGGCGTAGTTCGGGTAAGGAATCGCGTATGAGGCAGTACGGGTCACCCTCGCGTCGCGGAGGTATCGACCACCCATATTGGCACCGAGGCCGCGACGGCCCCGGTGTCTGGTCGCCTCGCGGCCCCGGACACGGTTCGTGCACAGGTCGTGGAACTGAACGGACAGGAGCGATGTCATGTTTAATCCCGGACCCGACCCCGAATGTCGCTCGCCAGGTTCATGGGACCGGTTTGAGCGGAGTTTTGCCACGGTCATGGGACCACCCGGTTTGCCAGTTATGGGACCGGCGGCGTGTCGTGCGCCGGGGTTGGTGAAGGATCTCGAGGATGCCGGGTTGACGTTCATCGTGGGCGCCCGAATCCCCGACGTCCCCTACCAGGTGAAGAAATGGCGAACTGATCATCCTGAGGAGCCGATCCCGGACGGGCAGATCTTCACCCAGCCGACGATCATGGGACCCAAGGCTGACCAGCGGGCCCGCACGATCATCTACCAGTACCGCACCGACCGCGCCAAACGCACCCTGCGCGGGATCGACGA
>DATDAP010000485.1:0-2699 GCA_036525335.1 Microlunatus sp. | reverse complement strand
TCCCGGTCGGTGTGCAGACGACCACGATGTCGACGTCGGTCCCGGCCAACGTCTCGGCCAGACTCGGGTACGCCTTGCCGCCGTGGCTGTCGACGATCTGCTGCGCCCGCTCGGGGTGTGGGTCCACCACGGCCACCAGCTCGAGTCGGTCGCCCAGCTGGGTCAGAACCTGACCGTGGTGGCGACCGATGACGCCGGCGCCGACCAGCGCCACGCGGCGACGGTCCGGCCGCTGCGGGATGCTCATGCGTACGCGATCCCCTCGCTGCGGAGGATGTCGGCGAAGGCGGTGTGTGCCTGGATCCACAGGTCCGCGCCGGAGAATCCCCCGAGCGAGTTCTGCGTACCGAGGTGCGGCTCGAGGGAGAAGAACCCGTCAAAGCCGTCCTCGCGCAGGGCGCGGACGGTCTCGGGCACTTCTCCGTCTCCCGCCCCGGCCACCACCACCGAGGAGTCGGCGAGCAGGGCGTCCTTGATCTGGATGTAGGCGGTGTGCGGCCGCAGGTCAGCGTAGCCCTCGGAGAACGGCTTCACCCCACACTGCACGTAGTTGGCCGGATCCCAGGCCAGCTTGAGATTCGGGGAGTCGACCGCGGTCACGATGTCCAGGCAGCGGCGCGGGATGTCGCCGAAGATCTCCTTCTCGTTCTCGTGCACCGCGACCACCCCGGCCCGCTCCGCGACGTCGGCGATCGCCCGCATCCGGGTGATCACCTCGTCGCGGTGGTCGTCCGGGTCGTCGCCCTCGGGGATGAAGAACGAGAAGAGTCGCAGGTACGGCGCCTTCAGCAGCCGGGCGACCTCCGCGGCGTGTTCCATCCGCTCCAGGTGCGGCCCGAAGTCGTCGGTGATCTTGATCTTGCCGATCGGCGAGCCGATGCTGGAGACCTGCAGTCCGTGCTCGGTCAGCAACCGCTGGACCTCGGCCAGCTGGTCGGCGTCGAGGTCGAGGATGTTCGTCCCCCACGCGCTCCTGATCTCGATGTACTTCAGGCCGAGGCCGGTGACGACCTCGCACTGGGTGGCGAAGTCCTGATCGATCTCGTCGGAGAATCCGGAGAGGGTCCACATGGTCGGGCAACGGTCCTTTGCTGGGGGGAGGGTCGTTTCCATTGAGTCACCCGGGGCCGTCGGGGTGGTAGGGGTTGCCGCAAGTTGCCGCCGGGTGATGACCCTCAGTGCGGTGACCACGTCCATGATCAGATCAGGGTGCCGCGGACGGTCACGAAGGTGTGCGGCGGGATCGTCACCCGTACGACGTCGCCGTCGGCCACCACATCGAGGGGTTGCGGTGCCACCGCATCCAGTCGACCGTCGTCGTTGAACATGTCGACCCGATCGGCGGTGAGGACGCGTCCGGTCAGATCGCCGAGTCGACCGCCGCGCAGATCCAGGTCAGCTCCACGGGCTCGGTGAGCTCGAGGTGGAGGCCGACACCAGCACGGCACCGTCCTTGCTGCTGGCCGATATCGACACCGTCGGCACCTTCTCCTCGGCGCCATCGGCGCGTCGTCGGCCCGAGTCAGGTACTCGACCCAGGCCCATCTCCCGGACGGTGCCGGAACCGACGTTGCCGTTCACGTACGGCTCGGCGCCCAGCAGCTCGCACAGGGCCAGGAACTCGTGACTGCCGAACGCGTTGTCCTCGACCACGTCGCCCCAGTGGGAGTTGACCACCAGGGGGCGCTGCCCAGGTGGTCCGATCCCGTCGCGCCAGTGGTAGTCGTCGGCGAAACACCCACCGGGCCACCGCAGATTGGGGATCTCGAGCGCGCGTAGCGCCTCCACCACATCGAGCCGGATGCCACCCTCGTGCGGGATGTCTGGGTCCTCGCCCACCCAGAAGCCGCCGTAGATGCAGCGACCGAGGTGCTCGGCGAAGTGGCCGTACAGGTGTCGGCTGATGATCGGCCCGGGCAGGTCGAGACTGATGACGGGCGCGCGGCGGACATCGCTACATCGTTGTACCCAGAGGATGTGAACGTCAACATCCCGTCCAGATCCGGTTCCGTGCGGGTCAGTACCGGTAGGGCGACCGGCGGACCGCCCGATGCACGTACAGCACCCCGGTCCGTCCGTCATCCAGCGGGTACGGGCCCGACCTCGGATTGCAGGAGCACTCGCCGAACTCGTCCTCGGCGTGGTCACGACCCCGGATCGGGGTGAGGTGAGCCACCATCCCGTTGCGGTAGCTGGAGATCTGGAACCAGCCCGCCGGGAGCGACTCGGCACGACGTCCCGAGCGGGGCACGATCGCTCCCAGCAGGCACAGCAGCAGGACGATCGTGATCAGCATGGTCAGCTGGATCGGAGTCGCAGAGGGGTCATGTGCAAGGGTAAGAAGTCCGGCCGCCGGCTCCAAATGGATTTCGCGTGTTCCTGGACACAGTGTCTTCATCACTCGCTGTTCGCTGCGCTCCACCGACTCCGACTTCACTCCTCGGACGCAAACGGAAAAAGCGTGTTTGCGCTCTCGTCGCTCCAGACGGAGTCCGTCGCTCCACTCACGGCCGCTCGCGACGGGGCGGGGTGATCGTCACTCGCACTAGGGTGTTCGGGTGGGCTCCGACGACGGCGACCCGGACGTCCGACCGGTGACGATCTACGACGTGGCCGAGGCTGCTGGGGTGGCGGCGTCGACCGTCTCTCGGGCGCTCTCCAAGCCGGGGCGGGTGAGCTTCCGCACAGCCGAGCACGTT
>DATDAP010000484.1:0-6461 GCA_036525335.1 Microlunatus sp. | reverse complement strand
GTCGACCTCGGCGCCGCGCAGCACGGCGGCCCGGGCCAGGGCCCAGCCCATCAGGCCCGAGGAGCGGTTGCCGAGGAACCGTACGGGGTCGAGGTGCTCCCGGGTGCCTCCGGCACTCACCACGACCCGCAGACCCGCCAGATCGCGGGCGGCGGCCCGCTGGACGATCGAGGGGTCGGTCAGCACCGCGGTGGCGACGGCGGCGAGCTCAGCGGGGTCCGGCAGGCGACCGGGTCCGGTGTCGGGGCCGGTCAGCCGACCCGAGTCGGGGTCGACGACCATGCAGCCTCGCGACCGGAGCGTGTCGACATTGGCCTGGGTGGCCGCGTGCAGCCACATCTCGGTGTGCATCGCGGGCGCGAACACGACCGGACAGTGGGCCGTGAGCAGGGTGGACGTCAGCAGGTCCTCGGCCCGTCCGGTGGCGGCACGGGCCAGCAGATCGGCGGTGGCCGGGGCCACGATCACCAGGTCGGCCTGCTGGCCGAGCCGGACGTGCGGGACTTGGTGCACGTCATCGAAGACCGAGGTGTGCACAGGCTTGCCGGACAGCGCGGCCCAGGTGGCGGCGCCGACGAACTCCAGCGCCGCCGCGGTCGGGATCACGGTCACGTCGTGACCTGCGGCCTGCAGCCGCCGCAGCAGCTCGCAGGCCTTGTACGCCGCGATCCCGCCGGCGACCCCGAGGATGACGCGACTCATCGAAGGCGTGAGCCGGGGTCGGTCAGGCCGGGTTGTCGTACGTCGGAGTGTCGGAGACCGACTCGGCGGTCTCTTCGGTGTTCTCGTCGATGCAGGCGAGCACGCCGGCGTTGATCTCGCGCATCGCGATCGACAACGGCTTCTCCTGCACCCCGGTCTCCACCAGCGGGCCGACGTGATCGAGCAGACCCTCGCCCAGCTGGGAGTAGTACGCGTTGATCTGACGCGCCCGCTTGGCCGCGAACAGCACCAGTCGGTACTTGGAGTCGGAGTGGGTGAGGAGCTCGTCGATCGGGGGGTTGGTGATCCCCTCGGCAATCACGTTTCCAGACAAGTGCAAACCTTCGGTTCGGGCTGTGCTCGAGGGCAGCTGGAGAGCGCCTGCGGGCACGACAACGTTGTCCGTAGGACTACAGACCGAGCAATCCTACCAAGTCCGCCACGGCATGGACGACGTCACGGTTGACGACGGTGGTGTCGAACTCGCTCTCGGCGGCCAGTTCCCGGGTGGCGGTCGCCAGCCGGCGGGTCCGTTCCTCCTCGGTCTCGGTGCCCCGGCCGACCAGCCGACGGACCAGCTCGTCCCAGGAGGGTGGGGCCAGGAACACCAGGCGCGCATCCGGCCAGTTGGTCCTGACCTGGCGGGCGCCCTGCAGATCGATCTCCAGCACCGCCTCGCGGCCCTCGGCGATCGCGGCGAGCACCGGCTCCCGCGGGGTGCCGTACCGGTGTCGGCCGTGCACAACAGCCCACTCCAGCAGGTCGTCGTCGGCCACCAGCCGATCGAACTCCTCCTCGCTGACGAACAGGTAGTGCACCCCGTCGACCTCACCGGGGCGGGGTGGGCGGGTTGTCGCCGACACGGAGACGAACAGCTCCGGATGTTCCCGGCGCAGGGCAGCGACCACGGTTCCCTTGCCGACCGCCGTCGGTCCCGAAACGACGGTCAGGCGCGGACGCCGTTCGTCTGCCCGGCTATCGCTCATCTGCCCGGCTATCGCTCACTTGGGTCGGGAAGCGAACTCGGTGACCAGGGCGGCGATCTGGTGCCGGCCGAGCCCTCGCAGCCGGCGGTTGGGGGCGATGTCGAGTCGCTGCATCACCCGATCGGCGCGGACCGCGCCGACCCGCGGCAATGCCTTCAGCACGTCGACCACCTTGGCGTGAGCGATCACGTCGTCGGTCTCGGCAGTGGTCAGCACCTCGGCCAGACTCAGCTCTCCGGTCCGGAGTCCCTGCTTCACCGCCGCTCGTCGGCGACGCGCCTCGGTCGCGGCATGTCGGGCCTGCTGCCGCTGCTCGTCGCTCAGCGGGGGAATCGTCACACTCGGTCCTTCGAAAGCCAACTGGGGCCCGGCACGGTGCGACTGCGCACCGACGACCGGGGGTTGTGAACCTACCCCACCGTCAGCGCGGTTCTCATCTGGGCCAGCATCTGCTCGGCCTTGTTGCGGATCCGTACGGGTTCCGGACCTACCCCCATCAGTCCTCGGCTGGCGGACGGCAGCACGTACTTACATGCGTCCCCGAACACCTCGGCCAGCTCGGCCGCCCCGGCCCCCTGCGCCCCGATGCCCGGCGAGAGCAGCGAGCCGTGCACCTGACTCAGATCCACGCCGGTCCGGCCGATGGTGGCGCCGACCACCAGTCCGACGTTCCCGTACTCCTTGCCGGCGTTGGCGGCGGCCGCCGCGTCGACGATCTCCTCCGCCACCAGTCGCCCCGCGGCGGTCCGTGCGTGCTGGACCTGCCGACCTTCGGGGTTGGAGGTGAGGGCGAGCACGTAGACCCCGCGGTCCTCCTCCTCCGCCAGCGCGATCGCTCCGGCGAGGGAGCCGAACCCGAGGTACGGGCTGACGGTGATCGCGTCGGCGGCCAGCGGGGCTCCGTCGGCGAGGTAGGCGGCGGCGTACGCGTCCATGGTCGAGCCGATGTCGCCGCGCTTGACGTCCAGCAGCGACAGCGCCCCGGCTTCCCGGAGGTCGGCCAGGACCCGCTCCAGCACCGCGATCCCGGCGGAACCGTGCATCTCGAAGAACGCCGACTGCGGCTTGAACACCGGCACCAGGTCGCCGAGGGTGTCCACCATCGTCCGGGCGCACCGCTCCAGCCCACGGGCGTTCACCGGCAGGCCCCACTGCGTCAGCAGGGCGGGATGCGGGTCGATCCCGGCACACAGCGGACCGCGGGCGGCCACAAGGCGGGCGAGTCGTTCTCCGTAACCTGTCATCGGGTGCTCCTTTCGACGGCGTTGGTGGCGAGGCGGGAGTTGAGGCCGGTGACCAGACCGGGCCCGGCGTAGATGAAGCCGGTGTAGAGCTGGATCAGCCGAGCGCCGGCGTCGAGCAGGGCCTGTCCGTCGTCGACGGTCATCACCCCACCCACCCCGATCACCGGCAGGTCCGTACGGGTGGACAGGAAACGCACCACCTCGCGGGCCCGGACGGTCAATGGGGCACCGGACAGTCCCCCGGCCTCGGCGGCCCGGTCCGCTTCGCGTGGATCGACCCCGGCCCGGGACAGCGTGGTGTTGGTGGCGATCAGTCCGGCGGCACCGGAGCGTTCGACCACGTCGACGGCCTGCTCCAGGGCCTCGTCACTCAGATCGGGGGCCAGCTTGACGAACACCGGCACAGGATCACCGCCCGCGGCCAGTCGAGCCGCCTCGGTGGTCAGGGCCCGCAGCAGACCGGTCAGGCTGTCGGCGTCCTGCAGGGCCCGCAGACCCGGGGTGTTGGGACTGGAGACGTTGACGGCGAGATAGTCGGCGTACGGAGCCAGCAGCCGCAGCGAGGCGAGGTAGTCCTCGGCCGCCTCCTCCAGGGGGGTGATCTTCGACTTGCCGATGGAGATGCCGACCGGCAGGCTGACCGCACCGTTGCCTCGGGCCACGCCCGCGGCCGCGAGCCGCTGGGCCAACGCCGCCGCGCCGGCGTTGTTGAACCCCATCCGGTTGACGATCGCCCGGCTCTGCGGCAGCCGGAACAGACGCGGCCGGTCGTTGCCGGGCTGGGCCAGGGCCGTGACCGTGCCCAGCTCGGCGAACCCGAAGCCGAGGGCGGCCCAGGACCGGACGGCGACGCCGTTCTTGTCCAGCCCGGCCGCCACCCCGACGGGTGAGGAAAAGTCGATGCCGGCGACCGTGACGGGCCGTCGGTGCCGGCTCAGCAGCGCGCCGGTGAGCGATCGCGCCGGCGCGACGGCACCCAGCCCGGACAGCCAGCGCAGGGTCTGCTCGTGCACCCGCTCGGCATCGCCGCCGTACGCCCGGAACAGGACGGGGCGGACGAGTCGGCGATAGATCACGGGCGCAGCCTCTGATGAGTGAGGAGCGATCGGGCCCGACACGCTTTTCGTCGGGCCTGATCGGGAACGAACGAGTCAGACTCCGCGGAGCCCGTGAGCACGGAGCGCGGAGCGCGACCCTTGGCAGAGATCACTGGGTCAGGTCCCTGCCCAGGTCGCTCGACCAGGACTGCAGCGACCGGACCCCGATGTTGCCCTCCCGAATCGCCTCGATCCCCTGCACCGCCGCGGCCAGACCCTGCACCGTGGTCACGCAGGGCACGTTGCGCAGCACGGCGGCCGTGCGGATCTCGTACCCGTCGAACCGTGGCCGGCCGTCGGGGCTGAGCCCGTGCGGGGTGTTGAAGATCAGGTCGACCTCGTCGTCCAGGATCGCCTGCACGATGGTCTTCTCCCCGTCCGGACCCGGTCCGGCGCTGTGCTTGCGTACGGTCCGGACCTTGACGCCGTGGCGTCGCAGCATCGAGGCGGTGCCGGCGGTGGCCAGCAGCTCGAACCCGAGATCGGCCAGCCGCTTGACCGGGAAGATCACGAACCGCTTGTCCCGGTTGGCCACCGAGACGAACACGGTGCCGCGGCTGGGAAGCGGACCGAAGGCGGCGACCTGGCTCTTCGCGAAGGCCGTGCCGAAGGCGATGTCGATGCCCATCACCTCGCCGGTCGACTTCATCTCCGGTCCGAGGATGGTGTCGACCGAAGTGCCGTCGACCGTACGGAACCGGTTGAACGGCATCACCGCCTCCTTGACCGCGATCGGCCCGGTGTGGGACTCGGCCGCCCCGTCGCCGACCGGGCGCAGCAGCCCCTCGCCCCGGAGGGTGGTGATGCTGGCCCCCAGCATGACCCGGGCGGCCGCCTTGGCCAGCGGGGTCGCGGTCGCTTTGGAGACGAACGGCACTGTGCGCGATGCCCTGGGGTTGGCTTCCAGCACGAACAGCGTGTCGCCGGCCAGCGCGAACTGGATGTTGATCAGCCCGCGGACGCCGACCCCGTCGGCGATGGCCCGGGTGGACTCCCGGATCCGGTCGACCACCTCCGCACCGAGGGTGATGGGCGGCAGTGCGCAGGCGGAATCACCGGAGTGGATGCCGGCCTCCTCGATGTGCTCCATCACGCCACCGAGGTAGAGCTCGCTGCCGTCGTAGAGCGCGTCGACGTCGATCTCCACCGCGTCGTCGAGGAACTGGTCGACCAGCACCGGGTGCTCCGGGGAGACCTGGGTGGCCCGGTCGATGTAGGAGGCCAGGGTGCTCTCGTCGTAGACGATCTCCATCCCGCGCCCGCCCAGCACGTACGAGGGCCGCACCAGCACCGGGTAGCCGATCACCTCGGCGATCCGCTGCGCCTCGGCGAAGGAGCGGGCCATGCCGTGCTTGGGGGCGGGCAGGTTGGCCTCGGCCAGCACAGCTGCGAACGCCCCCCGCTCCTCGGCCAGGTGGATGGCCTCCGGGCTGGTGCCCACCACCGGCACGCCGGCGTCCTTGAGGGCCTGGGCCAGCCGCAGCGGGGTCTGCCCACCGAGCTGGACGACCACACCGGCGATCGGTCCGGCGGCCGCCTCCGCGTGGTAGATCTCGAGCACGTCCTCCAGCGTCAGCGGCTCGAAGTAGAGCCGGTCGGCGGTGTCGTAGTCGGTGGAGACCGTCTCCGGGTTGCAGTTGATCATGATCGTCTCGTACCCGACGCCACCGTTGTCCGGGGAGGACGAGAGTGCCATCGCGGCGTGCACGCAGGAGTAGTCGAACTCGATCCCCTGCCCGATCCGGTTCGGTCCGCTGCCCAGGATCAGCACCGCGGGCCGGGTCCGCGGCTCGACCTCGGTCTCGTCGTCGTAGGAGCTGTAGTGGTACGGCGTCGTGGCGGCGAACTCGGCGGCGCAGGTGTCCACCGTCTTGTAGACCGGTCGGATCCCGAGCGCCCACCGGACGCCGCGGACGACGTCTTCCCGCAGGTGCCGCAGGGCGGCGATCTGGGCGTCGGAGAAGCCGTGCCGCTTGGCCGTCCGCAGCAGTTCCGGGGTCAGCTCGGCGCCGGTCTCGACCTGGCCGGCGACCTCCTGGAGCAGGACCAGCTGGTCGACGAACCAGGGATCGATCTTGGTCGCCTCGTGCACCTGCTCGGGGGTGGCGCCGGCCCGCAGCGCCTGCATCACCACCTGCAGCCGGCCGTCGTGGGGGCGGGATGCATCGACGAGTAGAGCGTCGACGTCGGCCGGGCTGACCGGGCGTACCCAGTCGAACGGGGCCTTCGGGTCCTCCAGACTACGCAGCGCCTTGCCCAGCGCCTCGGTGAAGTTGCGGCCGATGCCCATCGCCTCGCCGACGCTCTTCATGTGCGTGGTGAGGGTGTCCTCGGCGGCCGGGAACTTCTCGAACGCGAACCGGGGCACCTTGACGATCACGTAGTCCAGGGTCGGCTCGAAGCTGGCCGGGGTGACCTGGGTGATGTCGTTG
>DATDAP010000483.1:0-6726 GCA_036525335.1 Microlunatus sp. | reverse complement strand
GTTCATCGGGGAGCCGAACGGACCTACGACATCAGCGCCGACCTGACCGAGCTGTCGACGACCAGTGTCGCGGTCGTCTCGGCAGGCGTGAAGTCGATCCTCGACATCGGGCTCACCCTGGAGACCCTGGAAACGTTGGGGGTGCCGGTGGTGGCGAACGGGACCGACGAGTTTCCGGCGTTCTTCTCCCGTGTCAGCGGCCACGCCGCTCCGATGCGTCTCGACACCCCTGCCGAGTTCGCTGCCCTGATGGCGGCCAAGTGGCGGCTGGGCTTGACCGGCGGGGTCGCGATCGTCAACCCGATCCCGGTCCAGGACGAGATCCCCGCCGAGGAGATCGGCGTGATCATCGAGCAGGCGCTCGCCGACATGCAAAGGAATGGGATCCACGGCAAGGAGGCCACCCCGTTCCTGCTCGGCCGGATCGTCGAGATCACCCGAGGCGCCAGCCTCACAGCCAACATCGCGCTGGTGAACAACAACGCCCGCCTCGGCGCGCAGGTGGCGCGGGAGTACGCCGCGCTGAACTGACGTGCACTTACCCCTGCCCGGTTCAGCAGGTCTCGGCGGGCGACGAGCTCACGATCTGGCCGGCGTTCAAGGCCGGGCGAGCAGGCCCACCCTTCGTGGCAACCTTGACGCAGCAGAACTCGTGTTGTGGTTCGAGGCGCGTCGACATCGTTCCGATGCTCAGGCCGACACCTACATTGGCTCCAGGTCCGAACTGACCGGGATGGTGGCGCCCGCGAAGAGTCGGGAGATCGGACACAACTCAGCCGCCGCGTCCACCGCCGTCCGGAAGCCGTCGGCATCAAGGCCGGGCACCCTGCCATGGACGACCAGTTCGGACGACACGATGGTCGGTCTGCCATCCACCTCGTCCAGGGTCACTCTGGACGACACCGTCAGCTCCTCCGGCTGCACGTCGCGCTCTCCGAGACACAGAGTGAGTGCCATCACGAAACACGACGAGTGCGCCGCTGCGGCAAGCTCCTCGGGACTCGTCTTGCCCCCGGGCGCCTCGGTGCGGGCCGCCCAGGTGACGGCAACTCGTCGAAGGCGAGGCTATCGGGTCGAATGCTGCCGTGACCCCTGGCCAGGCCGCCCTCCCAGGTGGTCGTTGCTGTGCGTTCGGCAATCGGCATGATGTGATCTCCTTGGATGCAGCCCTCGACAATTGTTCCTCGCTGGATGGCATGGTGGTGGTTCTCGGCGTCCTACCCACCGGCTCCCTGTGGGCGGCGCAGGTGCTGGAACGTCCAGCCCGCCGGCGCTTGGCCGCCGCCCAGGAACTCACAACGGGCGATGCCCACGCCCACACCGAGGACCTGGTCGACTCGGGGTACAGGATCTGCTCCTCCTTGGGGTTGCGGTGCTGCAACAGGATGAGCAACAGGCGGCACCCCATGCGCAAGACGTCTTCGCTGGCGTCATCGCGAACCTCGCGATCTAACGTGTCCTGGATCGGGCCGGTCATCCCGGATTGGCCCAATTGGGGGAACAGCAGCTCCTTCTCGGCGTAGATGTGTCGGCGCAGCTCCTCCACGGCTCGTCTCAGGCCCGGCTGCGCCCGGGTGCCTGTGGCCGTGCGGTTGGCGTACCCCTCGACAGCGTTGTCGACGTCACGATGATGTCGCTCGAGGACGTCCCTCAATGACTCTTCGATGGTGTCGTTGACCGCACGTTCTCCACTGAGGCCTCGCTGCTGTGCTGTCGATGGGGTTGCACGCGATCAGGCCATCGGACCGGCTTCGGTCGAGGGTGGTGAGGCAACGCCTCGGTGCCCGGCGCACTGACCTCTGGTGGCTCGCGATGCGGGCCGCGTAGATCCCGCCCGCGTCGACGCCGAAGTGCGCTTGCAGCACCTCCCGGGTGTCGCAGACGCCGTAGCCGCAGTGGCGAGGCTGACGACGGGTGCGTCTGTGCAATCGATGTCACAAGCCAATTATTACCAGCGGTCTTGTGTAAAATCTAGAGTTGCTTGCGCGGGGGCGTCACACCGGGGGCGGTCACGACTGGATCGTCGATGCCGAAGCCGCTCTGGTCAGGTCGGTGTCTTCGGTCACTTGCAGGTGGGCGATGCACATCTGCGGGGTGACGAATGGTTCGAGCGAGGTCACTGCGATCGGTGCGCCCAATTCGTCGAGCGCTCCCTGCATGAGGCCAAAGTGGATTGCGCACACGACGTCGGTGTGCTTTTGGGCAACTTCTCGGAACGGACAGTGGCGCAGGCGAACCTCGAGGTCGTCTCTAGAGTGGCCGGCTTCGGGCTGGAATCCAACCTTCTCCAGCAAGCTCTCGAGCCGAACGAGCGCCTCCTTGGCGTCAATGCGTTCCGAGGGTGCGGGGCGTTCGATCAGATGCCGGCCCCACATCTTGCCGAGCTCAACGGTCGCGGAGCCAGCCTCCTCGAGGGTGGAGACGAGGCCCGTGAGCATCTCAGCCAGGAGCTCATAGCTCTTTGGGCCCGGCGGAGCGCCTTCAGAGGTGTACAAGATCCGCGGCCGTCCGCGCGTGTCTCGCGGCTCGCTGGTTCGCACCGCCAGTCCTTCGTCGACCAGCCCGTCAAGGTGGAACCGGGCCGTGTTGACATGCACGTCAATAGCGTTCGCAACCTCGGCCACCGACAGCGGACGGGCAGCGTGGCGCAACTGGGCAAGCACGTCGGTTCGCCGGGCGCCCGACGGGAACTCCGACGGCAGATCCGTGAGTGTCGCTCCGCGCATGGCCCAATTGTCACATATGCCATCGTGAATAAGGACCGCCGACACTCAGCGACCGTGTGACCCCGGGCGCGATCAGTTGTCGGAGGACGGGCGACCAGAGCGCGGGCGCCAATCGGTCGCTGGTCTGTTCGCTACCCGGGCAAGTGCACGAAGACCTCGCCGGCGTCCACCCGGGTGGCGTATACCTGCACCGGTTCCACGGCGGGCGGACCCATCACCATACCGGTGCGCAGATCGAAGCGGGACCCGTGACGCCAGCACTCGATCGTGCATCCCTCCAAGTCCCCCTCGGACAGCGCCACCGCCTCGTGTGTGCACTCGTCGTGGACGGCGAACAGCTCATCACCGAGCCGCACGAGGCACACCGCGACGCCTCCCAGGTCGACCGCGTGCGGCACCCCATCGACGAGGGCGATCAGGTCGCAAGCCCGGAGCCAAGCCACAGGCTTCTCCGATCGGAAGAGGCGACCTTCACGCTGCACTTCGCGGTCTGGCCGCGTGCTTGGCTTCGCGCGCGCCACCATAGGCTTCGCACGCTGCAGCGGGGGGCGGATCGAAAGCGTCGGGACCGGCCTGGCAAGGGGGTGAAGGCTCACCCGCCCCGTCTCGGTGCTGGGCTGCAGCAGCTCGACAGACGCCTTCTCGTGGTGTCAGAAGAGCTTCGATGTCCAGGCCATAGGTCGGGAGGGCCCCGGGGGCACGTGACTGGCCGTGTTGCATGTCGCCGATGTCAGGTCTCGACATTCCGGTGTCGAGGGCGCGGGTGCTGCCGATCGGTAGCAGGCCAGGGTGGTCCTGCTCGGCGATGAGGTGGATCTGGCGCGCGGTGTCCAGGCTCGAGAGGCGGTGCCGCCACAGCGACCAGTCCCGGTACGACCGCTGTCTTGCCAGGGTGGTGGCCTTGCGCAACAGCGCGTCGGCGTCGTCGAATGCGTGTCTGAGGCTTGCGTGAGCCTCACGCTGGGCACGGAGTGTTGGCCTGGATGCGATGACTCGCGTCAACTCGGCTCGGGCGTCCTCGACGGTCGCCAGCGCGTCGTCGATCTGACCGATGAGCACACTCGGCACGGCGGGCTGCGTGCGGAAGGTCATCGCGTCCATCCGTCGATATTTGTAACTAACACTCTCATGTTTATAGCACTCAACGTTCTCTGCGCCAACCCAAACGGCTCGAGGCGGCCTCTTGGATGCCGGCCTTGAGAGGCGTCCCGCGCCATAATCCCCACATATGGCTCCGCCTCGCGCTCAGAGCGCTAGGCCTGGAGAGGCCTCGCCTGGCCGATGTCGGTGAGGATCGGTCCACTAGTTTTTACAACTCGCTTGTGTAAAATGTGATGCGTGACATATGTGGTCGCACAACCGAGTGTGGACGTGTTGGATCGAGCGTGTGTGGACGAGTGCCCGGTCGACTGCATCTCGAGGGTGCACGTTCGCTGTACATCCAGCCGGGCGAGTGTGTTGACTGCGGCGCCTGTGAGCCCGTGTGTCCGGTCGAGGCGATCTACTACGAAGACGACCTGCCCGATCCCTGGGCTACGCACCTCGCGGACAACGATGCCTTCTCCAGCGAGCCCCTCGCTGGTCGTGCGGCACCCTCGGGTTCTCCCGGCGGGGCGGCCAAGGTTGGCGCGATCGGCGTGGATACAACGCTCGTCAGCGGCCTGCCGCAACAAGAGGTGTAGCCGATGGTGATATCGGTCAGCCGTGTTATCGGATCGGGCATCGATCGGGATGGACGAGCACTACGCATCGACGTCGGAGCCTCCCGTGACGGGCACCGCCGTCCCGAGACAGGACTCCCGGGCGGCTTGGTCGATGTGTTGTCACGGTGGGAGACCCGAGGGGGCCACTGGCGAGTCGTCAACGAGACCGAAGCATGGCTCACCGTCGGGCTGATGGGCTGTGACGGTGAGGGGATGAGTCGCGTCACGGGCTCTCGAACGGCCGTGCTGACGGCTTTCCTCGGTGGGCGGACGAGCTCGGAGTGAGAAAGGAATCCGCCGTGGGTGAGGCCCGCCCACGCGACACCCGAACGGACGCCACGAGCAGCCCGGGCGACTTGGTTTTCACCGCTGGCGAGCAGCCCCACCGTCTCGCACGAGGGGAGCCAACCCCAGGAGGTCCGATGTCCGACGAAGACCGCGACCTCGACTCGATGACCCGGAACACGCCAAGGCAGATTGTCGTCTACGGGGACTTTGCCTGCCCGTGGAGCTATCTCGCGTCGCAGCGCGCCGACCGGTTGGAAGCTCATGGCACTAACGTGGACTGGCGCGCTGTGGAGAGTTGCCTGCGTGCCTGGGACACCCGCGCAACCAAGCGGCGCCTCGAACAGGTCCGAGACGCGATCCCCGAGGTGCGAGCAGCCCTTGTTCCGGGGGAGAGCTTCCCAGCGTCGCTTGGACGCTACGGACCCCTCACCGCAGCAGCTGTGTCCGCCTATGCGGAAGGATGTGCTGCCGAGCGCAGCACCGTCATCCGCAGGCTGTTGTTCGACGCCTTGTGGGTTCATGGCGTCGACCTGAACAACGCGAACGCGCTCCGGCGTTTGACGGCGCCAATGCTGATGGACTCCGCATCCCCTAGCGCTGTGGTGCAGGAGTGGGGAATGGTCCCGGATGTCACCGGCGGGCCGGTGAGTACTCCGGCTTGGAGCCTCCGCCAGGAGTGGGCATCCTCCTGGCAGTACATCCAGTCACACCGCACGCCGTGGCTGCTAGTCGACGGGCAACCGACCTTCGGCTACGCCGCAGTCGCCTGGCTCGGTGCCCTGGTGCGGCACCTGCCCGACCGAACCGGCCTCACGATTGCCGCTCCGACCGATCGGCGCATAGCAGAGCTCCCCCCCGTCTCCTGGATCAGTCAAAATGGTGGCCGATGGCTTCGCGATGCCCACAAGCTCACCGGTCGCACGAGCCAGTGAACTGAGGTCCGGCTAGGTGTGATGCCCAGGCACGTTGGTCGAGTGGGTGCTGCGGCGCAGGACGTCGGCCCTTTGAACGCCGCGTGCTGCCTGCTGGTGGCGATTGCCAGGAGAGCAGGACCGTTGAGGGTGTGGTCAGGCTCAACCTGTCCCAGGTCTTCCCGCGGGAGCGCGGATTCACTGGACGGTGGGGAGAGGCTTCACCGGCGTGAGACGAAGGCGTTGTCGCGAATGTGGAAGCGGCGGGGGCGTTCGGTGGCCTTGGTGACCCCGATCCTGGTCGAGACAACGATCTGCGAGGACTCGAGCGGAGGTCGCTGCACGAGCCGAAGTGGGTCTTCTGCCAGGTGGTGGCCGTCGAGTGAGCTGGTCACACCCAGTGCTTGGCACAAACGGCCTGGGCCGTTGGTGAGGTGCGGGGTGGCCAGTCTCCTCTCATCCCCGGTTCGTCGTTGTTGCATGACGTCAGCGCCCTCGAGCGGCTCGACAGCCCGGATCAGTGCGCCCTGCCCGTACCCGGCGTACCCGGTGACGACGTTGCAGCAGTGGTGTCCGTACAGCCGGTAGACGTAGAGGTGCCCAGCGGGGCCGAACATCGTGGCGTTGCGCACGGTCAGGCCTCGGAAGGCGTGACTGGCTTCGTCGTCCTGGTCGTATGCCTCGGTCTCCACGATGCGTGCACGTAGCACTTCGCCGTCGAGGAGCCGTTCCAGCTCGCATCCAAGTAGCCGACGGGCGGCCGCTTCAGTGGGGAGAGTCAGCCAACCCCAGTCCGTTCTCATGACACGGCGAGTATGACGGCGTATGCACGCACGACTGTGGCTGGCAGGAGGGCCATGAATCTCACAGGCGACGGTCACTCGTCCTCCCTTCCCGGTGCGCGCCGAGGCGCACCTGTCTCTGTCATCGAAGCGGGTGGAAGGGTGCGAGCGGCGCGGGCACCGTACCGGAGGTGATCTGTTCGGCCAGGAGCTTCCCGGTCACGGGACCGAGAGCCATTCCCCACATGCCGTGCCCGCCCGCGACGAATACACGTGGCGAGTTCGTTACCCCGATGAGTGGCAGACCGTCGGTGGT
>DATDAP010000482.1:0-11902 GCA_036525335.1 Microlunatus sp. | reverse complement strand
CCGCCGCCGGCGCGCCAAGATCATCGAGTGCTCCGGCCGCTGGGGTCGGCTGCCGGATCTCCAGCCCCACCACGACATCCCCGAGGATCCAGGCCGTGACTCCCTCCGGGGACGCGGTGCCACCGGGATACACCGCGAACTGCGTCGGCTCGCCGCCGAAGACACCACCATGCAGCTCCTCGGCCCGGCGCGGGCCGAGCTGGGCGTCGGCCTCGGCCAGGGTGCACGCGTCCAGACCGCCGAAGGACGCCCACCGACCGTCGGCGTACGCGCGCAGCTCGTTCATGATCACGATCCTGTTCAGTGGACGGGAATCACTACCCACTCGCCCGGCCGGGGCTCGCGGTGGTTGAGATCGGGGTTGGCTCGCTGGATGGAGTGCTCGTTGACCCCGTGCTGCTCGGCGATCTGGGCCTTGGTCTCCACGACCTTGTTGCCGGCTCGATCCGCGACCTCCAGGGTGCGGTGGTGGGTCGTACCGGGCACGAACAGCCCCGTCGTGTGAGCGGACGCTGGCAGCGGTCCGGCGGGGGAGAGCCCGGGGTTGGCGCTCACGATGTCGGTTTCCGGAGCGCCGGTGAGGATGCTGACGGCACCCACCGAGCGTACGGTCGTGGGGATCTTGACCCGTTCGGGGGCGAGGAACTTCTTGGCGTCGGGGGCCGCCGGGTCGATCATGTCGCCGTTCGGCTTCAGGCCGATGTGCTCGACGTGGCCGAGGAAGAACGCGGCCCGGACCGCGTCCGTGCCGACCGTCGACTCGATCGTCTCGGCGTGGTCGAGGTACTGCTGGTACTCAGCGGCCGAGTAGTCGGGAACGAACCTCTCCTCGAAACCTGCGACATCACCGCCCTCGACCTCCTTGCGCCGACCGGCGTCGGCGTCGGCCTTGGCGGAGGCGATGCCACCACCGTGCAGCAGCACGTCCTTGGTGAACAGCTCACAGAAGCCTTCGGTCAGGATCCGGTTGTTGGCCGCGGCGTTGAAGTTCGGGTGGGCGAGCGTGTGGATGTACTCGTGCACGAGCACCTCCCAGTTCCGCCACCGACGCAGTCGCTCGGCGTCGGACATGCCACCCGGGGCCTTCGGCGTGGCGGAGAAACCGGGACTGTCGACGATCGAGGTCTGGGCCATCACGATGGGGCCGGGGAGGGCGACGGCGAAGCCGAAGCGGTCCAGCCGATCCAGGTCGTCCTTGTTGGTGCCCTTGGCCACGAACCGCTTTTTCACGCCCTCGGCGAAGGCGGTCTCGTCGGTGGAGCGGTCTTCGTTGAACCCGTGATCGGTCTGCGCCGTCGAGGATGCCTTGTCGGTCTCGAAGATCCAGTCGGCCGCGTCGTCGGCGTCGGGCGTACGGTCACTGGCGTCCTTGAGGTTGACGTCGGCCTCGAACCTGAAGGCGGCCCGCGCCGCCTCCTGGGGCGCGGTGAGCACGGCGGCGGCGGCCAGGCCACCGAAGATCGCGTCCACATCGCTCTTGGCGGCACGCCCGGAGCCTTCCATGTCCTTGGTGGAAACCACCTGTCCGGCGGCCTTGGCGGCCTCCTTCTTCTTCATCTTCGGGGTCTCGTCGTCCAGGAACTTCTGCATGGCCGCGCTGACCTGGGTGTCCAGCTCGGTCCGCTTGGCCGCGTCGGTCCGGCCGTCCCACTCCTTCGCGGCGCCACCGGAGCCGGTGGAGGTGGGATTCAGCTCGCCCTTGATGACGTCGATCTCGGCCTTGGTGGGCGCGTCGGCGGTGCCCGTGTGATCGGTCCCGACCGCGACCGCCTCGTCCGTGCCGGCGCTGTCCTCCCGGTCCATCGCCTCGTACGTCAACGGACCGATGATGCCGTCCGGATCCAGCCCGTGCGCCGTCTGGAACTGGGTCACCGTCTTGCGCATGGCCGCGTCGTAGACGCCGCTCTCGACCAGCGGGGTGCCGGGGGCGCCGATCGCGTTCAGCCGCTGCTGGGCCTTGGTGACGTCCGGTCCGGTGTCTCCGGGCCGGACCCAGGTCTGCGCTCCCTCACCCTTGGCGACCGAGGAACGTTGGAGTGTCGGCCTCGGGGTCGGCGGCGGTGCGGGATGTACGAGGGTCGCGACGGCGGTGTTGCCGGCGACGCGCTGGAGATCGGCGAGGTCGGCGGCGCTCAGCACCGTCGCCCCGGCACGCGTCGACGGAGACGTGCCGCCGGTCGGCGGGACCAGGGGTCGACGGACGGGACGGACCGACGGTTGACGGACCGACGGTTGTTCGTCCAGCCGCCGGTGGAGTGCCTGATCCGGACCCACCTCACCCAGTGTGATCCGTCCGCGTCCCCTCGGCTCAGGTCGAAAAGGGCAGAGTCGTTGCCCGATCGGGACGAGAGCGAACCGGTCGCGCGCGATCGGCAGGACACTGCCGTCGGCCGGTCAGCATCCGCTGACGACGCACCGAGCGGCAGCCGAGCGTCACCTGTTCGTCCGAGCCCTCAGGGGCTGCCGGCTGGCGTCGCTCATCCGGCGCATCAGCTCGGGGTCGTGGTCGAGCTGGGTCTGCAGTCGGAGCAGGCCCTGTCGGTGGAGGCGAGCGACCTCGACCGACGAGAGACCCAGCTGGGTGCCGACCCGATCCAACGACCGGGCCGTGCTCATGGCCAGCACCACCCGGCACTCCGGTCCGCCGATCAGCTCGCTCACCCGCCGCAGCAACAGCTTGCGCTGCTTGGTCAGCGCGGGCGAGCGCACCGGTGCGCTGAGACCCTCGAGGATCCGACTGAGCGCGACCGAGGAGCGTCCGACGGGTCGCGTCCGACGCCCGGGAGCGGTGGCGATCTCCCGCATCGCCCGCCTGATCCAGCCGTCCAGGTCCACGGGACACGACGTCGTACCGAAGGTCTCGTCGAACCGTTCCAGGGTCCGTTGCACCAGTACGTCGGGCCCGAGATCGCTGTTCAGCGTGGCGGCGCGTCGGCGGGCGATGGCGGCGATCTCGTCGAGCGGAGCGCCGATGGAGGTGACGACCGGGGTGACCGTCTGGGCCGCGGGGGTCGCCGTCCTGGACGACATGGGGGTCCTTTCGGAGGGGTACGGGCTGACGGTCTCAGCCTGACCCAGGGGCCGAACAGAACTCCGCGCGCCGACGATCCCGGGCGCGTGACCACGGCGCGATGAGGCCTCCGATCGCGACCACTAGCGCCGCCCGCGGGTCCTCGACTTGTACGCCGCGTCGGCGGAGCTGAGCTTGGCTGCGCGAGTGACGTCGCCGTACGCGGCCTCGTGGGCGAGCCGATCGATGAGCCGGAGCTCCTCGCCCAGCTCCGCCGCCATCGGGGCCGGAGCGCCGGCCCCGGCTGACCGCAGCAGGGTGCGGGCCCGATCCAGGGCCGACGCCGCGGCGCCGGGATCCCCGCTGGAGAAGGCCGACGAGGCGACCCGCTTGGCCTGCTGGGCCTGCTGGAACGCGGTCTCCGTCCGCACCATCGGATCGGGGATCCGTCCGGCCGCCTGATCACCCGGCACGACGTTGACGTACAGCGGCAGCGTCGCGGTCTGCTGCTCCAGCGAGGGCAGGGCGAGGTAGGTGAACGTGAGCGTGGCGACCTCGGCGAGCCCCAGCTGGGGAACACCCGGCACGTCGAACGTCATGATCAGCTTCCGGGTCTCGCCGGCGTAGAACGCACCGAGCTCGATCATGATCCCGTCCGACAGGGCGACGACGGAGAGGTCGTTGATCACTCGTACGGCCTTGACCTGCGGTGCCATCCGCACCCGCAGCGACCCGGCCTGGGCGGCCAGGGCGAGCAGACTGCTGACCTCGCCGGCGATCAGCTTCCCGGCCTCGTCGGCCGTCTCGGCGAAGTGCTCGTTGCCGGCGCCCCCGGAGGCGATGGCCGACAGCAACCGCTCGTCGTAGCCGAGACCCATACCCAGCGTCGACGTGGTGATCCTGTCCGTCTGCGCCCGGCGGGCCAGACCGCTGAGCTGGACGGGATCGGTGAGTCCGGCGTTCGCGTGCCCGTCGCTGATCAGGAGCACGGTGGCGCCTGTCCCCGCGGCGACGCGCCCGGCTTCCTGCAGACCACGCAGATAGCCCCCGGACAGGTCGGTCGAGCCGCCCGGCTGCACCTGGGCTATCGCCCGCTTCACCGCGGGCTTGTCGGTCAGGGCGCCGGCCGGGACCGCGACGGTCGTGTGCTGGTCGAAGGTGACCAGACCGAAGCGGTCGTGCGGGTCGAGCTGGTCGATCAGCGCGGTGAGGGCGGCCTTGGCCTGCTCCAGGCGGGGTCCGGCCATCGACCCGCTGCGGTCGAGCACGACGACCAGGGTGCTCGGAGCGCGGTCGGCGTCGACCGGCTGCTCGGGGGCGGTCAGCTCGACCAGCACGGAGAGCTGGTCGTCGGTCTCGTGGGCGAGGACGTCCAGATCGAGATGAGCGGAGAGGTGCATGGTGGTCGTCCTGTCTGTGGCGGCGAGCGTCGGTCCCGTTGGGTGCGCTATGAGAATAGCGCTCGACGCATAATGCTACAAGAACAAGGTCGGCGCGGGGGCGTCACCCCCGACCCGGACCCTGGACATAGTTCCGATGCCGAGCGGCCTCGGCGTCGCTAGCGTCGAGAGCGCAGGAACGGAGCCGGCGATGGGGGCCGGCTGCGTCTCGCCCACCAGGTTCGAGGAGGAGCAATGGCGAAGGTTCTCGGAGTCCACGAGGTAGAGCTCGAGGCCGACAAGGATCCGGCCGAATTCGAGCGGCGGGCGTCGGCTTTTGCGGCCGAAGCCGCACCGGAGGGGCTCAACTTCCGGGTGTTCAAAGCCGATCGCGGACCTCGGAACGGTCGATACATGATCCTCGTCGAGATCGACAGCGTCGAGGCCCGGGACAGGATCTTCCCGATCGAGGGTGCGGACTCGGCCGAGATCCACGCATTCTTCGCTGCCCATCCGACGGTGGGCGAGGCCTGGGATCGGCTGGATAGCTACGTTCCGTCCACGGGCGTGGGGACCGACTACGTGGAGATCGCCGGGTAGGCCGCGTCACGAGACCAACGTTCGCTCGGGCAGCGTCGAGGGCGAGAGATCGCAGCGGGATACGGGGGCGGCGACCGCGTCTCGCCCACACAGTCGGTCTGCGCCGATTTCGAACCGGGTGACGTCATGAGGACGAGGGAAGTGGTCGGGATGCACGAGCTGGCGGTGGAGAAGCTGCGCAATCGGATCGACGGATCGGTGATCACCGCGATCGACGCCGATTTCGATCAGGCACGGCGGTCCTGGAACGCAGACATCGACCGACGACCGGGCGCCGTCGTGCAGTGTGCGACCGCCCGGGACGTGGTCGCGGCGATCGGCTACGGGCGCGATCACGATCTGGAGATCGCCGTCCGCGGCGGAGGGCACAGCTTCCCGGGGCACTCGATGTGCGAGGGCGGCGTGGTCGTCGACCTGGGACGGATGAACGGCGTGCGGGTCGATCCCCGAAGCCGCCGCGCCCGGGTTCAGGGCGGTGCCCTGCTGCGTGACCTCGACGCGGCCACCCAGCAGCACGGACTCGCGGTGCCCGCCGGGATCGTCGGCCACACCGGTGTGGGTGGTCTCACGCTGGGCGGCGGGATGGGGTGGCTGTCCCGGCGGGGCGGCCTCACCATCGATCACCTGGTCGGTGCCGAGGTGGTCACGGCGAACAGTCAGATCCGGCACGCGAGCGCCTCGAATGAACCTGACCTGTTCTGGGCCCTGCGCGGGGGCGGCGGCAACTTCGGCGTCGTCACCGAGTTCGAGTTCGATCTGATCGAGGTCGACCCGATGGTGCAGTTCGGCCTGTTCTTCTGGGGCGCCGGGCAGGGTCGGGACGCGCACGTCGCCATGCGGGACCTGGTCCGCGACCTCCCACTGTCGCTGAACGCGATCCAGCTCGCGGCGTTCACCGCGCCCCCGGCACCGTTCGTGCCGACGGAGTTCCAGGGCCTCGCCGGGACCGGGTTGATGCTGGTCGGCTTCGACGATCTCGACGCTCACCGAGAGGTCACCGACCGGCTTCGCCGGACGGTGCCGCCGCTGTTCGACGTCGTCACCCCGATGCCCTACGTCGCCCTGCAGCAGCTGCTCGACGAAGCGAACGGCTGGGGCTTCTACGCCTACGACAAGGGCGGCTACTTCGCCGAGATCGACGACGACGTGATCGAGGTGCTCACCACCGTCGGCCCGCGCAAGGGATCCCCGATGTCACTGGCCTCCATCTACCCGCTGGACGGCGCGTACTCCGAGGTCGCCGACGAGACGACGGCCTTCAGTGGCGGGCGGTCGCCACGCAGCTTCATGACCATGATCGCGATGACCTCGACGTCGGAGCTGCTGCCGGCCGAGCGGGCCTGGGTGCGGGAGCTGTTCGAGGCGCTGGAGCCACACATGCTCGGCGACGGCGCGTACGTCAACGTCCTGTCCGACACCGACGAGGTGCACCTCAGCCGCAGCTACGGGTCGAAGTACCCGCGGTTGCAGGAGATCAAGAGCACGTACGACCCCGACAACGTGTTCCACGGCAACGCCAACATCAGACCGCTGGTCGCTACACCCGAGGAGTGACGATGGCCAAGGTTCTCGGGATCCACGAGGTAGAGCTCCCGGGCGGCGCCGATCCAGCCGAGTTCGAGCGGCGGGCCACGGCCGTGCTGGGTGAGACCTGGCCGGGCGGGATCACGTTCCGGTTGTACAAGGCCGATCGCGGCCTACGGGATGGTATGTACCTGCTCCTCCTCGAGGTCGACAGCGTCGAGGTTCGGGACGCGGTCTTCCCGCTCGGAGGCGAGGACCCACCCGAGGTCGTCGCCTTCCTCGAGGCGCACCCGACGGCCGGCGAGGTGTGGGATCGGCTCGAGAGCTACGTGCCGTCCATCAACGAGGGGACCGACTACGTGGAGATCACGGAGTGACGGGACACATCACAGGTCGAACGGTCGCCGGGCCTGCAACTGGGAGCGAGAGCGTACGCCGACCTTCCGGTACACGTGACCGAGGTGGTACGCGACCGTCTTCGGACTCAGCACCAGCACCTCGGCGATCTCCTTGTTGCTGCGTCCGTCGGCGACCAGCCGGGCCACGGCCTCCTCCTGGGGAGTGAGGGCGGGTAGCGGGCTCGCCGCCGCGACGTCGGGCTCCGGGACGACCCCGCAGGCGGCCAGCTCGGTGCGGACCGCCCCGAGGAAGGGATCGGCGCCGAGCGCACCGAATCGACGTTCGGCTTCGCGGAGATCGGCGAGGGCGCCACGTCGCTCGCCGCGTCGACGGAGGAACCGCCCTCGGCTCAGGTACAGCACGGCATGCTCCAGGACGTCGGCTTCCTCCGCCGAGGTGTCGAACGCCCGCCGGTAGTCCCGGCGCGCGGTCGAGAGATCTCGTCGATGCACGGCCAGATCGCCCCGCACCCGAGCCAGGGCAGCGATCCGTGACCTCCGGCCCCGCTGCCGGGCGGTCGTCTCCCACCGACTGAGCACCTCGTCCGCCTCGGCGTGGCGCCCGAGCGTGACCAGTGCCTCCGCGTAGTGCACCGGCCAGCAGTGCAGCCCTGGCTCCTGATGGAACGGCTCGCCGTCCTCGAGCAGCCAGCGGGCCGAGGCCACCACCCGTTCGGCGTCCCCGCGACACCAGGCCAGGTGCACCGCCGCGTTGGCGGTGTAACCGCGAGTGAACTCGATGCCGTAGCGGGCCACCGACTCCTCGGCCAGGGACAGCTCGGCCTCAGCGACGTCCCACCATCCCCGGCTCGCCGGGACGAGCGCGGCGACGGCGTGCCCCCAGGGCGCGATCCAGTGCTGCTCGGTGTCCTCGATCAAGCCGATCGCCTGCTCCGCTATCGCCGAGGCGACGTCCCAGCGGCCGCGCCGGAACTCCGCTTCGGCCAAGAACACCAGGATGACCAGCTTGTTCGGCTCGATGCCGTCCGGCCCGGTCGCGGTCAGCAGCTCGACCGGCGACTCCCCGTGCCGATGGTCGACCAGGTTGGGTCGGAGACGGATCCTCAGGTGCTCCGCCGCCGACGCGGGTTCATCCCGGAGCAGCTGGGTCATACCGCGCATGCCGACGAGCTCTCGATAGCCGGCGTCGTTCAGGTCACCGTCGATGGGGAGCAGCGTCAGCGCCTCATCGGCTCGCCCCTCCATCAGCATCGCGCCGACCAGGGTGGCCAGGGTCGAGGATCGGACCGTCGGGTCGACCAGCAGGCTGCTCATCGCCGTACGGCACCAGTCCTGCGCGGCTCGACTCTTGCCCTGCATCAGGAGCATCTCGGCGAGCAGCCCGGCGAGGCGATCGCGTTCCAGCGGCTCCAGGTTCTCGGCGAAGTCCCAGGCCCGCGTCGCCAGCGTCTCGGCCGCTGGGAAGTCACCGGACATCCAGGCCATCAGCGCCTGCATCTGCAGCCGGCGGGCCGACGGCGGCACGGCGGCCACCTGGTCGCGGTAGCGTGCGGCGACGGCGAGGTCTCCGGCCACCAGCAGCGCGTACACGCCGTCCACCAGGAGTGCGTCGCGCTCCGAGCGGTCGGGGTGCAGCCGGGACGCCTCCATCAGCCCGTCGGCCGCCGTCCGCCACCCGCCCCGGGCGATGTCGTCCTGGGCCTGCACAGCGAGTCGGTCGGCCAGGTCGAGGTCGGGGCCGACGGTCGCCTTCGCCAGGTGGTTCAACGCTTCGGGGCCGCGGGTCACCTCGGCGGCGGCGGTGTGGGTGGCGGCGAGATCGGCTTCGCCACAGTCCTGGAGCACCGCGGCCCGGATCACACTGTGATCGAACACCAGCTCGACTCCGCGCGGCGTTCGCTCCAAGCCCGCGATCTGGGCCGTACGGAGCTCGTCGGCCGCCGCGAGCGGATCCTCCACCCGGGCCATCTGCGCGGCCGCGCAGAGATCGCCACGTAGTCCCAGGACGGCCCCCGCTCTCGCCAGATCACGCGCGGGCGGCGACAGCCGGCCGAGCTGGCCGGCGACCAGACGGGCGAAGGGGAGTGGCGCCGGTAGGGGTGCGGACAGCCACCCACCTCCGGGAAGTCGGCCCTCCCGCAGAAGCGCCCGGAGGTGCAGCGGGCTTCCCCCGGTGTGCTCGCGCAACCGACGGGCGGCACGTTCGTTGACGTCATGATGACCGTAGTGCCCGGCGAGCTCACGCACCTCGTCCACACTCAGCGGATTGACCTCGAGGCGGAGACCGCCGCTGTCGATCATGGTCAGCAAGCCGCGGGGAAGGCCGATCGCGGTTGCGGGACGCGAGGCCAACACGGTGACGATCGGCTCGTCCGGCAGCCGCCGCAGGGCGTAACCGAGCGCCGCGAGCGTCGGGCGGTCAACCAGGTGCGCGTCGTCGACCACCAGCACGACACAGCGGTGGGCCGCCCCAGCCCTGTGCAGCCGGTCGCGCAGGGCGTCGCCGGTGGCCTGCAGGTCGCCGCGAACACCCGCGGCTGTCGGCCGGTGGGCAGCCGACCCGCTGCCGGCGGCGGGTGCGGGGAGACGCGCCAGGAGCTGGTCGTAGACGCCGAACGCGATCGCGGACTCGGCCTCGTCGCCGGACACCCGGACGAGCAGCGCATCCGTCGTCCGGGCCGCGAGCTGGTCGAGGACCGCCGACTTTCCCACACCCGCAGGCGCCTCGATCAAGGCCACGGTCGGCGCCGGGGTGGCGGCGCGGTTCACCAGGGCACCCAGCTGGGCGAGCTCGACCCCTCGCCCCACGAAGATCGCGTCCATCCGACAGCACCCCACCGTCCCCGACGCAGCCGATCTTTGCGCGGGCCGCCCGCCGTGTCCACGATGGATCGATCGGCTATCGGATGTCGCCATCGGTCAGCTCGGGTGAGCAGCGGCAGGGCGCAGGCGCAGGGCCAGCGCGTACGAGGAGCTGCCTCAGCTGCGTTCGGGTGAGTCCGCCAGCAGCCTCGTGACCTCCGCCGCGGCGTCGGGGGGCAGTGGTCCGAGGGCCAGCGCGGACGCGTTCTCCTCGGCCTGCGCCACGGTCCGTACGCCGGGGAGCGGGATGATCGCGGGATCGACGGTCCACAGGTAACCCAGGGCTCCCTGCACCAGCGTCCGGCCGCCGACCGTCAGCAGCTCCCGGACCGAGGCGAGGCGACTCAACCAGTCGGCCATGGCGTCGTCGTCGAAGTAGCTCCACCACGGGGTGTCGAGCCGTACGTCGCCGGGCGCCGGCCGCCGATCAGCGGTGTAGCGGCCACCGAGCAGACCCATGGCCAGCGGTGAGCGGGCCAGCACCGACAGGCCGGCCTCGCGGGCGAGCTCCAGCACCGAGGACGACCAGCCGAAGACGTTGGCCTGGGTCTGCACGGTCAGGCAGTGCGGCGAGCGGGCGAACACCTCGATCACCTCGGGGGAGTCCTGGGCGGTGCCGAACCAGCGGATCCTGCCTTCGCGGACGAGCTCCTCGAGGGTGGCTACTACGTCCTCGGCCCCGGCGGCACCGGCGGCACCGCCGTGCAGCTGCAGGACGTCGAGGCGGTCCCGACCGAGCCGGCGCAGGCTGTCGGCGCACTGGCGGCGGATGGCGGCGGGGGAGACGTCCTCGCCACCACCCGAGCGCGACTGCTCGTCGACGACCAGCCCGAACTTGGTGGCCACCACGATCTCGTCCCGGACCGAGGTCGGCAGCTCGGCCAGGGCGCGGCCGATGACCCACTCGGAGTGCCCGGTGCCGTACGCGCTCGCGGTGTCGATGAACCGGACGCCGTGGTCGATCACCGCGTGCAGCGCAGCGACGCTCACGTCGTCGTCGACCTCGCCCCAGCCGGCGTCGCGGCCGTTGAAGGTCCACGGCCCGCCGAGGGCCCAGGTGCCGACACCTAGGGCGGAGACGGTCGGGCCGTGGGTTCCGAGGGGTTGGTTCGTCGAGAACGTCAGGGTGGTCATGATGCTCGTCCTTCCTCGTGCCGGTCGTCACTCGCTGCTCCGCTGCGCGCCGGTCGGCTCTGTCTTCCTTCGTCGCTCGCAGACGGTGAAGCGTGGTCTGCTCGCTCCTCTGTCCAGACAGAGCCGGGCGCTCCACTGCGCGGCCGCTCGCGACGGGAGGTCCCGGGCCAGCCGGGCGGTGGCGGTGGGGCGGGTCGGCCCGCTTCGTTGGCGGTGTAGGCGGTGATCTTCCAGTCGATCACCGCGAGATCGGACTGCAGCTGGTCGAGCCGGCCGGAGACCCGGTCGCGATGACGGCGGAGCAGCTCGATCCGGCCGGCCCGGTCACGGTCCGCTCGGACCCGTTCCACGAAGGCCCGCACGTCCTCCACGGGCATCCCGGTGCGACGCAGCCGTACGACGACATCGAGCAGACCGAGGGAGAGCTCGTCGAAGACGCGGTGGCCACCGGCGGTGCGGGGCAGCTCCCCCAGCAGTCCGCTGCGGTCGTAGAACCGAAGGGTCTCGATCGGTATGCCGGTCTGCTGGGACACCTCGCCGATGGCGAGGCCGAGCGCCGGGCTCGTGCTGGTGTTCGGGTCGGACATGCCTCCACTGTGCAACCTGGAGTGGACTCCAGGTCAAGTCCCGGCGGGCGGCTCGTTCCAGCTGCCCCGGAGGCGCCGGGGCTAGAGCTGTGCGATTCCGGCCCCGAGGATCACCACACCGATCAGGCCCATCAGCAGCGCCGTGAGCAGCCGACCGTGCTGCTCCAACCACTGCTGAGCGCGGACCAGCCGTGGCTGCATCAGCTCGGGCATGGCGATCGTGGAGATGATCGGGAGGGCCACGGTGCTGGCCGAGATCACCACGTAGAAGGCGACCGCGATCACCGCGTCGCTGTCCGAGAGGCCCCCGCTCCCGATGGCCAGACCGGCCGCCACCCCCAGCAGCAGACCCTTCGGTCGAAAGTTCAGGATGACGGCCAGTCCGAAGGACGGTCGCGGTCCGAACGACCTGACGGCGCTCAGCCACTTGGCGCCCTGGGCCGGGGT
>DATDAP010000481.1:0-4083 GCA_036525335.1 Microlunatus sp. | reverse complement strand
CGATCACCCACTCCGCGCCCACCCCGGGCTTGCCGCTGCGCCGACCCTCGCCGGGCCGCTGCCCGGTGCCGGTCCTGCGCTCGGCGGTCTTCTTCGCCCGGTACGCCGCGTGGTACGGCCGGTCCTCCGCCTTGGGGGTCGGGCCCCGGCCCTCGAGCCCGCGGCGGACCCGCCCGCCGGAACCCGCGGTGTTGCCCTTGCCGCGCTTGCGTACGGCGCCCTTGCGTTGGCTGTTGCCTACCATGTCCTCGTCTACCTGCTCGGTCGTGCTCGTGCGTGCGGTCAGTGGGTGGCCAGGGACCAGCGAGGTCCGGCCGGGGTGTCGGTGATGGTGATGCCGAGGTCGTTCAGGGCGTCCCGCAACGCGTCCGCCGCGACGAAGTCGTGCCGCTCCCGGGCCGCCGTCCGCTGCTCCAGCAGCGTGCCGACCAGACCGTCGACGACCGTGACCAACCGTGCGTCATCACCGCCGTGCTGCCAGATCGGATCCGCGGCGTCCAGGCCGAGAACCGCCAGCATGCCCAGCACCTCCGCCAGCCGGGCGGCGGCGGTCTCCTTGTCACCCGCGGCAAGGGCGGTGTTGCCGTCCCGGACCGCCTGGTAGAGCACCGCCACAGCGCCCGGGGTGCCGAGGTCGTCATCCATCGCGGTCACGAAGGCGGTCGGCACGGTTACGTCAGGTCGGCCGAGCAGCTCGACCGCCCGATCGACGAAGCTGTCGATCCGGGCCAGGGCCGCGGTCGCCTCGTCCAGCGAGGTGTCGGAGAACTCGATGGCCGAGCGGTAGTGCGGCTGGGCCAGGTAGAAGCGCACGGCCCGGGCCGGGTAGCGCTGCACCACCTCGCTGACCAGGGCGCCGTTGCCCAGCGACTTGCTCATCTTCTCCCCGGCCGCGGTGACCCAGGCGTTGTGCATCCAGAACCGGGCGAAGCGCTGGCCGGCCGCCGTCGACTGGGCCAGCTCGTTCTCGTGGTGCGGGAACCGCAGGTCCAGACCGCCGCCGTGGATGTCGAACTCGTCGCCGAGGTACTTGCCGGCCATCGCCGAGCACTCCAGGTGCCAGCCGGGTCGCCCGCGGCCCCACGGGGTCGGCCAGGAGGCAGTGATCGGCTCGGAGGTCTTGTGGCCCTTCCAGAGGGCGAAGTCGCGGGGGTCGCGCTTGCCGCGCGGATCCGCGTCCTCGGCCGGCTCCATGTCCTCGATCCGTTGCCGGGAGAGCACGCCGTAGGCCGGCCAGGAGCGGACGTCGAAGTAGACGTCGCCGGAGCCGTCCGCGGCCACGTACGCGTGCCCGCGCTCGATCAGCGCGTCGATCAGCTCGAGCATCTCCGGCACGTGCCCGGTCGCCCGTGGCTCGTACGTCGGCGGCAGGCACCCGAGGGCGGCGTACGCATCGTGCAGCTCGCGCTCGAACCGGTAGGCGTGCGCGAACCAGGGGACTCCGGCCTCGGCGGACTTGTTCAGGATCTTGTCGTCGATGTCGGTCACGTTGGCGATCACCGTGACGCGCAGCCCCTGCCAGGTCAGCCAGCGTCGCAGCAGGTCGAACACCACCTCCTTGCGGATGTGGCCGACATGCGGGGCCGACTGCACCGTCAGACCGCAGTGGTAGATGGAGACCTCGCCGGGGACCAAGGGGTCGAAGTCGCGGACCTCACGGGTCGCGGTGTCGTACAGGCGCAGGCTCACCCCGGCAGCCTACCGAGCGGAGACCATTCGCTGCATGACTTCCAATCCGGCCCGCAGCGCCTTGCGGTCGCGCGCCGACAACGTCTCCAGCATCGGCTCGATGTTCGTGCCCAGGCGGGTACGGATCTCGACCAGCCGCTGCCGGCCGAGCGGGCTCAGATCGATCAACCAGGCCCGGGCGTCGCTGGGGTCCATCGAGCGCTGCACGAGGGCGGCGGCCTCGAGCCGTTTGATGTGGTTGGTGATGGTGGGTTGCGACGATCGCTCCTGGATCGCCAGGTCGCTGATCCGGCAGGGGCCGTTGTCCTGGATCCGGGCCATCACCCGCGCCGCGGCCAGACTGACCTCCATGCCGTCGGTGGGCACCCGGCGGATCACGGCAGCAGCCGTGCTGACCAGGATCTCGCCCAGCTGGTGCAGGTCCTCGCTCACCCTGGTCACAGTAGCGGTCAGCGCCGGACCGCGGCGACCACGAGCCGGGCCAGCTCGGCGTAGGCCTGCGCATCGTCCAGACCGGTCGCCCGCCCGATCTCGCCGGAGGTGATGCGGCGCATCGTGGCGGTCACCACCTCGCCGACCAGGGCAGCCGACACGTGGCGGAACGCCCCTGCCTGAATGCCCTCGTCGATCAGCTGGCGGACCCGGACCGCGGCCGCGGCAGCGTTCTGCTCGTAGACCTCCCGGGTCGCAGCCGTCTCGGCGAGGTCGCGGCGGAACCCCTCCCCGGCCGGACGGAGCGCCTCGGCCACCGCCTCCAGGTAGCGGGTGACCTTGCGGGCCGGGGAGCGGGTGCGGGCGATCGCCGACTCCACCTGGTCGGTGGACCGCTTGAAGAAGAACCGGACCGCACGCACGGCCAGCTGCTCCTTGCTGTCGGCGAGTGCGTACAGCGTGCGCTTCGAGCAACCCAGGCGGGCCGCGACCTCGTCCAGCGTCAACCGGGCGAATCCCTCGGCCAAGAACAGGTCCACGAGCTCGTCGACCAGCTGGCGCTGCCGGCTTGTGAGGCGGTCTGGGAGGATGAAAGTGGATTCCATAGCGGTACTAACGTACCCTTGTCCGTACCGCACGCACCATTGACACCCCGCGCGTCGATCATGAGAGAGCCCTACTGTGACCGTTGACCGCGTACTGCCGACCTCCGAGGGCACGGAGCTGGTGGCACTGGTCCGCGAGATCGCTCTGCAGGAGCTCGCACCCAAGGCGGCGGCAGCCGAGGCGGCCGCGGAGTTCCCCCGCGACATGTTCGCCCTGTTGGGAGAAGCCGGTGTGCTGGGGATGCCCTACCCCACCGAGCTCGGTGGGTCCGGCCAGCCGTACGAGGTGTACCTACAGGCCCTGGAGGAGATCGCGTCGGCGTGGATGAGCGTCGGCGTCGGCGTAGCGGTGCACGTGCTCAGCTGTCACGCCCTGCACCGGTTCGGCACGCCCGACCAGCAAGCCGAGCTGCTGGCCCCGATGCTGGCCGGCGACCTGCTCGGCGCGTACGCCCTGTCGGAGGCCCAGGCCGGCTCGGACATCACCGGGATCAGCACCAGGGCGAAGATCGCGGACGAGGGCTATTCCCTCAGCGGCGCCAAGGCGTGGATCACCCACGGCTCGCTGGCCGACTACTACACGACGTTCGCGCGGACCAGCGACGACCGCACCCGGGGACTCAGCTGCTTCGTGGTGCCGGCCGACGCCGAAGGGCTGAGCTTCGGCAAACCCGAGCAGAAGATGGGGCTGACCGGCTCGACCACGACCGCGCTCTTTCTCGATGCCGTGCCGGTGGACGAGCACCGCCGGGTCGGGGCCGAAGGGCAGGGGATGCCCATCGCCTTGGACGCGCTGGACTCCGGCCGGCTGGGGATCGCTGCCTGTGCGACCGGACTCGCGCAGGCCGCCCTCGACGTGGCCGTCGACTACGCCAAACAACGCGAGCAGTTCGGCACCGCGATCGCGGAGTTCCAGGGCATTCAGTTCCTGCTGGCCGACATGGCCGCCGCCGTCGACACGGCGCGGGCGATGTACCTGGTGGCTGCCCGTAAGAAGGATGCCGGCCGGCCCTTCACCCGCGACGCCGCGGTGGCCAAGCTGGTCGCCACCGACGCGGCGATGAAGGTCACCACGGACGCGGTGCAGGTGCTCGGCGGCTACGGCTACACCCGAGACTTCCCGGTGGAGCGGTACATGCGCGAAGCGAAGGTGACCCAGATCTTCGAGGGCACCAACCAGATCCAGAAGCTGGTGATCGCGCGTCAGCTGCTGCGCTGACCCCTGCGGCGAGCGTGGTCGGATTCGCGGCGTCAGATCAGGGGTGGGTCGCGGGCAACCATCCGCCCTCGGGGGCTCGGGCTCCCGCCAGGCCCATCCACGCCCGTGACCCCCACCTGCCTCGGCCGCCGCTCCTGC
>DATDAP010000480.1:0-4201 GCA_036525335.1 Microlunatus sp. | reverse complement strand
GACGTGCCGATCCGCGACTGGATCAAGCTGGCCGTGAGCCGGGCCCGGGCGACCGGACTGCCGGCGGTCTTCTGGTTGGACGAGACGCGGGCGCACGACGCCAACCTGATCGCCAAGATCAACGAGACCCTGCCCGATCACGACCCCACCGGACTGGACATCTCGATCCTCGCGCCGGAGCAGGCGATCGCCTTCTCGCTGGAGCGGATCCGGCGTGGAGAGGACACCATCTCGGTGACCGGCAACGTGCTGCGCGACTACCTGACCGACCTGTTCCCGATCCTGGAGCTGGGCACGTCGGCCAAGATGCTCTCGGTGGTCCCGCTGATCAACGGCGGCGGGCTGTTCGAGACCGGCGCCGGTGGTTCGGCGCCCAAGCACGTCCAGCAGCTGGTCAAGGAGAACTACCTGCGCTGGGACAGCCTGGGCGAGTTCCTGGCCCTCGCCGTGTCCCTGGAGCACCTGGCCCAGACCACCGGGAACCAGCGGGCGCAGGTGCTGGCCGACACCCTGGACCGGGCGACCGGGACGTTCCTGGACGAGAACAAGTCGCCGGCCCGCCGGGTCGGCTCGATCGACAACCGCGGGTCGCACTTCTACCTGGCGCTCTTCTGGGCCGAGGAGCTGGCCGCGCAGACCGAGGACGCGGAGCTGGCGGCCGACTTCGGCGCCCTCGCCGCGTCGCTGCGGGAGCAGGAGACGGTGATCACCGACGAGCTGCTCGCCGTCCAGGGCTCGCCGGCCGACATCGGCGGCTACTACCGCCCCGATGACGAGCTGGCCACCGCCGTGATGCGGCCCTCGGCTACCTTCAACGCGGCCCTCGCCGCTCTCTGACCATCTCCGACTTGTCAGACGCGGTGGTCGCTCGAGCCACCACTGCGTCTGACAACTCGGGTTAGCCGGGGCTCGTCCACAGGCCCAGGGCACGGGGAGCCGTGTCCACAGATCCCGAATCGGGGCGTACGAGCGCCGGACGCTGTCCTTAGAACTCAGGCATGTCCTCCTGGCCTGAGTTCCGCCCGTGCCCCGTCTCCCGCGGCATCGAAGAGATCACCGTCCGAGCGGGGTGGACCGGCGGCGTTCTGCGACAAGACGACGCTGCGCTGTTCGGCCTGACGCCAGCTGAGGTCCGCGCCCAGGTGAAGGGTTCTCGCTGGAGTCGATGGGGCGACCATGTGGTGATCATGCACAACGGTCCACCCACCCGGCGACAGCTGATGTGGGTGGCCCTGCTCGACGCCGGACCGCCCGCGGCGCTGGTGGCCCACACGGCCCTGGAGCTGAACGGGTTCCGGTCCTTCGCCTCCGAGCAGGAGCTCGTGCACCTGGTGATCCCGCGCGGATCCCGGACGTCGACCTTCGCGTGGCTTCGAGTTCACGAGTCGCGGCGGGTGCGACCCGCCGAGCACGTGCTGGTCGAAGGGATGCCCACCACGTCGATCGCTCAGTCAGCGATCGACGCCGCAGCCTGGCAGCCGCACAAGAGATTCGCCTGGGCGCTGATCACCGCGGTGGTCCAGCAGCGACTGGTGACGCCGGAGGAGCTGGACGACGCGTTGCGATGCGTCGGTCGGGTCCGACACAAGGCGGTGCTGCGACTGGCGGTGGCGGACGTCCGGGCGGGCGGCACCACCACCGGTGAGGCCGACGTCGTACGGATGTGCCGCAGGTTCGGGCTGCAGCTGCCACGGCGTCAGGCGCGCCGCCCGGACGCCTCGGGGCGACTGCGGTACCTGGACGCGGAATGGGTGTCCTTCGGCGGGGACCGGATCGTGCTCGAGGTGGACGGAGCGCACCACATGGAGGTGGTCCAGTGGCAGTCCGACATGGAGCGGGAACGGGCGGTGGTGCTGACGGGTGCCAGAGTGCTGCGTACGTCGAACATGGAGCTGCGGCTGAGTCCGCAGACCGTGGCCGCCGATCTCAGCCGTGCCGGCGTACCCCGAGTTGTCAGCGGCAGTGGTCGCCAGGACGACCGTGAGTGCTGACAAGTCGGTGCTCAGCTGACTTCGCCGCGCGTACCGGCGGTCAGGCGGAGTCGCGCAGCAGGAGCCGGTGCCGGACCTTGCGCCGGACCTCGGCTCCGGACAGCGGCAGCTCGCCCGCGCGCATGCCCAGCACCAGCTCGGTGGCCAGCCGACCGACCTCGGCCATGTCGAGGGCCAACGTGGTCAGCCGTGGCGCGACCAGCTCGCCGATGCTCAGCCCGTCGATACCGGCGACGCGGACGTCCTCCGGGACGCGGCGACCGCGGTCCCGCAGGGCTCCGAGCACACCCAGGGCCAGCAGGTCGTTGTAGACCAGCACCGCGTCGGCCCCCGGATGCGCGTCGAGCGCGGCCCCGATGGCGGCCAGATCGCCCTCGGTCGAACCGGTGGCGATGGCGACGTGGTCGCAGCCCAGCCCGCGCCGATCGAGCTCGGAGGCGAAGATCTTGGCCCGGCCCGACCGCTGCCCGGGGGCAGCCTGATCGACCATCAGCGGGCGGCGCACTCCCCGGGCGTCCAGGTGGCGAACGAGGTCCCGCATCGCCGGTCGCAGGTCGAAGGCCACCGCACCGTTCAGCGGCTGACGCCTGGTCGGGTCGATCTCCACGACCGGGACGCCGGCGAACAGTCCCGTCTGAGTCTCGGGATCGAGTCGGAGGTAGCCGATCACTGCGTCGACCTGCCGGGACAGGTCGGCCACCAGAGTCGCCCGATCACCGGCGTGGCTCGTGTCGGTCAGCACCACGTTCCAACCGGCCCGGCCGGCCGCGCCGGTCACCGCCGAGGCGAGCTGCGGATAGAACGGGTTGGTCAGGTCGTCGAGCACCAGGCCGAGCATCCGGTGGTCGGCCTTGACCAGCCCCCGGCCGAAGCGGGACGGTCGGTACCGCAGGTTCCGAGCGGCGGCGAGCACCCGCTCGCGGGTGTCCGTGCTGATCCCAGGCATGGCGTTCATCGCCCGGGTCACCGTCTGCCGCGACACCCCGGCGGCCGCCGCGACGTCGTGGATGGTGGCCGCCCGCTGCATGACCAGGACCCTAGTGGGAGCGGCTCAGGAAGCCCGATGGTCGCGCAGGTCGAGCCAGCTCACCTGCTCCGGGCTCAGCTGCACGCTCAGGCCCGCCATCGACGACGCCGTCTCGGCGATGCTGCGCGGACCGAACAGCGGGAAGGTGGGGAACGGCTGGTGCAGCACGTACGCCAGCGCGATCGCCGTCGGGGCCACGCCGAGGGTGTCGCCGAGCTCTCCTGCACGACGGAGCCGCTTGAAGTTGTCGTCGCTGTAGTAGCAGCGGACCAGCTCGGCGTCACTGCGGTCGTCAGGTCGCGCCCGGCCGGTGAAGAAGCCGCGCGCCTGCGAGGACCAGGGAAAGAGCGGGATCTGCCGGTCCGTCAGCCACTGCTTGGACGCGGCGTCTGTCACGTGCTCGCAGCCGGCCCACGGGACGTCGTACGCCTCCGCCAGACCGAAGTGGTTGCTGAGCACCGAGAACCCGTGCCTGCCGGTCCGCTCGGCGTACGCGTTGGCCGCATCGATCCGGGCCGGGGTCCAGTTGGAGCCGCCGAAGGCCTTGATCCGGCCGCTGCGGACTTCGGCGTCGAGCAGGTCGACGAACTCCTCGACGGCGATCTCGGGATTGTCCCGGTGCATCAGGTAGAGGTCGGCGTAGTCGGTGCCCAGTCGTTCCAGCGACTCGGTGAGCTGGGCGGTGATCGAGTCGGGGTCGCAGTGCGGTGTGTGGGCGCCCTTGACCAGGATCGCCACCTGGTCACGGATCCCGCGGTTGCCGATCCAGCGCCCGAGGAGCCGCTCCTGCAGACCGCCGCCGTAGATGTAGCCGGTGTCGAAGGCATTACCGCCGGCGGCGAAGAAGTGGTCGAACATCGCCGATGCATGGGCCAGGGTCTGCTGGTTGTCGCAGCCCATCACCAGCCGGGACACCGGGAGGTCGAGACCCTCGATCTTCCCGTACGGCATCACGGTGTCGGCGCGGACCTGCAGCGGTCGACCGGAGACGGTCGGGATCTCGCTGTCGTCGGCCTCGAACGGGTAGCGCAGCCCGATCTGCTCGCGCCAGGTGTCCAGCACGGCGGCGTTGCCGAGGGAGTCGGTCAGACTCATCTCGCTCACCAGACCGTCGCCCGCCACGGCGCGAGCCAGCCCCTCGGCCTCCAGCCCGTACGGCTGGTCGCCGCCGAACTCGACCACC
>DATDAP010000479.1:0-4188 GCA_036525335.1 Microlunatus sp. | reverse complement strand
ATCGCCCAGGACCCGGCCGAGATCGGTCGGGTCGCCGCGGAGCGCCTGTTCGCTCGGATGGACGACGACTCCGGACCGGTCGAGACCATCACCGTCCCGGCCCGGCTGATCATTCGTGGCTCGGGGGAGCTCCGGGTTCGCGAGGGCAGTCGGGTCGATCGAGGTAGCTCGGTTCCCGCTTCTTGACCTGTCGGATCACCAGGTAGGTGACGGGCAGCAGGATGACCTCGACGGACACCTTGTAGACGTACCCGGTGATCACGTAGTTCACCAGGGTGCCGCCGGTCAGGATGCCGCCGAAGGCGACCAGACAGAAGACCAGGGTGTCGGCCGCCTCGCCCACCAGCGTCGAGCCGATCAGCCGGACCCACAGCTTCCCCTCCTTGGTCCGCTGTTTGATCTTCACCAGCACGTACGCGTTCAGGAACTGGCCGGCCAGGTACCCGAGCAGACTGGCCAGCACGATCCGCGGCACGAAACCCAGTACCGCGGCCCACGCCTCCTGGTTGTTCCAGCCCGGGGCCGGCGGCGTCACGCTGACCAACCAGAAGGTGAGAGCCCCGATACCGGCCAGCACGAAGCCGATCAGGATGGCTCGGCGCGCCTTGCGCAAGCCGTACACCTCCGCGAGCACGTCACCCAGCACGTAGGTGAGGGGAAAGAGGAAGGCACCGCCGTCGGTGACGATCATGCCCGGCCACGCCGTCGGGGTGGTGAAGGCGATCGCCTTGGTCGCGCCGACGTTGGAGATCAGCAGCAGGCCGACGAAGGCGGCCACGATCAGGTCGTAGTTGCCCTGCAGATCGGCGGCGTACCGCGCCGTCGACCGGGGGGAGCCCGCGGTGGTGGAGGTCACGGGCGTCGATCCTAGGGCGGGACCGCCGGGCCGACCTCGCCGCGACGGGGCGTGGCAGGCTGGGGCCATGACCGAGATGTGGGAAGAAGTCCCCGAGGGATCCGAGCAGCTGGATCAGCTGCAGCCCGAGGACACGTTGGAGGACCGAGGGGTCGGCGACGTGCTCGACGAGGGCTACTCGCCGGCGGAGCGACCGTCCAACCTGTCCCGGTACGGTGAGCACGAGTCGCTGGACCAGCGGTTGGACGAGGAGGAGCCGGAGGTCTGGCAGCGCGAGGAGTCGGGTGACTTCGTGGATGACGGCGAGGTCGGCGACCAGCGGGCCGGCCGGCTCGTCGACCCCAACGAAGGGATCGGCGAGGACGTCGATTCCGAGCTGGTGGGCGAGGACGTGGGTATCGACGGTGCCGCCGCCAGCGCCGAGGAAGCCGCCGTCCACATCATCCAGGACTGAGTGCACCGGTCACCGTGGCGACTCTCTACCCGCCGATCGAGCCGTACGCGAGTGGTCTGCTCGCCGTCGGCGACGGCCAGCGGATCCACTGGGAGGAGTGCGGCAACCCGGCCGGCAAGCCGGTCGTGTTCCTGCACGGTGGTCCGGGTGGCGGCTGCACCCCGGGGGTGCGGCAGCTGTTCGACCCGGCCCGCTACCGGATCGTGCTCACCGATCAGCGCGGTTGTGGCCGCAGTCTGCCCCACGCCAGCGAGAGCGGGGACCTGTCGGCCAACACCACCTGGCACCTGGTCGCCGATCTCGAGCGGCTTCGCGAGGCCCGGGAGATCGCGCGCTGGCAGGTGTTCGGGGGGTCCTGGGGAAGTGCCCTGGCGCTGGCGTACGCCGAGAGGCACCCGGAGCGGGTCACCGAGCTGGTGCTGCGCGGGATCTTCACCCTGCGCCGCACGGAGCTGGACTTCTACTACAACGGTGGCGCCGGGCAGCTCTTCCCCGACCTGTACGAGCGGTTTCTCGCTCCGCTGGGTGGCGCCGGTTTCGCCGGCGACGCGATCGCCGCCTACCACGACCTGCTGTTCGATCCCGATCCAGCGATCCACCGCCCGGCCGCCGTCGCCTGGTCGACCTGGGAGGCGGCGACCATCACCCTGGCCCCGGACGCCGCGCTGATCGCCGCCTTCGCCGAGCCGGCGTACGCGCTCGCCTTCGCGCGGATCGAGAACCACTACTTCGTCCACCGCGGCTGGTTGACCGAGGGTCAGCTGATCGCCGACGCGCACCGGCTCCGGGACATCCCCGGCGTCATCGTCCAGGGCCGGTACGACGTCGCCACCCCCGCGGTGACGGCCTGGGACCTGCACCGGGCCTGGCCGACCGCCGAGCTCCAGATCGTCGGGGACGCGGGTCACGCCTACTCCGAGCCCGGGATCACGGCCGCCCTGGTCGCGGCCACGAACCGGTTCGCCGATCGGCACTGAAACGTCTTGGGCCTGTCGGCACCGGTCATTAGGATGGGCGGGTACGACGAACCCAGCCCGAGGTGGACTCCCTGACCAGCCAAGACCGACCGGTAACACCAGCTCCCCGCCGGAGCGGGCCCACGCCCGTCCGGACCGAGCAGCTCCTGGAGCGCCGGATCAGCGTCGCATCCTCCATCGACATGGTGAACGTCCTCGGTCCACGCGACGAGTTCCTGCGGATCCTCGAGCGGGAGCTCGAAGCCGACATCCACGTCCGCGGCAACGAGGTGACCCTGTCCGGCAGCTTCGCAGCCGTCAGCCTGGCGGCCGACGTGATCAACGAGATGGTGACCGTGCTCCGCACCGGGCAGGGCCTCACGCCGGACGCCGTCGAGCGGATCTGCTCGATGATGGCCGCGGAGGAAGCCGCCCCGGCGGACGTCCTGACCCACAACATCCTGTCCTCGCGGGGGAGGACCATCCGCCCCAAGACCTTGAACCAGAAGCGGTACGTCGACGCGATCGACAAGCACACCGTGGTTTTCGGGATCGGGCCCGCCGGCACCGGCAAGACCTACCTGGCCGTGGCCAAGGCGGTGCAGGCGCTGCAGGCCAAAGAGGTCAACCGGATCGTCCTGACCCGACCGGCCGTCGAGGCGGGCGAGCGGCTCGGGTTCCTGCCCGGGACCCTGAACGAGAAGATCGACCCCTACCTCCGGCCGCTGTACGACGCTCTGCACGACATGCTCGATCCCGAGTCGATCCCCAAGCTGCTCACCGCCGGCACGATCGAGGTCGCGCCGCTGGCCTACATGCGGGGCCGCGCCCAACCGGTCGGCACCCCGGTGCTGACCCCGGATGGTTTCCGTTCCATCGGAGAACTCGCGGTAGGCGACCTCGTCGTCGGTTCTGACGGGCGTCCGACCCCGGTGCTCGGTGTCTACCCGCAGGGTGAGACGGACGTCTATCGAGTCGCCACGCAGGACGGTGCGTCGACGCTCGCTTGCGGAGAGCATCTCTGGTCGGTGACGACGCGATCCGACAGTCGCCGGAAGACGGGCGGCCGGGTGCTGCAGACCAGGGACATGATCGGGCGGCTGCGCGCGGCGCACGCCCATCGCTACGAGATCCCCGTCGTCGGCGCGGTGCAGATGCCCGAGCAGGAGGTGCCGCTCGACCCGTACGCTCTCGGCCTGCTGCTGGGAGACGGCTGTCTCACGACTGCGACAGCTCCAGATTTCACCACCACCGATCCTGAGCTTGCCGAAGCGCTCGATGTGGCGATCCCCGAGATCACGCTGCAGCGAAGGTCCGAGTACGGCTACGTCCTGCGGCGGACGAACGCCACCCGAGGTGGGCTGAGGACGGCCAACCCGGTGACTGTCACTCTGCGACGCCTCGGCTTGGCCGGCACACGATCACACACGAAGTTCGTGCCCGAGAGCTATCTGCACAACAGCGAATCCATTCGATTGTCGGTCCTGCAAGGCCTCTTGGACACCGACGGTGGACCGGTGCGCCAAGCCGATAGAACCTGCCGGGTGCAGTACACGACGTGCTCGGACCAGATGCGCGACGACGTCATCTTCCTGGTCCGCTCGTTGGGGGGTGTCGCCTACACACGGACCCGACGGGCCGAGGGCCGCAAACCGGGGCTGGCCAACGGTCGACCGGTCCCGTACAGGCATGACTCCCACGTGATCGACATCCGACTCCCGGCCGGCGTGGCGCCTTTCCGCCTGCGGCGCAAGACGGCGATCTACGACGAACACGGCGGTGGGCGGCCGATGCGCTTCATCGACACGATCGAGCCGGCGGGACGAGCAGACTGTGTCTGCATCTCTGTCGCGGCGCAGGACTCGCTCTACGTGACCGAGGACTTCCTCGTCACCCACAACTCCCTCAACGACGCGTTCATC
>DATDAP010000478.1:0-4661 GCA_036525335.1 Microlunatus sp. | reverse complement strand
CGCGGCCCACTTGGCGAGGCCGGGGAGCCTGGAGTGCTCCGGCGTGAGAGCCTCTGCGGCAATGACGTTCTCACTGCTGACCCAGATGCCGGTGGCGGTGTTGACGACCAGGCTCTGGTTGCCGAACGCGTGCCCGGGGGTCTTGATCACCGCCACCCCGGGACCGATGACGACGGAGCCGTCAATGGGCAGGAACGCCTCGGGCGGCAGGTCGCGATAGGTCGCCGGTTGGTACCACGGCAGCTGCAGAGGGTGCAGGTCGGCCATGCCGGCCAGCTCATCGCGCTGAACGATCACCTTTGCGCTCGGGAAGGCAGCCGCCTGCCGAGCATCGAGGTCGGCCTGGTGTGCGGTCGTACCGACCCAGCGACGCAGGTCCTGGGTGTGCAGGTGGTCGAACATCAGGTAATCGACGTTCTCGGGAGCAATGCCGAGCCGAGCCAGATGGCCCAGGACCGTGCCGTGCTCGCGGACCATACGCCGCTCGATGACGTCGGGCGTGCGCTGCGTGAGGGCGCAGCCGGGTCCCGCGACCAGCGTGGCCGTCTTGCCCAGATCCACAAGGGCAGCCTTCTTGAACTGCTGGTGTGGATGTCGGCGCGGGGATGGCGCCTTCTCCGCAAGTTCCGGCACCGCCGATTCGACGACGTTGATGCACGAACACACGTTCGGCAGAGGCCGGCGACCTGCTGCGGACCGCAGCGACTGTGCGGTATCTCTCCACCGCGAGGCGGCCCGCACTGAGGTCGGCCAGTGCCTCGGCGAACGCGAACCGTTTCACGATCGGCGTACTCGCCCGAATTTTGCGCGGCCGTCCATCGCACGCGTCCGCCATAGGTTCATGGCGCACGTTCCTGGCGTGGGCCGGTTGACGAATCCTTCCCGTCCATAATAGTTAGGTATGTGCCTAAGTATCATGAGAAGCTCGACGCCGTACTCCGCGCACTCGCGGATCCGACGCGCCGGGCCGTCGTGGAACGGTTGGCGAAGTCCCCGGCCGTCGTGTCCGAACTCGCGGCACCGTTCTCGATGGCGTTGCCGTCGCTGCATTGACAGATCTCACGCAGTCTCATCAGGTGATAGCCGAATCGGCCAGAATGACGGCGTCTTGGTCACAGATCTGGTCACAACTCCGGGAGGCGAGACCGGCACCGCCGTATCCCGACCGGCCGGCCGGCAGGAGCGCGGACAGCTCGCGCGCTCTTCGATGCGAACCTGTAGCGCGCCGACACCGGCCGTTTCGCCGAGGGCCGGTTTCGCCGCCGGCCAGCCAAGGTGCTGTCACGGCTTGCTGAAGCCAAGCATCCATGTGTAGATGTCGTCGCCGAGGGACCCGCTGTACGTCTGATCCCAACCCTCGTGGAACAGTCCGGGATAAACGGTCAGCTGCGCCCGGTCGGCCGTGACGCCCGGACACGCGGCAAGGTTGGTCATCGGCTCGATGCTCCCCCGGGGGTCGACGATGTCGTCGAGTTCGCCGTGGAAGGCCCACAGCGGGACGGAAGCCAGCCCACAGCCGGCGGTTGTCCATGCGGGTCGTCCCTCGCCGCCGATCGGGACGGCGGCCGCCACCTGCTCGTCGCCGTACTTCGCCAAATACTCCCACGCCCCGAACGCGCCGCAGGACATTCCGGTGACATAGACCCGCTTGGGGTCGACGTTGTAGTTCGCCACAGCGTAGGCGATGAAGTCGTGGACCTCGTCCGGTGTCGCGCAGCCCGTCGGCGATTCATGATTGCGGTTGTGCTGGAGCTGCATATTGCAGGAGCCCATCCACACCACGTCAGGGGTTTCACACGGCGTGGTGTCAAAGCCAGGAGGCTCCTCGAAGCTTTGCAGCGCGAGGACGACGAGTGGCCTGTCAATCGGCCATCCGCCGAGGTCGATGAACCGCGGGATACCGGCCAACAGGAGTCGGTGGAGTCCGTCAGCGGTCCCGTCGCCATTCTCTCCGTAGCCGTTGAGGGCGACGAGCAGCGGGCTGCCGGAGCCGGTGTCGCTGTAGCTGGGCGGAAGGTACTGGTAGTAGCCCATGCTGAGGCTGGTCGAACCGATGGGCCGTGGCGCCAAGTACCGGGCCGAGTCCCATCCGACCAGCGGTGCGACGGCCTTGCACAGGCCAAGGTCAAGGAGCGGGTGGGGTCCCGAGACCCTCAGGTCAAGGAAGTTGAATTCGCCGTTGGCGACGTCGACCGTGTAGTGGAACGAGATGTTCCCCCGGTCGCGGTAGACGACGGCCCCGGACGAGTTGGTGATTACCAGGGACTGACCTGAGTTGTGGAAGGTGAATTCGTACACGGATCCCTGGACACGCTTGCTCTTGACGTCCTTCGCAATACCGTTGGCAGCCAGCGTGAACTGACGTTCCGCACATCTCGGAGCTGATATCGCCCCCCACTTGTGGATCAGTCAGTCAGTTCGCGGTGTAGGCGATGGCGGGGACGTCGAGCAGGTCGAGGATCTGCTGCTGCAGTGGGGTGAGCTTTACGTCGAAGGTCTGCACGAGGCAGCCGTCGCGGTGTAGTTCGTGACGGGTCAGGTCGGCGAAGACGGCGAAGATCCGTTCGGCCGATGGCGCCGGGCACGCGCGTAGTTCTGGGTAGAGCGGGATGTCGTTGGTGGCAGCCGCTTTCATGGCGGTACGGATCTGTCGTTCGATGAGTGCGCCGACGAGCAGGGCCAGGAACTGGCAGCAGAAGATCGCTTCGATGCGGGCGGGGTCGCGCAGCCAGACCGGGTCGGCGTCCTGGACGCTCTTGAGCAGGTGGTGGCGGCGTTCCAGATTGGGCTGGTACCGGTACGCGACGAGCACCTCCTTGTCGGTGAGCTGCCGGTCGTTGGTGATCAGCGGGAAGCAGCCGTCGCCGGCGGCGTCGTGGGCGATGGCGTCGTCGCGGGATCGCCAGCTGACGGTGTGCCGGGTGCGGGTGGTGCGCCGGTAGCGGGTGTCGGCGCCGGGCCGGCCACGCTTCTCCTGCCGGAAGCCCTCTTCGATGCTCTCGGTGACGGTGACCTGCAGCCAGCGGGCCGATCCGGTGTCGGCCAGCGCCTTGGTGATGGCCTGCTCGATGGCGGCGCGGGTCTTGAGTCGGGTCTTGGGTCCGGCCAGTCTGGTGGCCAGCTCGTCGATGGCGGCGGTGCCGGCCTCGATGCGGCCGCGGCGGGCGTGCTCGTCGCGGGCGGCCTTGACGGTGGAGTGGACCCAGATGACGCGGTACCCCTCGGCCGAGGGCAGCGGTGCGGGGAAGGTGGACCAGACCCGGTCGAGGTCGCCGTTCCGCTGGCCGGGCAGCCGGATCGCTTCGGTCCATGGTGGCTGGTTGGTCCCGATCCAGTCGCGGAACCATTTGTTCTCGCCGCGGGTGCGTGGCAGCACGGTGACGAACCGGCCGCCGGCACCGTCGATGTGCCGCATCGCCGCTCCCGAGCACAGCTTGGAGTCGGCGACGTAGAGGAAGTCCCGCCGGCCCAACACCTTGACCAACCCGTCCCAGGTCGGGATGTGCGTCGGATCGTCGCTGGTGTTGCCGTCGGCGAGCCGGTAGGCCATCGGCACCGACCCGTCCGCCGAGACGGTCAGGATCCACACCAACTGTTTCAGGTCCGGCCGGTGGTCCTTGGAGTGCCCGAAGGTCACCGCCGGGGTCGGCTTGCCCCGCCGCGGGGTGCCGTCCGCAGTCTCGTAGGCACCGTGCACCGACACCGAGGTGGAATCGTTGTGCATCTCGGCGGTGTCCACACCGAACTCGGCGACCACGCCGACGATCAGCTCGGTGAGCAGGCTGGCCCGGTCCGCGTCGAACAGCGTGACCAGCGCCCGCCCGACCCGGTCGTCGTTGAGCCACAACGGGTCTGCACCGGGCAGGCCCAGCAGGGCCGGCGCGTACGGGGCGGCCCACTCGCCCAGCCCGTACAGCGGCGCCCGGCCCACCAGCAGGTTGACCACCAGCAGCCGGATCGCCGCCGCCGGCAACAGCTTGAACCTGCGGTCCGGTTCCGGCAGCCAACGTGCCAGGGCCGCAACCAATCCGATCCGGTCCAGGAAGTGGTTGATCAGCGGCAGCGCCCCCAACCGCCGGCTGACCAACTCGAAGCCGGCCTCCCCGCCGGACCCGCCGCCCGCCTCGCTCATTCCGGCCTCCCGCGTGTCATCCTCGACATCTACTGTCCGCAGTACATATACTGCGGACGGTGGAGGCTGTGGTGGATCTCGGAGGCGTGTCGTGCAGATCGATCCCGAGCACCGGGCCGGGGCCGACCAGGTCAGCGCGCAGCTGGCCGCCCTCGGGTTCGTTCTGCCCGGCAGCGTGACCCACCGTCAGGCCCGATGTGGCAAGCCCAGCTGCCGATGCCACGCCGACCCGCCCGTGCTCCACCCACCATTTTGGAGCTGGACCCGCAAGATCGCGGGCAGGACCGTCACCCGGCGCCTGACCGAGGACCAACTGCGCGACTACCAGCCCTGGTTCGATAACTCCCGCCGGCTCCGCGCCCTGGTCACCGAGCTTGAAGACCTGTCTCTACGCGTGCTCGACCAGGACCCCCGGTGGGGGCGCAAATAGCGGCCCAGATGTGCGGAAAGCGAGCTCTAAGGCACCGGCAGGCCCGAAACCGGGCAGACCCAGCAGGCCTGCCCCAACCGCGCGGCGCTCGGCTCCCCG
>DATDAP010000477.1:0-3870 GCA_036525335.1 Microlunatus sp. | reverse complement strand
CTGTTGTTCCTGCCTACGGTCCTCGGGTGACGTCCCACTGAGCCCTGGTCAGCGGAGGGGTGCGTCGGAACTCGACGACCTCCCTAGTCGGCGAGGACGGTTGGACTCGGCTACGCTCCGCCCGAGCGGAACGTCGAACGATCATCGAAGTGCATCAGATCCTTGGCGTGGTTGTACATCCCGCCCCAGGTCAGGCCGGCCCGGTCCAGAGCATCGACCAGCCGTCGGTCGAGCTCCATGATCCCGGTCTTGCGAGGATCGCGACCCGTCAGATCACCCTTTCCCTTCAAGGCGCGATCCTTGGCCTGTTGGGTCGTCCACCAGGTGACCTTGCGCTGTGCCGCCGGCACCGCCGGATTCATCTTCAGCATGGCGTTGACCTGCGCTTCCAGACCCGCCTGGTCGAGATTGAGGTAGGCCACCACATCCTCCGACGCCAGCTGGGTCTTTTCCCATTGCTCCATCGCTGTCCGGTTTTCCGGCGGTGGCTGTTCGATGCGGAAGGCCTTGCCATGCATGAGCAGGGTCGCCCGCGCGACCATCTTCGGCACGGCCTCCCCGTTCAGACCGACGAACGGGTTGGTGGGGTAGTTGATGTCGACCGCCAGGCCGTAACAATGCAGGCTGGGCCGTTCCTTTCCGGTGGCCGCCTTCGGCGGCCGGAGTCCACCGATGCTGTGCATCCCGATCTCGTCGGCGATCTCGATGCCCTGCCGTCCGGTGAGCGTCGGGTGTGCAGCCAGGATGGTGGCAGCCGTGTCGAGTTTGCTCAGTAGCTCCTGGTGGACGCCGCCGACCGCGCTTCCGCTGCTGGGTCTGATCGGAACGCCCAGGAACCTGGCGTTCGGTACGTGTTTGGCGAACCAGGCTGCCTCGTCGGCGCCGGTGGTCTTCCTGATGTCAGCGGCCATCTGGGTGCGCGCCGACTCCTCGCCACCGGACGTCGCCTGCTTGGTCGCACGGCGGATCTTCTTGTCCAGATCTTTCGCGGTGAGCACGATCTCGGGCTGATAGCGCTCGATGGCCGGTAGCACGACCTCTCGCCTGATGATCACCTTCTCGCGGAGCAACGCCTTGTCCGCCTTCACTTTCGGATTGAGGGTGCTGCCAATGGTCTCCGGATGGCGGAAGGCGAACACCGCACTGGTCAGGGCGTCGGGATCGGCGACGCCGCTGATCACCAGCCGCTTGAGCAAGGTCCGCTCGGCAGGTAGTCCGAGCATGAGATCCCGCAGCCCGCCGGACAGCGCGCTGACCGCCTTGCTGGTGCCGCTGGCGATGGCGGTCGCGCCGCCGAGCAGCACATCGGTGTCGAAGATGCTCGACTTCGGTGCCCGCTGCAGCGGCTGGGCTCGTGGCAGGGACGGGGTTCGTGGCAACGCTGTGTGATCCGACGGCGACTGCAGGCGATGAGCGGCTTTGGTGGCTGCCCGGTTGCCGGCTTCGGCCGCCACGCGGGACATCACCAAACGTTGTATCGGGGCCGGCGGCGCTGCCGGTGCACCGGCTCCGGTCGCCGGTGCAGCGCCGCCGCCGGCAGGCAGGGTTCCCGGTGGTGGACCGAGGACCACCTCGCGCAGGGCGGTTGCCTCGCCCTCCAGCTCGGTTCCTCGTTTCGGGTCGTCCGCCGCGCCGGTGGAGGTGTACTGCTCGCTCACCTCGACGGTGAGCACCATGATTCCCTTGGACGGTCCCCACTGCCCGAGGCTCTGCCCCTTCGCGTTCTCCTCGCGCATCTTCTCCGCGGAGATCTTGGGATTCTGTCCTGGGTACAGGCTGGAGAATCCACCGTCGCGGGTGTTGCCGGCGACTCTGACCCCGAGGGCGTCGGCACGTTTCGCGGCGGCGATCGCCAGGTCGTCGGCCGCGGCGGCCAGTGGCCCCGGTGCCACACTGGGGTGCGGGTCGGCGAAGATGCCGGCCTTCTTCAGATCCTTCTGGGCGTGGATCGAGATGAGTCGTTTCGGCGCGAACTGTTTGATCACCGCCATCAGTGCGATGTTGCCCGGCTCAACCGGATCCCCTTTGGAATCATGGGGTTTGACGGGATCGAGGTCAGCCCCGAGGGTCGGGAACTGGCGGTTCGGGTCCTTCGCCCATGCTCCGGGCGTGACACGTCCCGGATCGTTGTACTTGGTGCGAATCTCACGGTACTTGCTGACGGCGATCTTGCCCTGGTCGGCGGCGAGCTTCTTCTCCCAGGCAGCGCGACTCGCCACGTTGTCGGGAAAGAGCCGGGGCACGATGACGACGGTGAAGAAGGGCCGATGCACCTGCAGCTGGGCTAGAAGGCGGTCGGCGACCTCGACACCGGACTGCTCGGAGCCGTGGACGCCGGCGACCACCAGCGCTACGTCGTCGATCTCACCCGGCACGAGATGCGCCTGGATGGGTGTGCCGAGGCTGTCCAGACCCACGGTGAATTCCAGCGACCGCGGCAACAGACCCTTGATGCCCAACCCGGAGATCAGCGCCTGGATCAGCTTCAGCCAGGCCACCCGTTCGCCCGAATCGGCAACCTGCCCGGCAGCGCGGTCGATACTCGCTTTGCTCGGCGCTCGCTGAAGCGCGCCGTCATCCGGGGTTCTGGACAACACGTTCCCGGCCGCACGCTGGCTCAGCGGGGCACGGACCGGGGGAGACTTGGGCGCAACGGCGCTGCGGAGCGCGATCCGGCGCATCCCGGGCGCTGCACCACCCATGTCCCGAGGCTAGTGACCACGTGGCAGACCGTCCATGGCGGGCGGATCGCCGGAACGGGCAGGTCAGGTTGCTCGAAAGGGCAAGCGATGGGCGGATCGTCCGGTGGGCGATACTGGGCTCGAAATAGAAACCCACGTACAACGGGTGACTAGCCCAAACGCCCCTCTGGCTAGGCTAAACGGCTTGGGAACGAGCGGAAATGACATCGACTAGGGGAAGTCCGATTGGCCTGAGATTTGGGCACGGCAGAGACAGGATCCCAACCCCACAGCAGAGGCAGCGGGCCGCGACAGTTCGCGCACCCCGGGCAACGCGACACCGTGGGCCGACCTCGACGACTCGGACACGCTGGCGTCCTCACTCGGTGGCTGACAACGAGTTCTGTTCGGCCCTCCATGTTTCCTGATGTCAGGGCAGTCAGCCTCAACCACCACCGTGTTTCAAGGGGAACAAAGAACCATGAGCAAGACCATCACCCGCATCGCCGCCGTCGGTGCTGCGGTTGCCATCGGCGCGGGAGGCCTCGCGCTGACCGCTCCGACCGCCGACGCGGCGACGTACAAGAAGGTGGGAACCGCCACCGTCAAGGAGGGCCGCAAGGTCGTCCGCGAGGCCGACCAGCAGCGCTGCCTGACGGTGAAGGAGACACGCAAGATCGTCAAGGGCAACGGGGAATACCTGGGCGTCGAGGACGGCAACGCCAACTACTACTGGAAGGCCACCGGGAAGGCGGAGTTCCTCCTCGTGCAGTTCCACGGCGGCTGCGCCAACGCGGCGGCCCTGGTCTACGACAACGGGAACGTCTACTCGTTCCTCAACGGCGCGATGGTGTGGGGGACCGACTGACGAAGGCTTCCTGGGGTTCGTGCCGTTCCTGTTCGTCGTCGGTGGGCTGATCCGGTGGTCGCCTGGACGAGCGGCTGAACGGCGGCAACTGAGAGACACCGGAAGCGGTCCGGCCTTCGAGTGCGCGTCACGTTGGGTCCGCCTTGGGCACGGACCAGTGCCAGTCGCTTGGAAATAGCGTCTGGCTAGGGGTGTTGCTGGTGGGCGATACTGGGTTCGAACCAGTGACCTCTTCCGTGTCAGGGAAGCGCGCTACCGCTGCGCCAATCGCCCGAGGTGGAGACGGGATTTGAACCCGTGTACACGGATTTGCAGTCCGTT
>DATDAP010000476.1:0-2141 GCA_036525335.1 Microlunatus sp. | reverse complement strand
CAGCTGATCAGCAGGTCGCCGACGACGAAAGGACCGAGGGCTTCGGCCAGGTCCGGACCCAGGTCCTCGGTGACCTGACCCGGTGCGTATCGCAGTACACCGGATACCAGTCGCCTTTTGCGCCATCCTCGTCGCCACCGTGTTCGTCGTAGCGTGAGTTGGTTGGGGCCGAGGCGCATGCCCTTACCGGCCGCGGAAAGCACCCGAAGCACAGCCGCGCCACGTGGTTCGACGACGATCTGTACGGCCAAAGCGAGCACCCCAATAGCGGTCAATGCGATCCCCACGGGTTGAGAGCTGCGAATCAGGTCCAGCAACTGACCGCGCGCCGCGGTATCGGCCCGCAGGTCCAAAGTCATGGACCGGGCCGCGAGGAGCGCAATGCCCATGCCGAGGATCCATCTCGGCCAGGCCGGCGTGGGTCTGCGTGCTTGTACCAACTGCCCAGGAGTGGGGGGTGGACGAAGAGCGGCTGTTGAGGGCATCGCTGTGTCCGGCGGCTGGATTCGGGTTGGTTGACGCATCGGCGAGGCTCCCATTGGCTGGCTGCGATGAAGGGCCGGCGCCTCGACTTGGCGGCCGCGCCCGGGGCGCCGGCAGACCCGAACCCTAGAAGTGGCCATCGCTCAGCTATGCGCCACATTTACGGCGGATGGACTGTCTCCACCTGTAATAGATGTGTTAATGTCTAACGTTAATACACGTGTTTATTTCGGAAGGGCTAGGGAATGACGGTCCCACTGGTGTTGGCCGTGGCCAACCACAAGGGCGGCGTCGCGAAGACAGCATCGACGCTGGCGTTGGGTGAGGCTGCTGTCGCCCGCGGGCTGACTGTTGGACTGATTGACCTTGACCCGAACTGCACGCTGACCGAGACCCTGGAGCCACCGGATCTTGATGTGGCCGGCTCGAAGGATCTGCTCCGGGACGACCGCGAGCTGAGTCTTGCCGATTGCCTTACCCTTGCCGGCGAGCAGTGGGGCGGTCTGATGGTGTGCGTCTCAGATCCGCTGTTATCCAACCGTGAGTACGACCTGACTGCCCCTGCCTCCGAGGAGCGTCTGCGCCAGTCGATCAGGCGAGACTCAGGCGACCTCGACCTGATCATCATCGACCTCCCGCCGGCGCGATCGAGGATCGCTCTCACCGGTCTGGTCGCCGCGGACCTGGTGCTGGTTCCGAGCACCGCCAGCACCTACTCCACCCGTTCCATGTCCCAGATGTTCGAGGACTTCCTCCCCAAGGCCCAGAAGTACAACCCCGATCTGCGGGTCGCCGGAATCCTGGTCACCAAGTTCGCCGGCAGGGCCGAGGAACGAAGAGTGGTTGCGGAACTGTCCGCGGCCTACGGCGATCTCATGTTGGACCCGCCGGTCCCTCGTCACGAGATCGTCGCGACGGCATTTGAGTCTTTGCATGTCCCGCTCCGGCAGATGCACGACCCCTATGCCACCAAGGTCGCCGACTCATACACCGATCACCTCCCCCGGATTCTTGCGGCCGGCGGACTGACTTTGAAGAAGACACGAAAGAAGCGGCGATGAACCCCGGTTCTGTTGCTCCAGTCCCGAACCCTGCCATGCCAGGGCTGCTGATGACCCTGCTCGACCGGAGGACCGACTAATGCCACCACGCCCACGACGTAAACCCGCCCCGGTGACCGGAGGCGCTCGCCGCACCCACGAGCCGGACGTTCTTGACCCCGGCACGACAGCAGCCTCAACCACTCGGCCGCGGAAGGCACGAGGCGGCACTGCCTCAGCAACAACCAAAGAAGTGAGCGCCCCGGTAGAACGTGCCGCTCCAGTGGAAGAGTCCCCCACACCGCCGAAGAAGATCCAACGATCGTTCTACGTTGACGTTGCCATCCTGGAAGACGCGAGAGCGGCAGTGACCTACCTTGGTGCCTACGTCCCCGAGGCGGGAGTCAAGTCGCTGGCGGACTTGGTGAACCCCGGGCTGGCCGCCGTCGTCCAACAGCTTCAAGACACCTACAACGAGGGCAAGCCGTTCCGTCGTGTATCGCACATGCAGGCGGGCCGGCCGGCCCGCGGATAGTGGCGCCGCGACAGCCAACCCACCTTGACAGGACCGTTACGCTCCGAACGACCCGCAGGTACGAGGAAGCGGATCGGAGCGAG
>DATDAP010000475.1:0-9471 GCA_036525335.1 Microlunatus sp. | reverse complement strand
GGACTGGCTCTCCATTCTCTGCCTCAATTTCTTGCCACGCAACAGATCGAAGGTTACGACTCGTCGAACACTTGCCCTCCAGCATGACCACCGGCCGATGCGCGCCGAGAGCCAGTGGCTACCTGCACCCGGTCCGGGTTCGCCGTGGACGTGGCCGCATTCGTGGGTCCTGATCACGTGGAGGTGCAGCTGGGTGAGGATGTCCAGTATCAGCGGGTGCAGGTGGTCGGCACGGCGGGGTGGAGCCCTGGGCGTCAGGCCCGAGCAGACAGGGTCGGTAGATCTTCGTGCCTTCGCGGGGCCGCCGGTCAAAGCACACTGTGGGTTACGTGCAGGTGAATTCGGCGATCTGAGGTGACTCGGGTACGGCCTCCGTTGCTACGCTGCGTGCGATTTCGCGTTGAATCTTGATCTTTTCAGGTCGCCGACATTGTCGCCGGGCGACTGATATCGGACGTTTTCGAAGGAGCCGGCAATGGGACCGTTGCACCTGACGGGGCCAGTTCGTGACCGCTGAACGCCGCCGGTTGGACGAGGCAACCGGGCGGGCCGAGGATGACCTGTTCAATGTGAACCCCTGGTATGAGTGGGGTCCGTATCTGTCGGAACGCGCCTGGGGCACTGTCCGGGAGGACTACAGCGCCGACGGCGACGCCTGGAGCTACCTGCCGCACGATCATGCCCGGTCGCGTGCGTACCGGTGGAACGAAGACGGCATGGCGGGTATCTCAGACATCCGGCACGAGCTGTGCTTTGCCCTGGCCTTGTGGAACGGGGCCGACCCGATTATCAAAGAGCGCATGTTCGGCCTGACGGGTCCGCAGGGCAACCACGGGGAGGACGCCAAAGAGTACTGGTGGTACCTGGACGCGCTGCCGAGCCACGCCTGGCTGCGGTGGCGGTATCACTATCCACAGGCCGCATTCCCCTACCAGCAGTTGATCGAGGAGAACGCGCGACGGTCGCGCGACGATCCCGAGTTCGAGCTTCTCGACACCGGTGTCTTCGACGACGACCGCTATTGGGTCGTTGACGTCTGCTACGCCAAGGCGTCGCCCACCGAGGTGCTCGCGCGGATCACGGTGCAGAACCAGGGACCGGAGGAGGCCAGTCTGTCCGTCCTGCCCACCCTGTGGTTCCGCAACGCGGGGCGACCCTCTGGGGAAGAGCCACCCGCGCTGTGTGTGGACGCCAACAGCATAGTTGTCGACCGCGGACGGCTGGCGGGGTACCGGCTCGATGCCAGTGCGTCCGCGGACGGCGCCGAACCGACCGCACTGTTTTGTGACAACGAGACCAACACGGCACGGCTTTTCGGCGCCGCGACGATCACCCCCTTTCCGAAGGATGGGATCAACGACCACGTCGTCGCCGGCGCGGCCACCGTGAATCCGGATCAGCGCGGCACCAAGGGATGCTGGTGGTATCGCCTCACCGTTCCTGCGGGCGGCCGTGCCGAAGTCCGGCTGCGTCTCCATCGTCCCGAGTCACCCACGACAACAAAGGACTGGTCCGGTCGTTACTTCGATGATGTGATGGCCGCCCGGGAGGGCGATGCCGACGAGTTCTATGCAGCCATCGCACCCGCCGGCACCGATCCCGAGCGGATGCGGGTGCTCCGCCAGGCGTGCGCGGGCCTGGTCTGGAGCAAACAGATCTATCCGTATCGGGTGAAGCGGTGGCTGGACGGGGACGCTGGTCAGCCGGCTCCGCCGACCGGTCATGCCACGGGCCGCAACGCCGGCTGGCGACATCTTGATTCCTTCGACATCTTGGCGATGCCCGATCCCTGGGAGTATCCCTGGTTCGCGGCGTGGGACCTGGCGTTCCATGCGATCGCCTGGGCGCACCTGGATCCGGCCTTCGCCAAGTACCAGCTGCTGGTGCTGCTGCGGGAATGGTTCCAGCACCCCAATGGTGCTCTGCCGGCCTACGAGTGGAACTTCGACGACGTCAACCCGCCGGTGCATGCCCTGGCCGCGATCCGCGTGTTCGTTATCGACGGCGGCACCGATCTCGACTTTCTCGAGCGTGTGTTCCAGAAGTTGTTGCTCAACTTCACCTGGTGGCTGAATCGCGTCGACCCCGACGGCAACAACCTGTTCGGCGGTGGCTTCCTCGGCCTGGACAACATTTCCCCGATCGACCGGTCCCACCTGCCGTCGGGGTTCCGGCTCGACCAGGCCGATGGGACGGCGTGGATGGCCTACTACTCATTGGCCATGCTGTCGCTGGCGGTGACCCTGTCCGAACGCGACCCGGTCTATGACGACATGGTGGTCAAGTTCGCCGAGCAGTCGGTGATGATCATGGAAGCGCTCGAGCAGTCCGGCTGCTACGACGCACAGGACGGGTTTTCTACGACAGGTTGACCGATCCGAGCGGCATCAGCATCCCGATCCGGGTGCAGACCCTGGTGGGGGTCATCCCAGCCCTGCCCGCCGTCTCGCTCCGGCTCGTCGACATCGAGCGGCTCGGTCACCTTCGCCAGCGCCTGGCACGGGTGATGGAGCGCCGCGGCCGCGACGCGGTGATGGGCTGGAGGGTCCGCGGCACGGGCGAGGACCAACGCCTGTTGTTTTCGGTGGTGACTCCGGAGTGGCTGTCCAAGATTCTCGCCACCCTTTTCGACGAGCGGGCCTTCTTGTCCCCGCACGGTCTCCGTTCGTTGTCCCGGCGGCACACCACGCCCTACCAGATCCCGAACCTGCCCGGTGCGACCATCGGGTACGAGCCGGCCGAGTCCCGGACCTCCATGTATGGGGGAAATTCGAACTGGCGGGGGCCGATCTGGTTCCCGGTCAACTACCTGATCATCCGGGCCCTGCTGCAGTACGAGCAGTTTGTTGGGGCGGAGACGACCGTGGAGTATCCGACCGGGTCGGGTCGACAGGTCGGATTGCGCGACATCGCCGGCGATCTCGCGGACCGGCTGGTTGGCATCTGGCTACCCGACGCCGACGGGCACCGCCCGGTCTACGGAGGGGTCGACCGTTTGCAGAGCGACCCGGCGTGGCGGGACAACCTGCTTTTCTTCGAGTACTTTCACGGCGACAACGGCGCAGGACTCGGCGCCATGCATCAGACCGGCTGGACCGCCCTGGTCGCGGATCTGCTGCTCGATCCTCCGCGGTCGAGTCAGTGGCTGATCTTCCGTGACGCTGCCGCCGACGGTGACCACCGGTGACTGCGCGACCAGCGACCACGATCGACCTGACAACGGCCCCCCATCCGGTCGTCTACGAGATCAACACCTGGCCGTGGTTGCACGCGATGGCTTCCCGACAGGGTGCGGCGGTCGACCTCGGATCAGTTCCGGACCGGCATTGGGACGACCTGGCGGGGCTCGGCTGCGACGCCGTCTGGCTGATGGGTGTGTGGCAGCGCAGCCCCGCCGGGACAGCCATTGCCTTGGCGAACGAGCAACTGAAGTCCAGCTTCAGCGCCGCCCTACCGGACTGGCAGCCAGCCGATGTCGTCGGGTCGCCCTACTGCGTGCGCGACTACGTCGTTGACGCTCACCTCGGAGGACCGCGCGGCCTGGCCATTGCCCGCGAGGCGCTGCGCTCGCGCGGTCTCGGGCTGATCCTCGACTTCGTCCCGAACCATGTCGCGCCCGACCATCCGTGGACGACCACCAACCCGGACCTGTTTGTCGTGGGCACCGACGAGCAGCTCGAGCAGGACCCGGCCTCTTTCGTGCGGGTCGGTGATCGGATCCTCGCCAACGGCCGGGATCCCTACTTCCCGGCCTGGCCCGACGTCGTGCAGCTGAACGCCTTCGCCCCGGAGCTGCGTGCGGCGGTGGATCAGACCCTGCGCCGCATCGCCGAGCAGTGCGACGGCGTGCGCTGCGACATGGCGATGCTCGCCATGAACGAGGTGTTCGCCCAGACCTGGTGCGGATTCGTCGGCCCAACCCCCGAAACGGACTTCTGGCCCACCGTGATCCAGGCGGTACGGCAGGAACACCCCCGGTTCGTCTTCCTGGCCGAGGCGTACTGGGATCGGGAATGGGACCTGCAGCAGCAGGGCTTCGACTTTTGCTACGACAAACGGCTGTATGACCGGCTGTTGGACGGAACCGCCGACCAGGTGGACGGGCACCTGCACGCCGACCCCGACTATCAACGCAGGCTGGTCCGCTTCGTCGAGAACCACGACGAGCCGCGCGCCACGACCGCCTTCGGGTACGAACGGTCGAAGGTCGCCGCGATCACAGCGCTGACCCAGACCGGCCTCCGACTGCTGCACCACGGCCAACTCACCGGATCCCAAGTCCACCTGCCCGTGTTCCTCCGCCGATACCCCGACGAGCCCACCGATACCGCGCTGGAAGCGTTCCGCCAAGCATTCCTGCCCGTCCTAACCGACCCGACCTTGCGGCACGGAGAATGGCGGCTCTGCCGCCGGTCCGGTTGGCCGGGGGACGACCGATTCCACGCACTGGTCAGCTGGTGCTGGACCGGGGAGCATCGATGGCTGATCGCGGTCAACCTGAGCGACAGCACCGCGGCGGGCCGAATCCAACCGCCCTGGGAGGATCTGCGAGGCCAGGCCTGGCGGCTGGTCGATCCGACCCAACACACGCACTTTGTCCGATCCGGCAATGACCTAGCCGACGGACTGTTCGTCCAACTGCCGCCCTGGGGCTGGCACCTGCTCCGCGTCGAGCCGACCACCGAGCCCGCAGCGGCGCGCTAGTGCCGGACGGCCCCTGAACCCGACCGCCCACCGAGGACGACATGACGCACCAACCTGCCCGACCGACCCCGCCGCCTCCCGTGGCGGTTCTCGCGCCGCTGGCGTTGGCTCAATTCATCTGCAGCTTCGCCGGCTCCAACATGAACGTGATGATCAACGACATCAGCGCCGACCTGGACACCACCGTGCAGGGCGTGCAGGTCGCGATCACGCTCTTCCTGCTTGTGATGGCGGCGCTGATGATCCCGGGCGGCAAGCTCACCGACCGCTACGGGCGCAAGCGCTGCTTCATTGCCGGCCTGACCCTGTACGGAGCCGGTGCCGTGCTCAGCGCACTGTCCCCCGGGCTGGGGCTACTCATCGTCGGGAACTCGATCCTCGAAGGAGTCGGCACGGCCCTGCTGATCCCGCCCGTATACATCCTCACCACGTTGTACTTCACCGACCTCATGTCACGGGCGCGCGCATTCGGGCTGATCAGTGCCGCCGGCGGCATCGGAGCCGCGACCGGACCCCTGATCGGCGGCCTGATCACCTCCACGATCAGCTGGCGGGCGGCCTTCGGCTTCCAGGCCCTCGTTATCGTGGTGATCATCTTGTTGAGCCACCGGATCACCGACCCGCTGCCACCGGACCCTACCCGCGCCTTCGACACCGTCGGCGCGATCCTGTCGGCGGTCGGCCTCGTCCTCATCGTCCTCGGCATCCTCGCGGCCGACAACAACGGCTGGGTGATGATCATCCTGATCGTCACCGGCGCCGGCGTCCTCGCCCTGTTCTTCCGATCGGTCCGGGCCAAGGAACGATCCGGCCGGGAGCCCCTCCTGTCGTCGAGCCTGTTCCGCAACCGCACCTCCAACCTCGGCCTGGTCACCCAGAACACCCAATGGCTACTGCTGATGGGCATCTCGTTCGTGGTCTCCGCCTATCTGCAGGTCGTGCGTGGCTACAACGCCATCGAGACCGGCATCATCTTCACCGCAGAGACCGTCGGACTTCTCCTCTCCTCGCTGGCCGCCGAACGGCTGGCCAAACGACACCCCCAACGGACCTTGATCATGGCCGGATTCGTGCTGTTGATCATCGGCACTGGTGCACTGCTGGCCATGGTGATCGGCTCCCCGAGCGCCTGGGCCTTCGCCCCCGGACTGCTGCTGATCGGGCTCGGCCTCGGTTTGATGCTGACCCCATCGGTGAACGTCGTCCAATCCAGCTTCCCCGAAGGACTCCAGGGCGAGATCTCCGGGCTCTCCCGAAGCGTCTCCAACCTCGGATCATCGCTCGGCGCCGCGATCGCCGGCACCATCCTGGTCGCCGGCATCACCGCGACGCCACAGCGGTCGTACGGGCTCGCCGTGATCGTCCTCGCCACGTTCGCCGTCGTCGGGTTGGTCGCCGCGATGTTCCTCCCCAAACAGGTGACGACGGTGCACACGGACCAGCAGCCGCTGGTCCCGCCGCCCGCCGCCCACCGGGCTAGTCGTCGCACCCACAGACCTCCCAGGACCACAGTCAGCACGGAAGGCCGCAAGGCACGGTGACTACTGGCGACAGCCGCCGACGTCGTACACGCCAGCGAGCAAGACCCGATCGCTGGCCCGACCGATGGAGCCTGCCGAACAGTCCCCAACCCAGCCCACCGCCGCCCGTCCAGGCCATCTGCACTGCCCAGCCAGAACGAGCAGGACAGACACTGACCTCGCCGCCGGTCAAGCTTCACCTACGGGCTCCTGTACAGCCGTGAGCTCGCCCGCAAACTCCATCGGTGACCAGCTCAAACCGTTCCTGGCCTGAGCGGACCGCCGATCACCGGGGGCCCGGCCGCCCAAACAAGCCCGCTGACCCCCGGTCCGACGCGATGAGCTGCCGGTGTCAATTCCAGGTTCACGGGCCGGTCGCCCAAGTGTGTCTGCCGCCGCCCCAAGGTGGTCGATGCCCGACCGGTCGGTCGCGGCCTCGGCACCCAATGGAGGCCACCTTGGTCGTCCCCCTGTGGTCGTCTCGTCCCGTGTCACGGCTGCTGTGGGCGGGGATGAGGCTGGCTCTTCGCCATGCGCCCGCCGCCGGCTTCGGAGACTCCTGCGACTGCTGCTGAATCCACGCGGTCTTTCTGGTGCTGGCGCTCCAGCCGACCGGTGCGCTGCGGAGCGGGAAACGAGCGCCCATCCGCGCTGCACGGCGGGCGATCTGTGTCATTGGAGTTGCCCGACCTCCAGCATGACTTCACCAACTACCGTGGTCGAGGGCGAAAGCAAGGTCTAGTGCTGCTGGGAGCCGACCGAGTAGCCACTGCCCGGGGTTGGCAGGGTGTCACACAGGGGTGACGGGCACCGCCGTCAGCCACGGGAGAGGGGCTTTCGGGCATTTGTTGGCGGCACCGGGGTGAGATCGTAGAGTCCAAGGGTGCTGGTGTATCGCGCCGATCAGGGTGACGCGACCCGTCTTGCCCACCTGCTCAAGCAGAGGGCATTGCGATAAGGGGTTGAACGATTTGGGTCGACCGTGTACCTGACAGCAGCCGTCGATAGCCCCCAGGTCGCCGCGCTCGCCGAGACCGCGGTATCTCCGCGCGGAGGCTCAACCTTTCACGAGCTGGCGGCGGCAGATCCTGCTGGCGGCGGCCGAGCGGGTGAAGGACGCGCCCTGATCATTCGGCCGGGACGATGATCAAGGGGCAGTGGGTTCGCTTCGCCACAGCCTGCGCGACCGAACCGATCCAGGCTGTCTGGCCGTGCCGGTGCGAACCCCCTACCACCACCGCTGCGGCGTCAGCCGACAGTTGCACAAGCTCCTCGCCGGGATGACCCCGGACGATGCGGGTCTCAAAGGTGACTTCCGGGTTCGCCTCTTGCGCCGCGAGCACAAGCGCGGACAAGTCCCGCTGATGCTGTTGGACCTCGGCGGACGGGGCGGCATGGCGGACCGTGCCGACGACCAGCACGCTCGTCGCGACGTGCTTCGCCTCGGCAATCGCGACCGTCAGCGTCTCCGGGATAACAGGGTCGCCGCTGAGGACGACAACGGGGTGGTGGCTGAGCGGCGACCGGTCCCACGACGCCGGGACGACCACTAGCGGGCACGGCGCCGTCGCCACGAGGTGGGCGGCGACGGATCCGAACGTCATCCGATCGAACAGGGTCGCTGTGTCCTGGCCAACGACCAGCATCGACGCACTGCCGGCGAGTTCGCCCAGAACGGGTGCCGGCTTCCCCGCGGCGATGACGGTCTCGATCGGTACCGAACAGAGCTGGCGCACGTCGGCGGCCAACCCGTCGACCAGCTCCCTCGCTGCTGCCTCGAGCTGTGCGGTCATACCCTGACCAGCGAGGTCCATCGAGCCATACGGCTTCGAATGTGCATGGGCCAGCAGCAGCGTCCTGCCCACACTGTCAGCGAGTCCGGCCGCATAGATTGCGGCGGCTCGCGCCTCGGGTGAGTCGTCGACCCCGACCAGGATCGGTCCGGTCCGCGTATACTCCGCGCCTACCGTGATGTGCTCTGCTGCGGTCGTCGTTTCGTGCGTGGTCATCTTAGGTTCCCTTCCTCGCCTGCTCCAAAAAAACATCCGGGTTCCGCTGAGTTAGCCCTGGCGATAGTGATCGCCCTTTTCTGGCGGTGTCTGCGGCACGACCCGGCCATTCACCGGGTCGATCTTGCCCGGCGGCGCCGTCTGCTCGGCACCGGGAACCGCAACGAGGCGACGGCCGGCGATACGACGGACCGACTTGGGTCCGTTCTGCCGGTTCAGAGCGACATTCCGAGTTGGTCGGCTTCGAACGTCAACAGCCCCTGCTGAACTGCTGGGAGTCCGGTCACGATCTCAGAGGCTGTCTCTGGGGAGTCGACCTCCATGAAGAGGACGACTCCCGGCACGTCACCCACCTTCAGCCAATAGTGGGTCACGACTCGGTGGCGCACGAGGTCCCAGACCGCCGAAGAGAAGCCGTTCTGGTCGAAGAATCGGGTGAGCTGCTCCAGCGTGGCACCCCCTGCGAGCCGGGAATTCGCCATCACCCGCATGCTTCCTCCGTTTCGGGCTCGATTGCAGTCGGGCGGCCGAGCACATGTACAGCCATGCTGGCACCCATCTCTGGCCGAACCCGCGGATGATGTCGAGCGTTCACCGAGACTTCACCTCGGTTGCGGCGAAGCTGCGCCACTGACACCGAGGACGACGCTCGGTTGCGGGAGGCCCAATCTGTCGAACCGGTGAACGAGGGCTCGACGCCGGTCTGCCCGGGTCTGCGGGTGCCGCCGCCGCACGCGACTTCGGACGGCTGACCGCTGCCGAGCCAGTGTTGCAAGCGAACTGGACGTGCAAGGGGGTCATCCTCTCGCTGGTCGGTCTGCCGCGGGAGCGACGAGCAGCGTTCGCAGCCAGTGACGCGGTCATGCCTGGGTTCTCGCCCGCGACCGTTTCGTCTACAAGTACCCACGGGCGCGGAACGGCGGGCGCGACCGGCAGCGAGGTCAGCGTGTGGTTCCATCGTGGCGCAGGTGCCGACCCCGCGGTTCGGCGTCATGTGCCGGGCCGTCCAGTCGGCCGGGGTGTACTTGTCCTTCAAGGTCGACCTGGGCGCCGGCGACGACCGGGTCGTGACCACGGCGCCGGCTCGGATGTCGGTAGCTGGGCGGCGTGGGGAACGACACCATGATCGGCGGGCCGTCACCGGACAGCTTCTTCGACACCACCGGCCGCGACACCATGATCGGCAACGGCGGCGGCGACTCCCTGTTCGCGGAGAGCAACACCGACACGCTGCCCGA
>DATDAP010000474.1:0-4047 GCA_036525335.1 Microlunatus sp. | reverse complement strand
GACCTCGATCAACACCGCACTCGGCGCCAGCTTGGGCCGGGGCAGCTCCTCCACGCCCAAGGTGGCGAGATCGGTGCTGTAGGCGGGATAGGTCACGGCGCGCATCGGGAGTTGGCTCCTGGATCGGGGTCTGTTTGCCTTCGGGCCAGCACCCGCGACCCCGCCGCTATTCCGGCACCGACCACTTCCGCACAGGTCTCACGACCACCGGTCCGACAGGTCGGCGACCAATGGACCCGCTGGTCCGGTGGGTGCTGAGTCCTTGGTCACGAACAGCCGCCAGGATTTGGGATCCGGCCGTCGCCCGTGCCTAGCCTGGTGTATGACCCGGACCCCACACCGCTTGGCCGCCTCCTTGCTGGCACTCCCGCTGGCTCTGGTCGCCGCTTGCGGTGCCGACCAACCGTCGCCCACCACCGAGCAGACGCCTGCCGCCCCCGTACAGGTGCAGGGAACGGTGGTCAGCACCGCCGTCTCGAGCAATGAGGCGCAGGTGGCCGTTCCGCAGCCCGTCTCCGCTTCGTGGACCGCGCTCGGTCAGAAGGGGTCCGGTCTGGAGTGGGTCAGCGTGGCCGGCGACGGCACCACCAAGACCTCCGACGTCGACCTCGCCACCGATCCGGCTGCCGGCACGACCACCGTGACCGACGGCATCAACGCGGATGCGGCCGCGGCTGACGGCCGCTCCGTCCTCGCCGGTCTCGACGCGGTCGACTCCCCGGCCAAGACCCCGGTCTGGGTGTTCTCGCCCCTGCTGGACACCGCGGAGCCGGTCGACTTCCGCGAGCTCGCGTTCGACGAGTCGCCGACCTCGGTGGTCAAGGCGGTCAAGAAGGCCGACGCGCTCCCCGACCTGAAGGGTCGAGAGGTGATCTTCGTCGTCACCCCGGTGGCCGGTGAACAGGCCAGGTTGTCGAAGCTGCAGGTCGGCTACCAGCGAGCGGTCTGGGAGGGCGTGGCCACCGCGGCCGGCGCCAAGAAGGTGACCTTCTACGACGGCACCGGCACGACGCCCGCCACCGGCACGATCTCCGCGATCCCGGTCCCGGATCCCAACGCCGACTTCGCTTCCGCGGATCAGGGCAAGACCCGCACCTGCACCCTGCCCTCCCCCGCGCTGTTCGTCGCCGACCAGCCGGCCTTGATCGACAAGAAGGCCACCCTCAAGGCGCTGAAGAAGTGCCTCGGCGACATCGACTCCGGCACCAAGATCACGGTCGAGGGCCACACGGCCGGTTCCACCGGAGCCAACAACGACTTCGCGAAGAAGCTGTCGACCCAGCGGGCGACCGAGGTGGCCGCGTTGCTGAAGGAGCTCGACGTCCCCGCCAAGAACATCGTCGAGGTCGTCGGCTACGGCAGCTCCGAGCCACTCGTCGAGCCTGGCACCGATCCGAAGAACCGCGCGGTGGTCGTCACCTTCTCCACCACCGAGTGATCATCGACGGTCACCTGCCGGCGTCCGCCTAGGCTGAGGTATGGCCGATCGGTTGCTGCCCGAGGGTGTGGCCGAGGACTGGCTGGAGCACGGACCCGGTCGGATACGCGTGCTCCGGGCCGGCCGGCGGCAGGCTGACGCCGGGCCCGACCGGCTGCCGGTCCTGCTGATCCACGGCGGTGGGTACGACAACGCGGCCATCTCCTGGTCGAAGATCTTCCGACCGCTGTCGGCGGATCGGCTGGTGATCGCTCCCGATCTGCCCGGTTTCGGCTACACCAAAGGGATCCCGGTCACCGGTGACCCCGGCGAGCTGGCCGACCTGATGATCACCATCGCCCGGTCGTACGGTCTCGACCGGCTCGCCGTGGCTGGCATCTCCATGGGCGGCGACATCGCCCTGCACGTCGCCCTGCGCCACCCGGAAGCCGTGGCCGGCCTCGTCCTGGTCGCCCCCGGTGGACTCACCGGGCGGCTGAAGAACGCACCCACCCAGCTCGGCGCCTGGCTGGCCGCCCAGCTCCCCGACCCGGTTCTCTACGGCCTGGGTCGCTTCGCCGGTCGGTTCAGCGACAGCTATCTCTCGCGGATGGTGCACGACCCCGCGACCGTCGACGCGCAGGTTCGGGCCGAGTTCGCTCGCGAGGCCCGCCGGCCCGGCTCCGGGGTGGGCTACGGCCGCTACAACCAGGCGACCCTCGGTCCGCGCGGCATGCGCAACAACCTGCTGACGGACGTCATCAAGATCGCCGCGCCCACCCTGTTCCTGCACGGCGAGGACGATCCGCTGGTCGACCCGGGGGATTCGGCGGCCGCCGTCGCAGCGATGCCCCGCGCCGAGCTGGTGCTCGTCGCTCAGTGCGGTCACTGGCTGCCGATCGAGGCACCGGCCGTGTTCCTGGGTGCGGTGCACGACTTCCTTCTCGCGCTGCCCTGACCCCACCCGTCCCAACCGGGTGTCCGCTGACCTCACGCCACGATCCCCGCCATCTCCGCACGCCAGGAGCCGAGGCCGACAAGGGCCACTACTTTGTCGTCATGGCTGCGGATGCCGAGGCCGCGCACGTCACCGGTCCGCCCACGTACTTCACCGCTTCGTCGGCCGTGACCGTGAGCTGGCTGCACTCCGAACCCGGTTGTCGGCGGTCTCCGCGACGCCGAACGCCCGGCTGACCACCCTGGTCGGACTCGGCGGGTCCGGCAAGACACGGCTGGCCGTCGAGGTCACCACCCGGCTGCTGGACGAACAGCGCGGACGGGCCAGATTCCCGGACGGGGTGTGGTGGGTCGACCTGGCCATGGTGACCGATCCGGCAAGGGTGCCGCAGACCCTGGCCGCGGCGGCGGGGCTCGAGGGCTTGGCGCGGCACAGCTCGGTGGACACGCTCGCCCGCGCGCTCCGCTCCCGCCGCGCCCTCGTGGTGGTCGACAACTGCGAGCACCTCCTCCCGGCGTGCGAGGCCCTGGGTCGCCGACGTGTTCGCCAGCTGCCCCGGGTTGACGGTGCTGGCCACCAGCCGGACCCCGCTCAGCGGTGGGCAGGAGGTCACCGTCGGGGCACTGGACAGTCGGACGGATCACCCGACCTGGCGGAGCCACGCCGTCTCCCTGTTACGACCGGGCGGGCGTCATCCTGCCGGGCTACGCCGCGACCGCTCACGACGCGGCCACCGTGACCGCCATCTGCGAGCGCCTCGAGGGTCTCCCGCTCGCCATCGAGCTGGCGGGACCGTGGCGCTGTACTCTGTCCGCCACCGATCTGCTCGCTCAGCTGGAGCGCAGCCTCGAGGTGTTGGATACCGCAGCCGGCGACGTGGACAGTCTCGACCGCGCCGAAGGCGCAGCACTGACGGAGCGCCACCTCAGTCTGCGCGCCCTGCTCGAGAGCACCTGGTCGTGGCTCGGCGAGGACGAACGTGAGCTCCTCCGCGGCTTGGGGGTCTTCGTCGGCCGATTCAGCCCCCTCGGCCGCACCGTCGCCGGCCGCCGCAGGACCCGAGGTGCCCATGACCGCGACCCACCGGCATGCCGACGGCGTCACCTTCGGGATCAAGGGCTTCACCGACGCGACGATCGGCCCGGACACCGCTTCGGAGGATGAGGACACCAAGCGTGGGGACCCCTACGTCATCGCCACCCTGGTCTGGACCAACAACTGCACCGCCGAGGTCGAGATGATTCCGTTGGTCACGGCGAGGTCCGGTCCCGACGGGACTGAGGCCCCTCGTGTCTACGTGGACGAGGCCCGAGACTCCCCATCCTCGAACCCGGCGCCTCGACGGATAACGACGTCGGGTGATCGTCCGGCCGAGCAGCGCCAGGCGGTGACCATCGAGATCACCGACCCCGTGGACCCGTCCCGGGCCGTCACCTTCACCGGTGCGATCGGCTGACTCGTTCGGGACCGCGTCCGGGTGGTGTCCGGCGGCAACCAGGGACATCACCGGGTTGTCCTCGATCACCGGGCAGCGAGAATTGATCCCATGCGCACGTTGCTCAACATCATCTGGTTCATCTTCAGCGGTCTGTGGCTCTGGCTCGCGTACGCGCTCGCGGGGTTGATCTGCTGCCTGCTGATCGTGACCATCCCGTGGGGCATAGCGTCATTC
>DATDAP010000473.1:0-3969 GCA_036525335.1 Microlunatus sp. | reverse complement strand
GACGACCTGTCCGAGGTGCCGGCGCTGATGCGGGTGCCCAGTCCGGGACAGGACATCAGCCGTACGCATCTGCTGGTCAGCCCGGACGACTGGGAGATCCGGCTGACTGACCTGCATTCGACCAACGGCACCTTGATCGTGCGACCCGGTCCCGGGGTCGAACGGCTGCAGCTGCAGCCGGGTGAGCCGTACGCGGTCGTGGTCGGGACCGTCGTCGAGCTCGGTGACGGGGTCGCCGTGCTGGTCGACGGTCCGCCCCGGCCCGGCAGCTAGCCACGAGGATCGCCGGCGTCGCAAGTCCCGGAACTGCCCACGAACGCAGGACGCGCGACCCAACAGCGCCTGATGCACACGGGCGCGGCTGCGGCTGGGTAGGGTTTGCCGCACAACCCGCCAGCCGATGGGAGAGGCCGTCATGCCCAACTCGCGTACGACGACTGGCCTGCCGCCCGGAGTGATCGCCGGCGCGACAGGCCCGCGACTGCTGGCCGCCCTCGTCGAGGTCGGTCCCGTGTGGCTGCTCGTCGGTCTGGCACTGCTGTTCGCGTTCGTCCTGAACGGATCCGTCCTGGTCGTGGTGCTGTGTCTGGTCGTCGCCCTCGGCTGGGCGATCCTGGTCTGGGCGCAGCGGGCACGCCGCGCCGCCGGGCCCGGCATGCGACTCGACAGTCTCCAGGTCGTCGGTCTGAGCGACGGGCGCCCACTGGGGTGGGCTCGGGTGCTGGTGCGCTGGCTCGTGTTCGCCGGTCTGACCGTCACGGTGGTCGGTCTCGTCGCCATGCTGATCGTGATGACCCGGCACCCGCGTCGACAGGGCTGGCACGACCTCGCGGCGAACGCCGTGGTGATCAAGGAACGGCCGTTGGCGCCGCCCCGGCCGAAGTCGGCGGTGGCCCGCAAGGCGCCGGTCAAGGCCGCGGCGTCGGTGGCCACGACTTCCCGACCCGCCGCGAAGAAGGCGGCTGGATCGTCGGCCGCCACGGCTCCTGCGGCCGGGAAGGGAACGACGAAGACGGCGCCGGTGTCGCCGGCGGAGCCCACCGAGTCCGAGGAGACCGTCATCGTCGCGGGAACCGAGAACGGTCAGGCGCCCGCCGTCCTCGCTCCGGTGGCCGAGACCGCCCCGAACGAGGCGGCCGCGGAGACCGAGCCGCCGGCAGAGGCCGATTCCTCCGAGGCAGAGGCAGCTGCAGCGGAAGGGGCGGAGGAGGCCGGCGAGCCCGAGATCCTCACCGAGTGGATGCTGCGGCTGGACGACGGTCGGAAGGTCGCCGTGGAGCGACTGGTCCTCCTGGGTCGCAACCCCCAGCCGCGGGTGGGCGAGGAGGACGCGACCCTGATCAAGGTGTCCGACGAGACCCGGACGGTCTCCAAGTCGCACCTCGCCGTCGGCGTCGACGTCAGCGGCCTCTACGTGATGGACCGCGGATCGACCAACGGCACCATGGTCACCGCGCCCGACGGAGGCCAGCGTCCCTGTCCTCCCGGCGATCTGGTGGACGTCCCCGGCGGCTCGGTGATCTCCTTCGGCGACCACTGGCTCGAGGTCCACCGACCCGGCCGGTAGTGGTCACGATCAGAGGCTCGTCGAACCTCCGGCCGCAACCACTAGGGTCACACCCATGCTGCTGTCCGACCGCGACATCAAGGCCGAGATCGATCGCGGCCGTATCGGCCTGGAGCCGTACGACCCGGGCCTGGTGCAGCCGTCCAGCATCGACGTCCGGCTGGACCGCTACTTCCGGGTGTTCGAGAACCACCGCTACCCGCACATCGACCCAGCCGAGGACCAGTCCGAGCTGACCCGTCCCATCGACGTCAAACCGGACGAACCGTTCATCCTGCACCCCGGTGAGTTCGCGCTCGGCTCCATCTACGAGGTGGTGACGCTGCCCGATGACGTCGCGGCCCGGGTGGAGGGCAAGTCCTCGCTGGGCCGGCTCGGACTGCTGACGCACGCGACGGCCGGGTTCATCGACCCCGGTTTCAGCGGTCACGTCACCCTCGAGCTGTCCAACGTCGCCACCTTGCCGATCAAGCTCTGGCCAGGGATGAAGATCGGCCAGCTCTGCTTCTTCCGGCTGTCGTCGCCCGCCGAGCACCCATACGGCTCTGCGCTCTACGGATCGCACTACCAGGGACAGCGGGGACCGACTCCGAGTCGCTCGCACCTCAACTTCCACCGCTCGGAGATCTAGACGGTGCGGGCACTCGACCCGGCTCAGCCGGCCCGGTAGACCGCGATCTCGCCGGAAGCGGTCCGGGCCCGGATGCTCACGTACGGCTCGCCCTCGACAGGCTCGCTGCACGCGTTCATCGCGACCCGGACGGCACCGCTGGTCGAGCTCAGGTCCAGCCAGGCCGTGAGTCCTTCGGCGATGCCGATCGTCAGCGATCCGGACGCCGTACGGAGGTCGACCGAGCCGCTGGTCGACGGCACGGAGATGTCGCCCGAGCCGGACGAGGCGCGGAGATCGGCTGCGTTCAGCGAGCGGACCAGCAGATCGCCGGAGCCCGACTTGGCCGTCAGGGCACACCGGGCTTCGCCGATCACGAGGTCGCCGGAGCCGCTGGTGATCCGCGCGGCGCTACCGCCGAGCACCCCCACCGACACCGATCCCGAGCCCGAGGTGACGTCGAGGTCGGTGGCTCCGCTCAGGCTGATGTCGCCGGATCCGGTGGTGAGTCGGCACCGACCGAGGGGGGTGGTGGCCGTCACGTCCGCCGATCCGGTCCGGGCGGTCAGCGCCGTCCCCACCGGTACCCCGATCCGGATGTGCGCGGTCTGAGTCCGGAACAGCTGATCGGGGAACCAGATCCGGAGGGTGTCTGCCTCGTGCCGGATGCTCGCTTGGTGCAGCAGCTCTTCGTCCGCGGTGACCGTGCCTTCCACCAGGTCATCGCGAGGGCCGGCTTCGACGTTCACCGAACCGCGGCCCAGGTTCTCGATCACGATCGCCCGGACGCCCACGGCGTCGAAGGTCCGGGCCGTCATCGAACCCATCCCTGCACGGTGCCCCGGCGAGCCGGTTCTACCCCGGGTCCGTCGCCGGGGTGTCGACCGCGACCACCGAACACGCCGCCCGCTCCGAAGGGTCCGTTCGGGCCGAAGACCCCGTACGGCCCGAACGGGCCGCTCTCGGTCGGGGGACCTGATCGGGGCGGCGCTGGCGGCATCGGGCGATCGTCGAGGGCGACCATCACGGCCCGCAGCAGCCAGGCGTTGGTCGAGATGCCATCCCCATCGGCCTTCTCGTCGACCTTGGCCTTCACCGAAGCCGGTAGGCGCAGACTGATCCGAGCTACGGGTTCGTCATCCTCGCTCCCGCCGGGCTCCCCGAGCGCCGGCTCCGCATCCGATGGAGGGGCATCGGGGTCCGAGCCCTCGGGGTACGGCGTGTCGTCGGGCAGCAGCAGGGTCGGCTCGGGACTGGGAGCCGGGACGAGCACCACGAGCTCGGGGTCCGGGCCGTTCATCCGCAGCTCCACCGAGGTCGGCGCCGTCTCGGCGCTGATCTGGGCGGCGGCGTCGGACAGAACCCGGATCAGTGCGAGCCGGGTGCTGGCCTCCACGGCTCCCCCCAGGCGTTCTGCCGTCAGGCGGGTGTTGTCGTCTCCGAGCGCGGCGGCACTGGTGACGCCGTGGCGAACGGTCTCGAGATAGGGCGAAAGATCCATGACGCCAGTATGGCGTCAAAGTGACGTCATGATCAAGAGGTTTGGCGTCGCGCTTCCTGGTCCCACGACGAGGTCAGCGAGGGAAGTGGGGGCACGCCGATGCGCCTACCCGGCTCGCCCGGAGGCGGCGTCTAGGGTCGACGTGGTTGGCGGCGCGGGCGACCGGCCAGTCGTGGTCGCGACCCGCAGGAGCGTCGAGGCCTACCAGGACGAGGTAGCAGGGGTTTCGCGTGATCGAGTTCGAGTCAGTCTCCAAGACCTTCCGGGACGGGACGACGGCCGTCGACAACC
>DATDAP010000472.1:0-4647 GCA_036525335.1 Microlunatus sp. | reverse complement strand
CGGGCGCTCTGTATGGCTCGGCGATAGCGCACCTCACGCTCTGCCGGTTTCGAGCTTGGGTTCAACCGCAACGGACTGCACTCCGACGCCTGAATCCCAGATCAGTGCGAGGAGCGCGCGCAGAGCGGACTGATCGGCGACAGTGCCCGTTAACATGTCCGTTTTTCCGCGACGGTGCTCGACGAAGGGGCCCAGTCGGGACCGAATGAGGTCTCCTGCGGACTGAGGTAGCCGGTCTGTGAGATGCAGCTCATAGCGCAGGGTCACAGAGACGACGATGGCGCAGGGAACCGACGGCCGCACCACCCGCCGACGAAGTCCACCCGGGTGGACGCGCTGGTGTGGCCAGGACCCGGCAGCCCTGGAGCGCTTGCCTGTGAGCTGGACGAAGTCAAGCTGCCTGCCCTGTGCCGGCCGCTGAGGTGGTACAGCCGCGACAAGCGGTCACTGTTGTGTGGGAACCAGGGGGATTAGTCTTCGTCGAGGGGGTTGAGCGATGAGGCCGCAGAATCACCGACCGGTGGGACAGCTGCTTCGGGCCAAATGCACGATTCCACCAGCCCGCCAGGGAGTCGTGGTGCGGCAGCGGCTGCACGACTTGTTGCTGGGGAACGCCGCAACTCGGCTGACCGTTGTGGCCGCACCCGCAGGTTGGGGCAAGACGACGCTGTTATCGCAATGGGCTCATGATCCGGCGGAGCGCCGAAACATCGTTTGGGTCTCGCTGGACGAGTCCGACGACGAACCGGTCCGGTTCTGGAGCTATGTTCTGACCGCCCTCGGTGCTTACGGCATCGGCGTTCGGGCGTTGGCCGCGTTGGGCGCCAGCGGAATCCAGCCCGTGGATCTTGCAATACCCCTGCTGCTCAACGAGCTGCAGTCGGGATCTGCTGAAGCCGTCCTTGTCCTGGACGACTATCACCGGCTCGGCAACCCGCAGGTGCATGAGAGCGTGGAGTTCTTGTTGGCGTACCTGCCGCCGGCCATGCGCATCGTGGTCGCTGGGCGAGCGGACCCACCGCTGCCCCTGGCTCTTCTGCGAGCGCGTGGCGAGCTGACCGAGATCCGTATCTCCGATCTGACCTTCTCGACTGCGGAGGCGGGCAAGTTGTTGGTCGCGGTGGGTGGAACCCCTCTAGACGATACGATCGTGACAGGGTTGTGTGAGCGCACCGAGGGGTGGGCGGCCGGACTCCAGCTCACCGCCCTGACGTTGCGCGGATCATCAACACCGACCGCGAGCGCCGGGAGCATTCGGCGCGACGACCGACACATTCTGGATTACTTCGCCACCGAGGTGGTGTGCCGGCTACCACCTGAGCATCGCGACCTCCTGGTGCGGACATCGGTGCTCGAGCGGCTGTCAGGACCTCTATGTGACGCAGTGCTGGAGCGGTTCGGGTCCGCGGCGATCTTGGCCGAACTCGACCGGTCCGACCTGTTCGTCGTTGCGCTGGACGGTCAACATGAGTGGTATCGCTGCCATCAGCTGTTCCGCGATGCGCTTCACTCCGAGCTTACGCCGGACCTGGCGCGGGAGACGCTCGTGAGGGCCTCGGACTGGTACCTCACCGAGGGTTCGGTATCCGAGGCAATCGGTCACCGGATCAGGGCCGGCGACCACGAGGGGGCAGCCGCGTTGCTGCGGTCGTCGGTTCCGTGGTTTCTGGAGCGTGCCGCTCTGGGCACCCATCTGCAGCTCGGTGACCAGCTCGATCGAGCCATCGCGCACGCTGACCCCCAGTTGTGCGTGTCGCTGGCCTGGGCGGCGGGTCTGGTCGGGGAGTACACCCGAATGGACCCGTGGCTCGACGCCGCAGACAAGCTCATCGCCGATGATGTTCCTCCGCTGGACGGTTGGCACAGTTTGCGGGGTGCGGCATTGACCATGCGAGCTGTACAGCGCCAGGCTGAGGCTGACATCCATGGTGCGCTGCAGTGTGCCGAACAGGCGGTGGCACGGGAGACCGACACCACGGTAGCTGGGTATGTGCTTTCGCGGCTGATCCTCGGTGGAGCACTGCTTGTCGACGACCGGGCCGGGGATGCCCTGCCGGTTCTCGACGACGCCTGGCGCCGGGCCGGTGAACTGGGGCTTGCCCCGCTGCTGGGTCTGCAGGCTGCGTGCAGCCTTTCGCTCGCACTGTTCCAGAGCGGCCGGCTCCAGGATGCCCGGCAGCTGTGCACTCGGTTGGCACCCGTGGTGGAGGCTGTGGAGGACGCATGGGGGGACACCGTTGCTCCCGGAGTGCCTCGGCTGCAGATGGTGCAGGGACGGCTCGCTCTCCGCGACGGCGACCTTCCCGGCGCTCAGCGAGCGCTGCGCCGCGCTGTGGCTCAGGCCAGGGTTTGGGCGCCGCCGTCCCATCTGGTGTCGGCGTTGACGAGCCTCGCCGAGGCTGAGCTGGCGGCGGGCGACACCGCCGCTGCCCGTGCCGCTCTGACCGAGGCCCGAGAAACCGGTGATGCCGAGCCGATCTGGCCCTCGTCCAGGCGTGAACTGGCTGCTGTCGAGGCGCGCATCGGTCGTGGGTCCGCTCGGGCCGCCCGCCGGGCGGGTGTGGTGCTCGAGGAGCTGACCGACCGTGAGCTGTCGATCCTCCGGATGCTGCCCGGACCTGCCAGTCAGCGTGAGATCGGGGCCGCGCTGTACTTGTCGATCAACACGGTGAAGGGATACACCAAGGCGCTCTACCGCAAGCTGGGCGCGGCGACCCGGCAAGAGGCGGTCTCGCGTGCTCGGGAGTCCGGCCTGATCTAGTCGACCCGCTTGAACGCCACCACCCCGGGTGGATCTGCCGCGCGGGTGGTGCCGCACCACCCTGGCTCCACCAAGACTGACCGTCATGGCCCCGTTACCGCTTCCCGAGAACGCTGCACGTACAACCAACGTGATCGTGGTGGGAGCCGGACCGACCGGCCTCATGCTCGCGTGTGAGCTCGCACTCGCAGGCGTTGGCTGCCAGCTGCTGGACCAACGCACTGCCGAGCCGAACACCACGAGGGCCTTCGCCGTACACGCTCGCACTCTGGAGCTGCTGGACGCCCGCGGGCTCGCTGAGGACCTAGTGGCCCGAGGCGTGCCGGTGCACGACATCCAACCGGCGCCGGGTGCCACCCTGAACCTGCGAGAGCTCGACGCCCGGTTCCCGATGATTCTCATCGTCCCGCAGAGTGGCACTGAGCAGGTACTCGAAGCCCGCGCCAGGGAGCTGGGCGTCCACATCATCCGAGGCGCCGAAGTCGTTGCGTTGCAGCAGGACGCTGAGAACGTCGTGGTAGGCCTACGAGACGGCGCATCCATGGCGGCCGACTATGTCGTGGGTTGCGACGGAGCGCACAGCACGGTCCGGGATCTGCTGGGCATCGACTTCGTCGGGAACCAGTACGAGACCCACATCATGCTTGCTGACGTCCAGCTCGCTAACCCGCCCGAGCAAGCCATGTTCGCGAGCTCGAACGTCGACGGCGCCGTGATCGTGGTGCCGTTCGGCGATGGCTGGTATCGCGCCATTGCGTGGGACCGGTTGCGCGAGCACACACCCCTGGCCACGCCGCTGCCGATCGAGGAGATGCGTGACGCCTTCGCCCGCATTGTCGGCACCGACTTCGGCATGCAGGAACTGCGCTGGAGCTCGAGGTTCTTGAGCGAGCGCCGCCAGGCTCGGCACTACCGTTCCGGCCGGGTGTTCCTCGCCGGCGACGCTGCCCATGTGCACTCCCCGCTTGGCGGCCAGGGCATGAACACCGGCATCCAGGATGCGATGAACCTGGGTTGGAAGCTTGCTGCCGGTGTTGCGGGTCGGGCGCCGCTTTGGCTGCTCGACAGCTACGAGGACGAACGGCACCGCGTCGGCGCGCAGGTCCTCGCTCTGACCGACGGGTTCAACCGCCTCGTGCTCGGCCGCTCGGCGCTGCGCCGGCAGCTGCAGACCCAGGTGATCCGGTCGGTGCTGAAGTTCGGCCGGACCCGCCGAGCCATGGCTGGCCGGCTCACTGGCCTCGGCCTCTCCTATCCAGCGCGGGGCCGCCACGCGCATCCGTATGCCGGCCGGCGAGTTCCGGATCTTGCCTGCGAGGGCGGCCGCCTCTACGAGGTGTTGCGCAGCGGGCGGTTCCTGCTGGTCGACCGGACCATCGCCGCGGAGCTGGACAGTGCCGTGGTGTCCGGGCGCTGCGTCAGCAGGGTGCGGTGCCTGGAGCCGGCAAGATCCGGGCAGCCGGACCTGATGCTGGTGCGGCCGGACGGCTATGTGGCCTGGGCCGCCGCGAGTGGCCCGAACTTGGCGGCAAGAGCCACGGCCGCCGTCGCTGAATGGTGCCCGGCGCCGAAGAGCGAAGTGGATATCCCGAACGCTGCTTTGGACTCCCTGCCAGGAGGGCCAACCAATGTCTCCTAAGCTCAGTGAGGTTCTCAAGGTGACCGTCGCGCTACGTCGCTGGAGACTGCGGCGGCTGGTGCCCGCGCTGGTGCTCCTGACGGTGGCCCTGTGCGCGGTCCGAACCGTGCCCTCCTACGCCGATCCGCCACCTGCCGCCATTCCCGACTTCGCCGCGATCGACGCGTACCTCGCCGAGGAGATGCGCGACGTGCGCATCCCCGGTTTGGCGCTCGGCATCGTGCACAACGACGAGATCGTGCACCTT
>DATDAP010000471.1:0-2319 GCA_036525335.1 Microlunatus sp. | reverse complement strand
GATATATCCCCCGCGGAGTGGACGACTGTTAAGTCTGACTACGAGGTAAGTGAAGCACATGTCGATTGTGCTTCACCGTGATCGCGACGAGGATCGAGGACGTGCACTCCCGCGACCGTCTCCTGGCTCTGCTCGTCGCCGTCTGCTGGGGCCTCAACTTCCCGGCCACCGCGTTGGCGCTGCAGCACTTCCCGCCCCTGTTCCTGGTGGCGCTGCGGTTCGCCCTCGTGGCCATCCCCACGATCCTGTTGGTCCCGCGCCCGCAGGTGAAGCTGCGCTGGCTGATCGGCACCGGTCTGGGCATCGGCGTCCTGCAGTTCGCCTTCCTCTATCTCGGCATGGCCGCCGGGATGCCGAGCGGGCTCGCCTCGCTCGTGCTGCAGGCCTCCGCGCCCTTCACCGTGCTGCTCGCCGGGATCTTCCTGGCCGAGCGGATCAGCCGTCGGCAGGTGGTCGGCATCCTGCTGGCCGTCGCCGGTCTGGCCACCATCGCCGTCCACCGCGGCGAGACGGCCGCGCTGCTGCCGGTCGTCCTCACCCTCGCGGGTGGTCTGGGCTGGGCCATCGGCAACGTCTGCAGCCGCAAGGCCGCCGCCCCCAAACCACTGCACCTCACCTTGTGGATGTCGGTGGTCCCGCCCCTGCCGATGCTGGCCGTGTCGCTGTACGTCGAGGGACCCCAACAGATCGGTCAGGCGCTGTCCACCGCCGTCACCGCCCAGGCCCTGCCGGCGGTGCTGGGCCTGCTCTACATCGTGGTGGTCGCGACCCTGCTCGGGTACGGGATCTGGAACGCCCTGCTGTCCCGCTACCCATCGAGCTCGGTGGCTCCGTTCTCGATGCTGGTGCCGATCGTCGGCGTCCTCAGCTCCTGGGCGCTGTTCGGGGAGGTCATCGACGGGGTCGAGGCGCTGGCCGGCGTCGCGGTGGTCGGCGGGGTCCTGATCGGCTCGCTGCCGCTGGGTCTCGGAGCGCGAGCGGCCGGGGTCGCCCGCCGGCGTGCTGAGGAGGAGAGAGAAGAGGCGCCTTTTCCTCTTCGAACGACGACGAAGTAGCCGGGTTCGAGGGCGATCCCAGCGAGTGCGGGATGACAGTACCCTTACGCCAGCCGTAACACCCACGTCATGGCCCACCGCTTGAATGGGCGCATGGCGATCGTTCTCGGACCGAATCAGTACGGCAAGGCGGAGAACCGGGTGGTGCGGATCTACCGCGACACCCCGCGCCACGAGATCCACGACATCAACGTCTCGAGTGCTCTCCGCGGCGACTTCGCGGCCGCCCACCTCGAGGGCGACCAAGGTGACGTGCTGCCCACCGACACCCAGAAGAACACCGCGTACGCGTACGCCAAGGAGAAGGGTCTGGACTCGATCGAGGACTACGGCCTGGCCCTGGCGCGTCATTACGTCGCCGACATCGGCCCGGTCGAGGGCGCGCGGATCGAGGTCGAGGAGTTCGCCTGGGAGCGGGTCAGCATCGACGGTGCCGAGCACGACCACACGTGGATCCGCAAGGGGCAGGAGGTCCGGCTCGCCGCCGTCACGGTCGAGGGCACCGACGACGACCAGCAGACCTGGGTGACCGGCGGCCTGAAGGACCTGGTGATCTTGAAGTCCACGGGTTCGGAGTTCCACGGCTTCCTGGAGGACGCGTACACGACCCTGATGCCCACCTCCGACCGGGTGATGGCCACCTCCCTGATCGCCAAGTGGCGCTTCACCAGCCTCGACGTCGACTGGGAGGCCAGTTATGTCGGCATCAAGAACGTGCTCGTCCGCAAGTTCGCCGAGGTGCACTCCCTCGCCCTGCAGCAGACCCTGTACGAGATGGGAAAGGGCGTCCTGGAGGCGTACGGGTTCATCGCCGAAATCAAGCTCTCCGCGCCCAACAAGCACCACTTCCTCTACGATCTCAGCCGCTTCGGGCTGGACAACGACAACGAGGTCTTCCACGCCGACGACCGGCCGTACGGGCTGATCCAGGCCACGGTGCTGCGCGACGACGCCCCCGCCGCCGGTCCGGCGTGGGATCCCTACAGCGGTCTGGTCTGACCGATCCGCTGAACGTCCCCAGGGCTTTCGCCAATCGCCCGCGCGGACAGCGTTGCTTCGGTAGCGTTGATAGGGTCGGGGGGCTCTTCGACGCCCGGGATAGGCCGTACGCATCCACAGCCGCTCACGTTCCCCGCGTGGGCGGTCATCCCCTGTGCGGAACGTCTATCCCGGGTCCTCGCGCGCACCTTCTCAAAGGCTTGTTCGCGCAACGGCCGCACCTTCGGACCACTCCTTCCCTCCTCCCTCGCTCACCGACGAAAAG
>DATDAP010000470.1:0-2568 GCA_036525335.1 Microlunatus sp. | reverse complement strand
GGTGAAGGCGTCGTCGGCGAACCGTGGGTCGTCGTTGCGCCAGACCTCGACCTCGGCGCCGATCTGCGCCAGGTACTGGACGAGGTTGTAGACGAACGAGTCGTAGTTGTCGACCACGAGGATCTTCGTACGCGGCATGGGGTCATTCTCCCCCGCCACCTGGAAGTTCTGTCGAGCTGACCACATCTGTTCAGATGAGCTCGACAGAGATCGGGGTCAGCGGAGCGCGGTCGCGTACTGCAGATCGACCGAACCCTGGTAGCCCGGGAAGTCCGACTTCGACGACGCCGTCACCTCGTAGCCGAGCCGGAACGCGTCGACGTACTCCCGGTAGATCCGGATGTACTCCGAGCTGTCCAGGGCCGCCTGCAGCTCGACTGGGTCGCCGATGGCGCTGATCCGGTACGGCGGTGCGTAGGGGATGCCGTGCAGCACCACCGTGTTGCCGACGCACTTGATGCCGGTGGTGGCGATGACCCGCTGGCCCTGGATGGTCATGGCTTCGGCACCCCCGCGCCACAGCTCGTTGGCCACCGCCTGGATGTCCTGCTGGTGGACGACCAGCAGATCCTGGTCGACGCCTTCCCCGGTCACCGACTCGGGGGCGTCATCGAGGGTCACCGTGACCGAGGGCCCGGTCACCGGGGTCAGGCCCACCTGGACCGACTTCTCGGCGAGGTCTCCGGCCAGGTCGGTGCTGCCGGCGTCGCTCTGGGCGGCGGCGAGTGTGTCGACCTCCGAACGCAGCCGGGTGACCTGGGCCGCCAGGGTGGTGTTCCGGCGGGATTCGGACTGCACGAGGCTGACCAGGTCGGTGTTCCGCCCCGGCCTCAGGTCGATGCCGCGCGCACTGGAGGCGCTGACCACCACCAGCAACCCGGCGACCACCAGGACCGCGCCCGTCGCCAGCCGCCCCACCCGGGTCCGCTGACTGTCACGCCGCCGTTGCGCCGAGCGGGCACGGATCAGGGACCGGCGGATGCGACGCCACAACGACTGGACCGGTTGGCGCGACGCGTTCATGCCGTCCCCCGCCCCCTGTCCCAGTGTGTGAGGTGCCGTATCCGTCGTCAGGATCGCCGCAGGCGCGGCTGAGTGAACTACGCTAACTGCTCGACACCCGAGGAGTTATCAGCGTGCCCGAGTCCAGAGTCCGTAAGTCGACCGAGAGCAAGAAGAAGCAGAAGGCGGCGGCCGAGGCGAAGCCGAAGAAGTTCAAGGCCCCGGCCAGTCGACGCTGGGTGCCGCCCACTTTCATCGCGGTCGGACTGCTCGGCGTGGCCTGGCTGATCGTCTACTACATCGCGGGCACACAGATCCCGTTCATGGCTGCCCTCGGCAACTGGAACATCCTGATCGGCATGGGTGGCATGGCTGCAGCGTTCGGGATCGCCACCCTCTGGAAATAGCAGAGTCCGGCGTTCGCCGGGCTACTCGCCGGTAATGACACGCGTGTAACTCATCCACAGTGGGGATAACCCTGTGGACAACAGCGTCCGATCCGCCCCGTCGTCGACCGACGACCGTCCGTCAACCCGTCGTCGACCGACGACCGTCTGCAACGAGGTCGTGATGTCTGCCCGCCCGACGAGGACGCGCCGCTACGGCGCCCTCGACCGCGAGATCTTCGCGCTCGCGCTGCCCACCTTCGCCACCCTCGTCACCGAGCCGCTCCTGCTGATCGCCGACTCGGCGTTCATCGGGCACCTGGGCACCGATCAGCTTGCCGGACTGGGGATCGCCGCCAACCTGATCGGCCTCGTCGTCGGGCTGTGCATCTTCTTGGCGTACGGGACCACGAGCACCGTCGCCCGCAGGCTCGGCGCCGGCGATCGGCGGGCTGCCCTGGCCGGCGGGATCGACGGGTTGGTGCTCGCCGTGCTCATCGGGGTGGCGCTGGTGATCGTGCTGCAGCTGCTGCTGCCGACCATCGTCGGGGCGTACGGGCCGTCGGCCCCCGTCCGGGACGCGGCCCTGGCCTATCTGCGCGTGGCAGTCTGCGGGCTGCCGTCGGTGCTGGTGCTGCTGGCCGGGACCGGCGTCCTCCGCGGACTGCAGGACACCACGACCCCGCTCAAGGTCGCGGTCGCCACCAACCTGGCCAACATCGCGTTGAACGCGACCCTCGTGTACGGGGTCGGCCTCGGCATCCGGGGCTCGGCGATCGGCACCTTGATCGCCCAGAGCGGTGCGGCCGCGGTGATCGCCGTCATCGTGGTGCGTGGTGCCCGGCGGTCGGGCGTACCCCTGGGCTTCCACCCCGCAGGCGTGTTCGCGGCGGCGCGGACCGGGGTGTGGCTGATCGCCCGCACGGCCACCCTCCAGGTCGCGATCACGCTGACCACGGTGGTGGCCGCGGCGAGCGGCACGATCGTGCTCGCCGCCTACCAGGTGGTCAACTCGATCTGGGTGCTGCTGGCCTTCGCCCTGGACGCCATCGCCATCGCCGGGCAGGCCATCATCGGACGACTTCTGGGAGCCGGTGACGTGGCCACCGGCCGGGCGATGACCACCCGGATGATCGGCTGGGGCGTGGTCTGCGGGGTGCTCTTCGGGCTCGTCGTCGCG
>DATDAP010000469.1:0-2635 GCA_036525335.1 Microlunatus sp. | reverse complement strand
GTCGACGACCGACACAGCCCGTTCCCGCAGAACGCCGTGCCCGGCTGTCACCGGGAAGTAGTCCGCGCGCAGGAGGGCACCTCGACGCGTCACCCCGCTTCCGCGCAACGCGCAGTTTGGTTCGGGTGCGGCTCTTCTGCAGTGACGGTCGGAGCTTGATCCAAAGCTGTAGGTGACTCGCTCGGCTTTGCCTCCGGCGCCCAAGCCCCCCAGGGGGGTCCCCAGGGGACTCTGCTGCCTTCCAGCTCTACCGGCGTGTCCCTCCGCGCATCCGGGCAGGTCTCGTGGTCCATTCAACCTGTTGGTAATCTGCCTACAGGTGGAGGACAAGTCCATGTCTGCCGTACGTCGTTCCGGTTCTGCTTTCCCCCCGCAGCCCGAGGTGCTGCGAGGCAGCCTGTTCACTCTGCGCCGCAGGTGCGGGACGCCAACCTGTCGGTGCGCGGATGGTGAGGGACATGCCAGCCCGGCGTTGGCCTACCCGGCGGGCGGGCGGACCAAGACCTTGACGTTGACCGAGCAGGAGGCCGTCGAGGTGGCCGCGGCGCTGGCCCGGTACGCGCAGGCCAAGGCGGATCTGGACGCGCAGGCCGCGGCCGGGTTGACCGCATTGCTGGGCCGGGTGGCCGCGCGGCGGCCCAGCCGGTCATGATCGGGCCGGACGAGCCGGCAGCGGTGGAGGCGTTCGCCGCCTCCCGTGAGCGGTTCGAGAACGTGCTGGCCTGGCTGGAAGGCCGCCCGGCGGGTGGCCTGGAGCACTCCGAGCTGGAGGCGCAGCTCCAGGCGGACGCCCGGGAGCTGTTCCGTCAGATGTTCCAGGATCACCTGGACCTGCGTGCGACTCGGGAGCAGCGGATCGAGGCAGTGGCCGATGCCGACCAGGTCATCCACCCCAGCGCCGAACCGGGCCACGCCCGGGGCCTGGCCACGGTGTTCGGGCAGGTCCGGGTGACCCGGATCGCCTACCGGGCCCGGGGACGGATCAACCTGCACCCAGCCGACGGGGAACTCAACCTTCCCGCGGAGGAGTACTCCCACGGGTTGCGTTGTCTTGCGGCGGTCGAGAGCTCACGTGGGTCGTTCGAGGGGGCGGTCGAGGCAATCGAACGGGGCACCGGACAGCGGGTCGGCAAACGGCAGATCGAACAACTCGCCCGCCGATCCGCCATCGACGCCGACGGGTTCTACCGCCAGCGGCAACCACCGGCCAGCTCCAGCAGCGACCCGCTCGTGCTGTCCTGCGACGGCAAAGGTGTCGTGATGCGCCACGACGCACTCCGGGCGGCCACCGCCGCCGCGGCCGCCAAGACCCGCCCGAAGCTGGCGACCCGGCTGTCGAAAGGAGAGAAGCGAAACCGGAAACGGATGGCTGAAGTGGGAACCGTGTTCGACGCCACCGCCGCCCGGCGCGCCAGCGCCGACATCCTGCCCGCGGACGACACCGAACGCGCCCACGCCAGGCCCGGGCCGGTGACGTCGAACAAGTGGCTGACCGCCAGCGTCGTGGCCGACGCCGCATCCGTGGTCGCCCAGATCTTCGCCGAGGCCGACCGCCGCGACCCCGACCACGACCGGACCTGGGTCGCCCTCGTCGATGGCAACAACCACCAGATCGACCGGATCACCGCCGAGGCCCACGCCCGCGCCGTACCCATTACCATCGTGATCGACTTCATCCATGTCCTGGAGTACATCTGGAAGGCCGCCTGGTGCTTCCACCATGAAGGCGACCCCGCCGCCGAGGAATGGGTACGCCACCAGGCACGAGCTGTCCTGGACGGCAAGGCCACCCGGGTCGCCGGCGCGATCCGGCGCGCCGCCACCATCGCCGGGCTCCACGACGCTCAACGAGCCGGCGCCGATGCCTGCGCCGTCTACCTGACCAACAAGGCCCGCTACCTGGACTACCCCACCGCGTTGGCCAGCGGTTGGCCGATCGCCACAGGCGTCATCGAAGGCGCATGCCGACATCTGGTGAAGGACCGGATGGACCTCACCGGTGCCCGATGGGGACTACCCGGTGCAGAGGCCATCCTCAAACTCCGCGCCATCCGCAGCAACGGCGACTTCGACGACTACTGGCACTACCACCTCACCCAAGAACGTCACCGCGTCCACGAGTCCCGCTACGCCCAGGACGTCATCCCACAGGCCGCGTGAGGTCCCTCCAGAAGAGCCGCACCCAAATCGGATATCACCATCAGCGACCTGCTGGCCCGCACCCAGCACGTCGTGAGCCGCGAGGTGGAGATCATCCGTAGCCAGCTGCTGCGCAACCACGTCGACATCCTGGGCGGCACCGCCCAGTTCGACGATCCGCACACCGTCAGCGTGCACGGCACCATCCGCGGCGATCACAACACCGTCACCGCGGAGAAGATCGTCATCGCGACGGGCACCCGGCCCGCCCGTCCGTCGCACGTCGAGTTCGACGACGAGCGGGTCCTCGACTCGGACAGCGTGCTGCGGATCCAACAGGTGCCCAACTCGTTGGTGGTGGTGGGCGCCGGCGTGATCGGCATCGAGTACGCCTCGATGTTCGCCGCACTCGGCACCCGGGTGACGGTGGTCGAGAAGCGCCCGTCGATGCTCGATTTCTGCGACCCGGAGGTCGTCGAGTCGCTGAAGTTCCACC
>DATDAP010000468.1:0-12828 GCA_036525335.1 Microlunatus sp. | reverse complement strand
GTTCCCCGACCACTGGTCGTTCCTGCTGGGTGAGGTCGCGCTCTACTCGTTCATCATCCTGCTGCTCACGGGCGTCTTCCTGACCTTCTGGTTCAAGCCGTCGATGGCCGAGGTCGAGTACGAGGGCACCTACCAGCTGCTCCGCGGGCTGCAGATGTCCGAGGCGTTCGAGTCGACCCTGGCCATCTCCTTCGACATCCGAGGCGGCCTGCTGGTCCGACAGATGCACCACTGGGCCGCCATGTTGTTCCTCGCCGCGATGCTGGCCCATAGCCTGCGGATCTTCTTCACCGGCGCGTTCCGCAAGCCGCGCGAGATCAACTGGCTGATCGGTGTGAGTCTGCTGTTCATCGGCTTGATCGAGGGCTTCGCGGGCTACTCACTCCCCGACGACCTGCTCTCCGGCACGGGTCTGCGCTTCGTGGACGGTCTGGTCCGGGCCATCCCGATCATCGGGACCTGGGTCGAGATGTTCGTGTTCGCCGGCGAGTTCCCGGGTTCGCTCATCGTGGCCCGCCTCTACATGGCGCACATCCTGCTCATCCCGGCCGTGCTGCTCGGTCTGATCGCCGCGCACCTGGCGCTCGTGGTCTACCACAAGCACACCCAGTACCCGGGTGCCGGTCGCAACGACGGCAACGTGGTGGGCTACCCGATCTTCCCGGTCTACATGGCCAAGGCCGGCGGCTTCTTCTTCATCGTGTTCGGCGTCATCACCTTGATGGGTGGGTTGATGCAGATCAACCCACTGTGGACGTACGGCCCCTACAACCCTGCGCAGGTGACCGCCGGCAGCCAGCCCGACTGGTACATGGGCTTCGTCGAGGGCGCGATCCGCATCATGCCCAACTGGGAGACCCACCTCGCCAACACGACGTGGTCGTGGAATGTCGCGATCCCCGGCCTGGGGTTGATGGGGCTGATGGCCATGTCGATGGCCCTCTACCCGTTCGTCGAGCAGTGGGTGACCGGGGACAAGTCCGAGCATCACATCCTGGACCGTCCGCGCAACGCCCCGACCCGGACGGCGTTCGGGGTCGCGGCGATGACCTGCTACGGCCTGTTCTTCATCGCCGGCGGCAACGACCTCGTCGCCACCCAGTTCCAGGTGTCCCTCAACTCGGTGACGTACTTCATGCGGGTCGCGGTCTTCGTCGGTCCGGTGATCGCCTTCATCGTGACCAAACGGATCTGCATCGCTCTGCAGCGGGCCGACGAGGAGCGGCTGCTGCACGGCTCGGAGAGCGCCATCATCGTGCGGGATCCGTCGGGTGGGTACTCCGAGGCGCACACGCCGATCAGCCAGGATGAGGCGTACACGCTCACCCAGCACGTCGAGCCGCTGGCGCTGGCCCCGGTGAGCGAACAGGGCGAGCTCTCGGACAAGGAGCTCAAGGCCGAACAGCGTCGTCGCAAGGCGACCCGGTTCTGGTATCTCGATGCGCTGCGCAAGCCGACTCGGGCGGAGCTCGAAGAAGCTGCCCATCACCACGATGACGACCACGGCGACGGCAACGGTCACGGTGAGATCGGCGACGGGCACGGGAACGGGCACGGCACTCAGGAGATCGGGGCCGGCTCGGGAGCCCGACGCTCTCAAGACTGACGAGTTGCTCCATTCGTCACCGACGCCTCGCCCCCTTCGGGCGGGGCGTCGGTGCGTTGGTGGTGTGGGTTTGATCACCCCGGGGGGCCGGTCGGTAACGATCGGTGGGTGCTTCACGTTGGGCGGAGTGGACAGGGGCGTCCCGTGCCTGCGGGTACGACCTCGCCCGAAGCCCAGAACACCAGGAACTCGCTCTCCACCATGACTGACACCAAGACCTTGATCCGCCCTACCCCTGATCAGCCACCCGAGCCCAGCCGCCGGCTGGAGATGTCGGCGACCCAGCTGATCGGCGGTGCCCTGGCCGCCATGACCGCCGCGGTGATCGGCGCCCAGCTCGGCGTGGCCGGCACGGTCCTCGGCGCGGCCATCGGCAGCGTCGTGGCCGGTGCGGCCGGCTCGCTCTACACGGCGTCGCTGAAACACACCAAGGACAAGCTGGCTTCCGCGTTCGTCGGTCGCGTCGGTGAGACCGATGTCGAGATCACGACCGTGTCGACCGACACCGAGGCCGCCGGTTGGGCCACCGCCACCCGACCCACGGCGGCTGCGGCCCCACCCTCCCCCGACCCGGTGGCCACCGCCGCCGAGGTCGACCGTGCCGGACGCCCCGTTTCGCGGTGGCCCTGGAAGCCGATCCTGGTCAGCACAGCCGCGGTGTTCCTGCTGGCCATCGCCGGCATCACCGGCTTCGAGCTGATCAGTGGGCAGTCGGTCTCCGGCGGCGGGGGCACCACGATCACCCAGGTCAGCGAAGGTCGCTCGGGCGGTACCGACACCCCCGTCCAGGCACCGTCGAGCGACACCTCGACGGAGCCGACGACCGAGCCCTCGGTGGCGCCGAGCACCGGAACCGGCGCGGATCCGTCCAGCGAGCCGAGCCAGTCCACCGAGCCCACGGCCGAGCCCAGCCAGAGCACGGAGCCGTCCGCCAGCGCCGAGCCGAGCACCACCGCATCCCCGTCCACCGACGACCCGCAGGTCGGCGGTGCCGATACGGGCACGGCCGGCGGCTGACCCACCGCCTTCCCGACGTCGCGTGGCCGACCCACCCGTGGTCGGCGGCACTCGATCCGTTTCCGGCCGTCAGCTTCGAGGGTGGAGAGGTGATGCAGCGAGGCTCGTACCCAGGTAGCGAGTCAGCGTGCTGCCGGTCTCGAGCAGCTGGTACGTCTCCAGGTCGGACGTCGTCGACAAGGAGGTTCGGTCCCCGACAGGGACCGCGGGTGAGCCCGCACCTCCTTCTCGACGCTCGACCGGTGCGCCGCCGAGGGTGAGCACCGAATCAACCACCCGAACCCCGGCCAGCACGCCCGGTCGGGCGCGACCCTCGGCGTCGAGCACCAGTCGTTCGCGACAGAACTCCTCCCCTTCACGGCGCAGCAGCGTGGTCGCGTCCAGCCGGCCACCGACTTCATCGGCACGCCCGAACACGAGGGTCTCCCGCAGCCGGGCCGTGGCTCCCTCGGCGAGATCGACGGTCAGCGTCCGGGTCACGTCGGAACCATCGCTCAGGATCAGCGGCTCGCCGGCATAGGCGCACCGCGCGCCCGGCCCGAGCCGGATGCTCGTACGCCAGGACGCCGCTCTCCCCCGCCCGTGGTAGGCCACGGTGCCCGCGATGTCGGACAGCTCCAGCACCGCGCCGGGGCCGACCTCGATGTCCAGGGCGACCTGGTCACCGCCGAGCAGCAGAGCGGTCTGGCCGACCAGCGCGACCCGGGCGCGGTCGGTGGGACCGTGCAGACGCTGGGCCCGCAACAGCCCGGCGCTGCCGCGGACCTGGTGGCGGCCGTCGCGTACCTCGACACTCAGCCTGGTCGTCGTCATCGACGCGGTGAATTCGCGCAGCTCAGTGGACGTGGCCGAGGCTCCCGTCCCCGTGGGCGTGCGCTCCTTCGACCGCGTGCGCAGGCTGGACTCCGTCGGCGTGGACGTGCGGGGCCATCGGACCCGGGTCGCGGGGTCGGAGCGAGCCGGCCCGGAACGCCGCCAGGGTGTCCAGCACCCACTGGCGTACCCGGGTGATCGACGACGGATCGGTCCGCGACAGGGCGATGACCGTGCGACCGTCGCGGGCCGCCGCGGCGTCGGTCACCATCTGCTCGACGTCGACGCCCACGTACGGGGCAAGATCGGTCTTGTTGACGATCAGCACGTCGGCACCGGCGATGCCCGGGCCACCCTTGCGGGCGACGTCTCCCCCGCCGGCCACGTCGAGGACGAAGAACTGGGCGTCGACCAGGGCCGGCGAGAACGTGGCGGTGAGGTTGTCGCCGCCCGACTCGACCAGCACCACGTCCAGCGGCGCGAAGTCATGCTCGAGGTCCTCCACGGCCAGCAGGTTCTGGCTGATGTCGTCCCGGATCGCGGTGTGCGGGCACGCCCCGGTCTCCACCGCCCGGATGCGCTGCGGCGCGAGCACCCCGGCGGAGCGCAGGAACCGGGCGTCCTCGTCGGTGTAGATGTCGTTGGTGATGACGCCGAGGCTCAGCTCCCCGCCGAGCTCCCGGCACAGCAGGGCGATCAGCGAGCTCTTGCCCGTGCCGACGGGACCGGCAACCCCCAACCGGAGGGACCGTTGGACATTCGGGTGGCTGTGGTCATGCACGGAACAGGCGCCTCTCGGTTCGGGTGTGCAGCTCGGCCCAGTGCTCGATCTGCGGTCCGGCGTACGCGGGGATCTCGTCCACGGTGCACAGACCGGCGACCCGCCCGACCATCGCCTCCACCTCGCGACCCGCCGCCACCGACCAGGCGACCGCGACGGCCGGGTCGAACGGCTGCAGCTTCACGGCGGCGGCGATCACCGTCTGGACCTCCTCGAAGCCGATCAGCCGGGCTGTCTGCTCCCCGTTCAGGCCGGCTTCGGCCGCTGTCGCCCCGATCACCACCGCCCGACACCAGCGGGTTGATGTGCTTGCTGCGCTCGACCGGGCCCGGTCCGCGGTCAGCGTTGCCAGCCCCGGCCACACGGTCGCCGCCAACCGCAGATAGCTGCGGCCCAGCAGATCCGAGGCGTCACGCAGAGCGGCGGAGGTCGTCCGGACCCGCCAGGCCCGATCCACGACATTCAGGACGGGTACGGCCGGGTTGGCCAGCCAGCACAGACGGGCGACGACGGCGGTCGCCGCTTCCACCTCGGTCACGGTGGTCAAGCGCGCCTTCAGGTAGTCGGGCACCTGATCCAACCGCAGCCCGTGGTTCAGCGCCGGCTCGAGTCCGGCCGACTGGGTGTGAGCACCCGTCGGCAGCCGGCCGTCGGCCAGCAGCAGACTCAGGTACGCCGAGTTGTCCGAGCCTGTGGTGGTCATGGCGACCACGGGCGCTGACAAGTCGGCATGGGAAGCACGCTCAGAACAGCTTGTACAGCTGGGCCAGCGGAAGCTCCTGGGCCGGTGCGGGCATGATCAGGTCGCCGTCGATGGTGATGGCGTGCGTCTCCGGGTCGATCTCGATCGCCGGCAAGGCGTCGTTGTTGACCATGTCCGCCTTGGTCACCTCGCGGGTCGGCCGGATCGCCACCAGCGTGCGCGACAACCCCAGCTCCTCGGCCAGTCCGGCCCCCAAGGCGGCCGGGGCCACGTACGACTGCGACAGGTGCGGAGCACCGGGGCCGTACAGCGCCGGACGCATAAAGACCGGCTGCGGGGTCGGGATCGAGGCGTTCGGGTCGCCGAGCGCGCCGACCACGATGCCGCCGCCCTTGATCACCACGCTGGGACTGACCCCGAAGAACTTGGGTTCCCAGAGCACCAGGTCGGCCAGCTTGCCGACCTCGATCGAACCTATCTCGTGGTCGACCCCGTGCGAGATGGCCGGGTTGATCGTGTACTTCGCCACGTACCGGCGAGCCCGGAAGTTGTCCGCGGGCAGTCCGCCGGCCAGGGCGCCGCGCACCTGCTTCATCAGGTGCGCGACCTGCCAGGTACGGGTGATCACCTCGCCGATACGGCCCATCGCCTGGGCGTCGGAGGAGGTGATCGAGATCGCCCCGAGGTCGTGCAGATGGTCCTCGGCCGCGATCGTGGTGGCCCGGATCCGGGACTCGGCGAAGGCCAGGTCCTCCGGCACGGCCGGATTCAGGTGGTGGCAGACCATCAGCATGTCGAGGTGCTCGGCGACGGTGTTCACCGTGTGCGGCAGGGTCGGGTTGGTCGACCCCGGGAGCACGTTCGGCAGCCCTGCGATGGTCAGGATGTCGGGCGCGTGCCCGCCGCCGGCCCCCTCGACGTGGAAGGCGGAGATGCTCCGGCCCTGGAAGGCGGCGATGGTGCTGGCCACGAACCCGGCCTCGTTGAGGGAGTCGGAGTGCAGGGCGACCTGCAAACCCCAGCGCTCCGCCCCGGTCAGGGCGGCGTCGACCGCGGCCGGCGTGGAACCCCAGTCCTCGTGCACCTTGTAGCCACCGGCACCGGCGAGCGCCTGCTCCTCGAAGGCGGACTCGGCGACCGTGTTGCCCTTGCCCAGCACCAGCAGGTTCACCGGGAACGCGTCCAGCGAACGGTGGAACTGCTTGAGGTGCCACACCCCCGGCGTGACCGTGGTGGCCTTGGAGCCCTCCGATGGCCCGGTGCCGCCGCCACCGAGCGTGGTGAGACCGGCGGCCAGCGCCTCGACGATCTGCGAGGGAGACAGGAAGTGCACGTGCGAGTCGAAGCCGCCGGCGGTGAGGATCTTGCCCTCGCCCGAGATCACGTCGGTACCCGGCCCGATCACCAGCGCCGGGTCGACGCCGTCGGCGATGTCGGGGTTGCCGCTGCGGCCGATCCCGACGATCCGGCCGTCTTTGATGCCGACGTCGGCCCGGACGATGCCCCAGTGGTCGAGGATCACGGAATTGGTGATCACGGTGTCCACCGCACCCTCGGCCGAGGACGCCAGTGACTGGTTCATCGACTCCCGGATCGACTTGCCGCCGCCGAAGACCGACTCCTCGCCCCCGAAGGTCAGGTCGGTCTCGATCTCGATCCAAAGGTCGGTGTCACCCAGCCGGATCTGATCGCCGGCGGTCGGCCCGTACAGGGCCGCGTAGTCGTCCCGACTGATCCGGCTCATCACACACCGGCCGGGTTCGTACGGATCTGGATTCCGGGGACCCGCCGGCGACCTCGTAGCGCGACGATCCCGACCGTACGGGAGACACCCGGCTCGAACCGGACCGAGGTCCCGGCCGCGATGTCGAGCCGGAAGCCCTGGGCCACGGAACGGTCGAACTCGAGACCGGGATTCACGTCCGGCAGGTGGATGTGCGAGCCGATCTGGATCGGCCGGTCCGCGACGTTGATGAAGGTCAGCTCGCCTCGCTCGTCCGGTCCGCGATCGGCGTTCAACTCGAGGTCACCCGGGTCGACCTTGACCGCACCGGGTCCGCTGCTGCTCGTGCCACTCATCGGTGCTGCCCCTTCACTGGATCGGCTCGTGCAGGGTGACGAGCTTGCGCCCGTCGGGAAAGGTGGCCTCGACCTGGACGTCGGTGATCATCTCCGCGACCCCGTCCATCACCTGGGCGCGGGTGAGCACCTCACGTCCGGTGGTCATCAGCTCCTGGACACCGACACCGTCCCGGGCGCGTTCGATCACCCAGGTGCTGAGCAGAGCCACCGACTCCGGGTAGTTGAGCTTGACGCCGCGTTCCAACCGGTCGCGGGCGATCATCCCCGCCACGGCCATCAACAGCTTCTCGGTATCTGAGGGAGCCAGGTTCATGCATGGTCTCCTTCGACGTTCGGTCGGGCGCGCGACAGCACCCTGCATCACGCGACACGCTAGCCGCCGATTGTTTCGCCGGCGTTGCACGGCGCAGCTGATGATTCGCCTCGACCGGTCCACGACCCGCGGGTGGCCATCTCCAGGTCTCACCGCTGCGGCTGACGTCCCGCGGAAGTGGTGGCGATGGTCGGTGCGGTCCGACGACGGCCTCGGGCCGGAGGTCGAGTCGGCGCACAACTGGGCGTTGAGGGCGACCACGATGGTCGAGACCGACATGAGCAGCGCACCCGGCGACATCGGCATCACGAAGCCGATCGGGGCGAGGACTCCGGCGGCAACGGCACCGAGATCACGTTGTAGCCCGCGGCCAGTGCGATGAGCACCCCTGGGGGTATGTGATACGCGCGGAAACGACGGTACCCCGGGTGGTACTCCGATCAGTGTGGGTGCGGTGAACACGTGGAGCGATCAGGGCAGCCGGCCTCGCACTGACGTTGCTGGCGGCTCGGTCTCGCGTCAGCCGGGACGGTTGAGGTACTCGTCGTCCCACCGATCGTCGGCGACGAGATGCACGCCTCCAGCGGGCTGCCAGCTGGTCAGGACCGATCCCTCCCGGACGACGGCGACGTGCGCCTCCCAGCCACCCTCACGATCGGGCCGCCAGGCCAGGATCAGCCCGGGGTGCCGAGTCCCGTTGTTGGAGTCGACCCACACGTGGCGGCGACGAGGGGTCCTGGGCTCACCCATCGACGGGCGCGTCGTCGCGGATCGGGATCAGACGTTCCGCGCCGACCCAGGAGATGGTCAGCGCCGTGTCGAACGGGGCACCGATCACCAGAGCGACCCATTCGGAGGTGCTGACGTTGTGAACTGGGGAGTGCTGCCAGCAGACCACCACGCCGGGAACCGGGTCCCCGTAGTCGCCGTGGTTGCGTACCCAGACGTGTTGCTCGCGGGGCGGACCCGGCTCATGACGATCCACGACTCCATCGTAGACCCGTGACGAACACATGTTCGAAACTCTGTCGCGGCGGAACACCAGTCTCTGTGCTGGCGGACTATCCGCGACGCGACGGCCGGGTACGACGTCGGGTGGCGTACCCCACAGCCAGGCTCCGCCCGAGGCCAGACCGACCTCCGGGGCCAGGATGAGGAGCGACACCCCCCGGTGGCCGGAACCCAGTGCGCGGGACGACCAGGACGGCACCCTGCTGGCCACGCGACTGTCGCCGGGCAACTTCGTTTGCCCGACGTCGGCCAGACCGTCGAACACGGTGAGGTTGCGCAGCGGCAGCGATGGCGAGCGGTAGACCACGACCAGCGACCAGCCGGCGTAGCGGTCCTCGCCGGTCGCGACCGGGACGTCGGCGCCGGTATAGGTTTCCGGTCCAGCCTGCTGCAGCAGATCGGTTACGACGGCGAACGCCTGGTAGGCACGATCGGGGGGCCGTCGGACCGAACAGCTGCGCCGCGGTGATCGTCTGGTAGCCCCGGCGACGAGCAGCACGACCAGCACCAGCAGCCGACGCCAGGGCGCGACCACCTTCGGAAGCCGCATGAACGGCATCCTCACATCCGCTGTCACGATCGACCAGAGTCCGCTGCAAGGATTGCTGACATGGTCGAACGCGTCCGCCGGGCCCGCTACGCCGTCGGGGCAACATTTGCGGTGAATGGATTGATGTTCGCCAACCTGGTCCCCCGCTACCCGGAGATCGTGGCTGAGCTCGGCCTCGTCAACGCGGCCTTCGGGGCCGCGGTGGCCGCGTGGCCTCTCGGGGCCCTGTTGTCCGGGCTGCTGGCGGGTGTCGCCGTCACCCGCTGGACGTCGAAGCGGGTGATCGTCGGCGCCTCGCTGGCCATGTCCACGCTCATCGCCGGCGTGGGCTGGGCCTCCAGCTGGCTGGCGCTGGCGGCCGTGTTCTTGTGCGTCGGGCTGGTCGACGCCCTCATCGACATCGCCAACAACGCGCAGGGGCTCTGGGTGCAGCGCCGGATCGGCACGTCGATCATCACGGGGCTGCATGGGTTGTGGAGCGTCGGGGCCGTCGTCGGGGGCCTGATCGGCTCGGCCTTCGCCGGACTGGGCGTGCCGGTGCGATGGCACCTGCTGGCCACCGGTGCGCTCTTCGCCGCGCCGCTCCTGGTGGCAAGTCGGTTCCTGTTGCCGGGGCACGAACCACGAGCGGGGCAGCCGGACGCGACCGGGGAGTCCGGGCCGACAGCGCCACGACCGGGCGTCTCGGCCGGCGTGATCGTACGGCTGCTGCTCATCTGTCTCGTCGGCCTCGCGGGCGCGGCCGGCGAGGATGCCGGCAACACCTGGGGCGCGCTCTATCTCACCGGATCACTCGGGACCACGGCGGCGGTGGGCGGCGCGGTGTTCGTCGCCATGCAGACCACCATGGTCATCGGCCGATTCGCGGGCGATCCCCTCGTCACCCGTTTCGGTCCGCGCGAGGTCAGCCGGGTCGGCGGGATCTTGACTGTGCTCGGGTTCTCGGTGGTCATGGCGGTGCCCAGTGTGATCGCGGCGGTGGTCGGCTTCGCCATCGTCGGACTGGGCATCGCCGTCCTCATCCCGCTGGCCATGCACGCCGCCGACGAGCTGGCCGGACTCCCCCGGGGCTTCGGCCTCGCCGTCTCCGGGTGGATGATGCGGGTCGGCTTCCTCCTCACGCCGCCGCTGGTGGGGATCGTTGCCGACCAGGTCGGACTGCGGTGGGCCTTCGTCGTACCGGCGGTCCTCGGGCTGTTGGCGATCGGGTGCGCCGGGCTGTTGGCGCCGGCCGAGCGGCGGCCGACCCGTGGCTGACCTCTGGTACGCCGCGTACGGGTCCAACCTGGACCGGGACCGGTTCGAGGCATACCTGTCCGGCGGCCGGCCGGCCGGCGCCACCCGTCACTATCCGGGCGCCCGGGATCCGAGTCCACCGCTCGACGACCGCCCGCTGCTGTTGCCGGGTCGCCTCTTCTTCGCCTGGGAGTCCCCCACCTGGGGCGGTGGCATCGCGTTCTACGACGCCGACGGAGACGGGACGGTCTACGCCCGTGCCTACCGGATCACCACCGAGCAGTTCTCCGATCTCGCGGCCCAGGAGATGCGCCGTGACCCGGGTGCCGAGCTCGACCTGAGTCAGGTGCTCGCGCAGCGGCGACACTCGTACGGACCCGGTCGCTACGAGACGCTGCATCTGGTCGGCGAGCTCGACGGTCTGCCGGTGGTGACGTTCACCGCCCCCGAGGGGCACGGGTTGGTCCCGAACGACCCGGCGCCCGCCTACCTCGCCACGATCAGCCGTGGACTGCGCGAGTGCCACGGGTTGAGCGCGGCCGCGATCGCCGACTATCTCGACGCGGCCGGCGGGTGAGCCGAGCCCTGCCGACCGGGTCGGCTCCGGTCAGGACGCCTTCCACAGACCCAGCTTCTTCATCTGCGCCGAGGCCTGGGCTTTCTCCATCAGCGGCGCGCACGTGACGTTGGGTCAGATCCGCAGCGCCCGGCCGCCCTTCGCCACCAGGTCGTGATCGATCAGCACACCCTGCTCGGTCCAGATGTGGAACAGCCGTCGCCGGTAGTCGTCCCAGCTGTCCTGGTCCGGAGCCACCCAGACAGTCGTCCCGTCGGGGCGAGCGTGCGCAGTCGGCGAGACCTACGATTCGCGCACCCAGACCGCCAGCTGCGTCGCGCCGGCGACCAGAGCCAGCACGACGACGGCGGTGACGGTACCCCGCACCGTGAGCGTCCCGGCTCAGCCGACCCAGTCCGCCGCCCGCACGGCCTCGGCCGGTCGCGGGGGCCCCGGTGGGATGCCGTCGCCGAACGGCCGGCCGCCCAGCTGCTCGCGGAAGTGCGGACTCAGCCAGCTCGCGAGGTCCGGACCCTGGGGCACGATCCCGGAGGGATTCAGGTCGGAGTGCACCACGTAGTAGTGCCGCTTGATCTGACTGAAGTCGGTGGTGTCCCCGAAGCCGGGGGTCTGGAAGAGATCCCGCGCGTACGCCCACAGCACCGGCAACTCGGTCAGCTTCTGCCGGTTGCACTTGAAGTGTCCGTGGTAGACGGCATCGAAGCGGGCCAGCGTGGTGAAGAGACGGACGTCGGCCTCGGTGATGGCGTCGCCGACCAGATAGCGCTGGTCGGTCAACCGGTCCGACAGCCAGTCCAGCGCGGTGAAGAGCCGCTCGTACGCCTTGTCGTAGGCCTTTTGGGAACCGGCGAAGCCACACCGGTAGACGCCGTTGTTCACCTCGGTGAAGACGCGCTTGTTCACGGTGTCGATCTCGTCGCGCAGCGGCTCGGGGTAGAGGTCGGGAGCACCGTCGCGGTGATGGTCGACCCACTCGGTGGCGAAGTCGAGGGTCAGCTGGGCGAAGTCGTTGGTCGCGACCGCCTTGGTCGGGACGTCGACCACGGCGGGCACCGTGATGCCTCGGGGGTAGTCGGGGAACCGGGCGAAGTACGCCTGCTGCAGCCGCTCGTAGCCCAGGACCGGATCAACCCCACCGGGGTCGAGGTCGAAGGTCCAGGACCGCGCGTCGTGGGTGGGGCCGCACAGACCCATCGAGATGGCGTCCTCCAGGCCGAGCAGCCGCCGGACGATGATCGTCCGGTTGGCCCAGGGGCAGGCACGTGCCGCGATCAGCCGGTAGCGGCCCGGTTCCACCGGATAGCCGCCGCGGCCGTCCCGGGTGATCCGGGTGGCGATGTAGTTCGTGTCACGGGTGAAGTCGGCGTCGTCGGTCACGTACGCGCCGTCGGTCGAGAGGTCTCAGCGGCCATGATCGTCAGCCTAGGTCGGTGCCGCGGACCGATTGCGTCATAGTCACCCCGACCGGAGCACCGTGCGACGCGTCGGCTTCGATCTCGCCAGGTCGGGGCGACTTCGACGCATCTCATGGGTGAGGCGGCCTCGGTCGGACTGGTGGACAATGAGGCACGTGCGTTTTCTCACCAGCCCGCCCGCGTACGACCTCACCTACTCCGACGTCTTCATGGTGCCGCGTCGCTCGTCGGTCACCTCGCGACTCGACGTCGACCTGCGCAGCTCCGACGGAGTGGGCACCACCATCCCGTTGGTCGTCGCCAACATGACCGCGGTCTCGGGTCGTCGGATGGCCGAGACCGTCGCCCGCCGCGGCGGCGTCGCGATCATTCCGCAGGACATCCCCACCGACGTGGTGGCCGAGGTGGTCGACAAGGTCAAAGGCTCGCACCCCGTCTTCGACACCCCCGTGCGGGTCACCCCGCACACCCCCGTCGGCCAGGCGATGTCGCTGCTGCCCAAGCGGGCGCACGGGCTGGTGGTCGTGGTCGAGGACGGCAAGCCGCTGGGCACCCTCAGTGAGAGCGACGCGGCGGGGATCGACCGCTTCGCCCAGGTGCACGAGGTGATGTCGTCCGACGTGTTGGTTGTCGGTGCCGACGAGTCGCCGACCGCCATCTTCGCCGCTCTCAGTGCCAGTCACCTGGAGGCCGCTCTGGTGGTGGCCGACGAGCGGCTGATCGG
>DATDAP010000467.1:0-16503 GCA_036525335.1 Microlunatus sp. | reverse complement strand
CGCCCCCACCTGTCGTAAAGTAACCGGCGACCGAGGGCTGAGAAGACGACCAACCGGTCGTCGCGACCATCGAGGCCCGGCCGACGAGCAAGGAGACATCATGGCGGAGACCTACAGCGGCGAGTTCTACTGCGTGAAGTGCAAGGAGAAGCGCGAGGCGAGCGGCGACGTCCATGTCAACGACAAGGGCACCCGGATGGCCAAGGCCAAGTGTCCCGTCTGTGGCACCAACCTGAACCGCATCCTCGGCAAGGCCTGACGCACGAGCCCGGACGTCAGACTCGCTGACGCACGGCCAGATCGTCGGCACTCCTGCCCTGCACGCATCCTCCGCCGGGTGTACAGGACCTGATCTGAATGCGCCGGGGAACCGCTGGGATCATCCCCGTGGATCCCCGGCGCTGCTGCGTCCGAGCGCGAAGTCGTCCTGTGGACAGCGCTCCACGGCGACGCCCGCCGTCGCAGACTTCGCCCGTGCAGACCATCGACTCGCGAGCGCCGGGTCCGGGTGACCGACTCCGGCTCCAACCCCACCTGACCCTTCTCCGCCGCGACGACCGGGACATCCAGCTCGGCTTCGACGCCGCCGATGCGGTCGTCATCGCCGATCCGGATGGCTGCCTGCAGACCCTGCTGGAGCTGATGGACGGCCGCTACCGCCTCGGCGAGCTCACCGCCGTCGCGGCCGGCCTCGGCGTCCCGGTCGATCGGGCCGGCGCACTCGTCAACGCCCTGACCGTGGCCGGGCTGCTGCAGGAGTGTCCGGTCGTCGAGACCGATGCGCTCGCCCTTCGCCTGATCGGACTGGGACCAGCCGGCCGACGGATCGGCGAGCAGCTGCTCCGGGCGGGAGTCGGCCGCATGGTCGTCGTCGATCACGAGTCCCCCACGCCGTGGGCGAGCTGGGCCCACGGGCGGGACCGGGTGCAGGTGGCCGACCACTGGTCCGCCCCGTCGATCGACCCGGTGGATCTGACGATCGTGGTGGCGACGTGCCTCGAGGTCGATCGAGCCATCACCACGGGGCTGACCCAGGCCGATCACCCACACCTGCTCGTACGACCGCGTGCCCGTGGCGCGGTGGTGGGCCCGCTCGTCCTGCCGGGCCGGACGAGCTGCCTGGGCTGCACGGACCTGGCCCGTACGCGGACCGACCCGGCCTGGCCGCGGATGCTGGCCCAGCTGTGCCGCACCCGAGGGGACTGGGACCCCCTGGCCGCCGACTGGGCGGCCGCCCTGGTCACGACCCAGGCCCTGTCCCACCTCGCGGGGCGCACGGTGGAGACCGCGTCGGCCACCGTGGAGCTCGGGCCGCAGGCGTGGTCCTGGCAGCGACGCCTGTGGTCGGTGGATCCGGCCTGCGGGTGTTGTTGGTCCCCGCGCGCAGAATGGTGACCGATCGGCCTGGACGCCACGCGACGAAGCAGCAGACCTCAGGAGTGCCCTACCAGATGAGCGACACCGACGACCCGTTGGCGCGGTCCAGCCTGCGTCGCGGGGCGCGGCTGGCGTCCTTGCCGTTGGGTTTCGCCGGCCGTGCCACCCTCGGTCTCGGCAAGCGCATCGGCGGCTCCTCGGCGGAGCGGGTGAACGCCGACCTCCAGGAGCGGGCCGCGCAGCAGCTGTTCAGGGTGCTGGGCGAGCTCAAGGGCGGTGCGATGAAGTTCGGCCAGACCCTGAGCCTGTTCGAGGCGGTGCTGCCCGAGGACATGGCCAAGCCGTACCGCGAGCACCTCACCCGCCTGCAGGACTCCGCTCCCCCGATGCCGACGTCCCGGGTCCACGCGGTGCTCGCCCGCGAGCTCGGAGCCGGCTGGAAGAAGGACCTGGTCGAGCTCGATCCGCGGCCGGCGGCCGCAGCCTCCATCGGTCAGGTGCATCGCGGGGTCTGGCACGATGGTCGATCGGTGGCGGTGAAGGTGCAGTATCCGGGCGCCGACGAGGCGCTGCGGTCCGATCTGCGACAGATCGGCCGGCTGTCGAAGGTGATCGCCCCGCTCGCCGGCGGCATGGACGTCAAGCCGTTGGTCGACGAGATGACCGAGCGGATCGGCGAAGAGCTCGACTACACGCTGGAAGCCAGCAGTCAGCAGCAGGCGGCGGAGGGCTTCGCGGGGCATCCTGAGTTCGTGGTGCCGTACGTGCTGGCCTCGACCTCCCGCGTGATGGTCAGCGAGTGGATCGAGGGACGCCCCCTGTCGACGGTGCGGGACGACTCGGTCGAGCAGCGGAACGCGATCGGGCTCCGGTACGTGCGGTTCCTGTTCGCCGGTCCACAGACGGTCGGGCTGCTGCACGCCGACCCGCATCCCGGCAACTTCAAGGTCCTGGCTGACGGTCGGCTGGGAGTGGTCGACTTCGGTCTGGTCGCGCGGATGCCCGACGGACTCCCCGCGGCGATGGGGCGGATCCTCCGGGTCGCCGAGCGCGGCGACGCCGAGCAGGTGCACGCCCAGCTCAAGGTGGAGGGTTTCGTCGGTGACGACGTCGACGCCCACGACCTGATGGAATATCTGGCGCCGTTCGTCGAGCCCGCTGCCGAAGAGGAGTTCCAGTTCTCCCGGGACTGGATGCGCGAGCAGTTCATCCGGGTCCGTGACGTGCAGGGCTCCGGTGGGGTCGGACTGCGTCTCAACCTGCCGCCGAGCTATCTGCTGATCCACCGGGTGTGGCTCGGCGGACTCGCCGTGCTCTCCCAGCTCGGGGTGAAGGCCGCCTTCGGCCGGGTGCTCGAGGAGTTCCTGCCCGGCTACACCCGCTGACTCTCCGAGTTGTCAGATCCTGTGGCCGCTCGGGCGACCACAAGGTCTGACAACTCGGAGATTCGGGCGGGTTCACCAGAGGGCCCGGGCGAGCCAGAGCCGTACGGCGTGGAAGACCCGGCCCGGTAAGCCTGGACCATCAGGCTCACCGGGACCGGCTCCATCGATCACGCTGCCACTGGTTCCGGCAGCGGGTGCTTGCGCGGACGTCCCCGCGGACGCTTGCGCGCCACGACGACACCACCGATGAACAGCTCACCGCCCCAGACGCCCCACGGCTCGTGCCGCTCCAGAGCACCAGCCAGGCAGGTCTGCCGCAGCGGGCAATCCCGGCACAGCGCCTTCGCCGCTTCGACGTCACCCGGCGACTCGGCGAACCACAGATCCGGGTCGTCCAGTCGACACGGAAGTGTCCGCACATCCAGCTGCGAGGGACCCGTCCCCAGGAGTGACGACGCACCCATCAGGTCTCGTGCTGATTCGTTCATGATTCGGCCAACTTGTCTGCTCGTGATGGCCGGGAAACACGAAGGCCGTGATTCCCGGATGTCTGGGAGTCACGGCCTGAGGGTCGTCGTCGGTGTTATGTCACCGGTGGACGGTCAGGTGGTGGTCCCGGACGGGTCGGAAAGGAGTTGGGGTCGGTGCCGTTGATGGCGTCCTTGGCGTCGGTCATCTGACCGCCCCAGCCCTTGTTCGAACCCTGAACCTCATAGAGGCCCACTCCGGCCAGGGAGTGGGTGCGGACGGTGGGCAGCAGATGGGTCCGGTGATCCTGCGTGACAGGACGCACGACGGCGGCGACGCGCATGGTCGACGCGCCGACCGCACCCGCGGTGCACTCGAGAATCTCCATGATCATCACCACCTCTCCGGCCTGGGAATCTGCTCGTTGCGCGTTGGGGATCAACGGCACCGGTTCAGGCTATGTGACAGACAAGAGCCATCGCAATCGCTTTTCGTACATCCCACGAGAAACTTTCTTGCCGGAGTCCGGGATCGCCCGGTCAGGCGGACGTGGCGGGTGGCGCGGCCAGGATCGCCAGCACCTGCTCGCCGTACTTGGTCAGCTTCGCTTGACCGAGACCCGGGATCTTGATCAAGGCCTGCGAGTCGGTAGGTCGCGACTCGGCGATCGCGACCAGGGTCGCATCGGTGAACACACAGAACGCCGGGACCTTCTCGTCCGTGGCCTGCTGCTTGCGCCACTCCTTGAGCAGCGCCAGCGTGCGCTCGTCGTACGTCGCCGGGCAGTCGCTGTGTCGACCGATCTTGCGCTCGGCCGCGTCGTTCAGCGCATGTCCGCAGCTGCGGCAGTGGGCCGACAGCACCGTGCCCTTCTTGCGCGGGCGCTGCCCCGCGACCGACACGGTCCCGCGCAAGGCAGCCGGGATCAGCGGATCGAGGAACCGGGACGGCTTGCGGGTGGCCTGACCACCGCCGCGACTCCGCGACCACGACACGTGCAGGTGCTCGCGGGCGCGGGTCAGGCCGACGTAGAGAAGTCGGCGTTCCTCGGCCACCTCCTCGGGCCGGGTCGCGAGCACGAACGGCAGTGAACCCTCCTGGATGCCGAACAGGGCGACCGCATCCCACTCCAGGCCCTTGGCCGAGTGGAGAGTCGACACGGTGACCCCCTGGGCGGACGGCACGTGCTGGGCCTCGGCCCGACGTTCGAGCTCGGCCACGACGCCGGGCAGATCGAGCGCGGTGTCGGCCGTGGCCGCCAGGTCCTCGGCCACGGCGACCAGGGCCGCCAACGACTCCCAGCGCTCGCGGACCGCCCCGGCTCCCTCGGGCGGCTTCTCGCTCCAGCCGAGGGCGCCGAGCACCGCCTGGACCTCGGCCACCGCCTCGCGGCCCTCACCGCCGGACAGCTCGGTCATCGCCCTCGCCTGGGTGCGGAGCGCGTGCAGCGCCTGGCGCACCTCGGCCCGCTCGTAGAACCGCTCGCCACCGCGCACCAGGTACGGGATGCCGCGCTCGGCCAGGGCCTGCTCCACCACCGGCGACTGGGCGTTGATCCGGAACAGCACCGCCATCTCCCGGTAGTCCACGCCGCGGGCCGCCAACCCGGACAGCCAGTCGGCGACCACGGCCGCCTCGGCTGCCTCGTCGGGTGCCTCCCGCAGGACGGGCTCCGGTCCGTCCGGCCGTTGCGCCTGCAGGGTCACCGCGTCGATCGCCGTGCGACTCCTGGTCTGCGCGCCGCCACCGACGTGCCCGCCCTGACCGGCGCGCATCACCGCGTTGGCGGCGGCCACGACCTGCGGGGTCGAGCGGTAGTCCCGCACCAGCCGGACGACGGTCGCCGTCGGGTGCCGTCGTCCGAACCCGGTGAGGAAGTCGGCTTGGGCGCCGGCGAAGGAGTGGATGGTCTGCGCCGGATCGCCGACCACGCACAGCTCGGCCCGGTCGCCCCGCCACAGCTCGAGCAGCCGATGCTGCAGTGGTGACACGTCCTGGTACTCATCCACCACCAGATGCCGGTAGGTGCGCTGGACCTGGACCCGGATCTCGTCGTACTCGGCCAGCAGCGCCGCGGTGCAGAGCAGGATGTCCTCGAAGTCGATCCGGCCACGCTGGCGCTTCAGGTCCTCGTACCCGGTGAAGATCCGCGCCACCGTCTCCGGATCGGTGCCGGACACGGTGCGTCCCAGCGGCACGGCGACCCCCGGGTAGTCCTCCGGGGTGGTGTTGCTGACCTTGGCCCAGGAGATCTCGCCCAGCAGATCCCGCAACCGGGCGGTGTCGACTCGCACCCGGAGGCGGCTGGCGGACTCTGCGACCAGCGACATCCGGTTGTCCAGCACCGACGGGAACTCGCCGCCGTACGCCTCCGGCCAGAAGTACTGCGCCTGGCGCAGGGCCGCGGAATGAAAGGTGCGGGCCTGCACGCCGCGGGCCCCGAGCTGCTGCAGGCGACCCCGCATCTCCCCCGCCGCCCGGGTGGTGAAGGTGACAGCCAGCACCGCGGTGGGCTGATAGGCCCCGACCGCCACCCCGTACGCGATCCGGTGGGTGATCGCCCGGGTCTTGCCGGTGCCGGCCCCCGCGATGACCGCGACCGGACCGTGGAGCGCGGTGGCCACCTCCCGCTGCTCCGGGTCGAGGGCGGCCAGCAGCAGCTCCGGGTCGCCACCGACACGCGGCTGGTCGACCGGCGGACTCACGGCTGCGGACATGTCCGCCACTCTAGTTTCCGCCACCCACAGTGTTGTCCTCACTCGCTGTTCACTGCGCGCTGAGGGATCTGACTTCACACCTCCCTCACGAACGAAAAGCGTGTTCGCTCCCTCGTCGCTCCAGACAGATCCGGCGCTCCGCTCACGGCCGCTCGCGAGGGGGGAACGACAGCACCATCTCGTGCTCGAGCAGGTCGGGGCGGTGCGGGAGCGGGACCGTGGCGCCGGTGCGGACGAACCCGCACCTCGCGTAGAGCCGCTCGGCACCCGGGTTGGTCTCCACCACGTGCAGCAGCACCCGGTCGGCGCCGTCGCTGCGGGCCTGGTCGACCACCGCCCGCACCAGCCGGTCCCCGATCCCCTGGCCGCGAGTCCTTGGGGCCACGAACATCGCCACTAGGAGCACGGTGCCGGTGGTGTCCGGATCGGCGAAGCCGGTGGCCGTACCGACCACCGCGCCGTCCTCGGTCTCGGCCAGGAACTGCGCGGAACCGGCGATCCGCTGTTGCCACACACCCGTTGCGAACGCACTCTCCCGATCCAGAGTGGAGGCGAAGGCCAGCGGCGCCTCGGTCAGCGCCTGCAGCCGGATCGCCTTGGAGGCACGCCAGTCCTCCGCGACCGCCCGTCGGACCCGCCACCGCTCCCCAGTCACGGCGGCCCGCTAGAGGTCGGCCAGCTCGGGCAGCCGGCGCTCGGTCAGCTCGGTGAGCCACCCGACCGGATCCGCCGCCCCCGGTGGCGGACCGACCCAGACCATGCTGATGCCCAGACCGGCGTACGTCTCCAGCTCCCGCCGGAACCCGTCCGGGTCGGCGACCCCGTCTGTGCCGGCGATGATCGTGCGCGTCACCTCGGCGGGATCACGTCCCTCCGTCTCGCAATGACCGTCCAGGACCTCCAGCTTGTGCCGGACGGTCGCCAGCTCGGCCGGGAACAGGTTGCACGCATCGCCGTACCGGGCGACGAGCCGGAGCGTCTTGCGCTCGCCCTGCCCGCCGATCATGATCGGCGGCCGCCGGACCGGTGCCGGCACGCAGATCGTCTCAGCCAGCTGGTAGTGCCGGCCCTCATACGGTCCGTCCTCGTCACTCCACATCTGCTGCACGATCTGCAGAGTCTCCTCCAGGCGCTCGAACCGCTCCGCCGTCGACGGGAAGGGCACACCGAGTCCCCGGTGCTCCCGGTCGTACCAGGCGGCGCCCAGACCCAGCACGGCTCGACCCTGGCTGAGCACGTCGAGTGTCGTGATGATCTTGGCCAGCAGCCCCGGGTGGCGGTAGGTGACCCCGGACACGAGCAGACCCAGCTCGGTGGTCGAGGTCTGGCCGGCCAGGTAGCCGAGCGACGTGTAGCCCTCCAGCATCGGCTGGGCGGGACCACCGAACGGCTCCATCTGAAAGTAGTGGTCCATCATGGTGACCCGGGAGATCCCGCCCTGGTCGGCGACCTTCGCCAACGAGGTCAGGGTGGGCAACAAGGCCTCCGGTCCGCCCTGGTACGACAGGTCGGCCAGGTGGACGGCGAATCTCATCGCTGCTCCTCGTACGTCATCGCGGTCGTCGAACGGGCGACGCCGACGAGCCTAGTGCGGTGGCCGGGTAGCCTCGCTCGATGCCCGACGACTCTGCCGGCCACCGCTTCCCGTCCCTGTGGACGTCGCAGCGGAGGTCCGGCGGTGCCTGACTGGATCGTCTGGCTGATGGAGACGCTCGGAGCTCCCGGCGCCGGCTTGGCGGTAGCCCTGGAGAGCATCTTCCCGCCCATCCCGAGCGAGCTGATCCTGCCGCTCGCCGGCTTCGCCGCGAGCCGCGGCACCCTCGGTCTGGTCCCCGTGCTGATCTGGACGACCATCGGCTCGGTGGTCGGTGCCCTCGCCCTCTACTGGATCGGACGACGCACGGGCCTGGACCGGCTGCGGCGAGCGGCCGACAAGCTCCCCCTGACCAGCGGCGACGATGTGACCCGTACCGATGACTGGTTCGACCGGCACGGCGGCAAGGCGGTCTTCTTCGGCCGGATGATCCCGTTGTTCCGCAGCCTGATCTCGGTGCCGGCCGGGGTGAACCGGATGCGGATGCCCGCGTTCGTCGCGTTCACACTGGCCGGCAGTCTGGTGTGGAACACGGCCCTGGTGCTGGCCGGTTACCTGCTCGGGGAGCAGTGGCATCGGGTGGAGTCCTCTGTCGGTGCCCTGCAGTACGTGGTGATCGCCGGGGTCGCGGCGGCCGTCGTCTGGTTCGTGGTGCGTCGGGTCCGTCGCCAGCGGTCGGCCGGCTCGAGCGAGTCCGAGTGAGACCCCGATCCTGATGGCTCAGAGCATCGAGATCGGCTGGGCGGTCGACTCCAGCACGCTGAGCCACAGATCGCCGTGCGGGTCGACCTGGTTGCGCTCGGAGGTGAGCAGCGCGATCGGCACGTGGATGAAGCGGTTGTGCCGTCGTCCCACCACCATCGCGGTCCGACCGGCCATCCCGGCGTGGGCGGCGGCCTGGGCGAGCCGGACGCAGTAGACGGCGTCGTGCGGGCAGGCCGGAACCGACCGGATCATGTAGCTCGGATCGATGTACTTGCAGGTGAGCGGCACCCCCGCCGCCGCGAAGTGCCGGACGGTCGCGTCGCGCAGGTAGGTGCCGATGTCGGCCAGTCGCACGTTGCCGGAGGCGTCGGTGGTCCCGACGGCCTCCAGGATCTCCTGGCCCGCGCCCTCGGCCACCACCACGACGGCGCTGCCGCGGTCCTTGACGCGCTGCTCCAGGCAGGACAAGAAGCCGCCGGGACCCTCGAGCCGGAACGGCACCTCCGGGATCAGCACGAAGTCGGCCACGTGGTTCGCCAGCGCCGCATAGCTGGCGATGAACCCGGCGTGCCGGCCCATCAGCTTCACCAGTCCGACGCCGCCGACGGCGGAGTGGGCCTCGACCATCGCCGCGTTGATCGACTTGGCCGCCTCGGTGAAGGAGGTGACGAAGCCGAAGCTCTGGCCGATGAACGGGATGTCGTTGTCGATCGTCTTCGGGATGCCGATCACCCCGATCGTCTCGCCGCGGCGGAGAACAGCGTCGGAGATCTTGGCCGCGCCGCGCATCGAGCCGTCGCCGCCGACCACGAACAGCAGGTCGATGCCCAGCGCGACCAGCCGATCCACCATGGCGTCGGGGTCCTGGGCACCGCGAGAGGTGCCGAGCATCGTCCCGCCCTGCCGGTTGATGCCGTGCACGACCTCCGGTGTCAGTCGGATCGGTTCGGGTCCGCCCTCGACCAACCCCGCGTACCCCGACCGGAAGCCGGTCACCTCCGCGATCCCGTAGTGCTCGGCGAACTCCATCACCAGACCCCGGATGACGTCGTTCAGACCTGGGCACAGGCCCCCGCAGGTGACGATCCCCACCTTCGTCACCCCGGGTGCGAAGAACAGCCGGCGGCGTGGTCCGCCCGGCTCGAAGCTCGGCACCTCGTCGGGCGGTAACCCGAGATCACTGAGCTGCCGCACGGTGTCGTGCAGGATCACCCGATCGTCCTCGGACACGTAGTGCTCGTTGGTCCGGCGGTCGGCGATGAAGTCGGCCAACGGGGAGTCGTACCGCGACTCGCCCAAGGTGGGCACCATCAGGTCCGCGAGCCGGGTCATACCTGAGAGTGGCACCGACGTGTGACAACCGGGTGACGGCCGGGAAACAGGCGGCGACGGCGGAAGCCTGTGGCCCTCGTCACGTCCCGCACCGGTCGGGAATCGTGCGGCACTCGGTGCGGTTCCACGGTGTATGGCTCAGGTGACGATGTACACGACCACGTGGTGTGGCTACTGTTTCCGACTCAAGTCCCAGCTCGGCCGCGCGGGTGTCGAGTTCGACGAGGTGGACATCGAGCGCCGGCCGGCCGCCGCCGACCTGGTCGCCTCCCTGAACAACGGCAACCAGACCGTTCCCACCCTAATCTTCACCGACGGATCGGCCCTGACCAACCCCAGTGCCAAGCAGGTGCAGGAGCGGCTGGAGAGTCTGGCCGCTTGATGGTTCCCGCGCCCACCGGTGTCGCGACGGTCGTCTTCGACATCGACGGGACTCTCTTGGACTCGGCGGCCGGGATCCTGGCCGGCTTCCAGCACGCCCTACGGGCCGGTGGTGTCGTGGTGCCGGCGGAGTCGGAGCTGCGCGAGCACCTCGGACCGCCCTTGCGCGACTTCCTCATCCTGGCCGGCGTGACGCCGGGCCGTCTGGACGTGGCCACCCGGGCGTACCACGACTTCTATCTGGCCGAAGGGCTGCGGCAGGCGGCACCGTACGTCGGCGTGCAGGCCCTGCTGACCCGGCTGCAGACGGCCGGGGTCGCCCTGGCCACGGCGAGCGCGAAGCGGACGACGACCGCACGGGCCATCCTCGCCGCGCACGGTCTCGCTCGCTTCTTCACGGTGATCGGCGGCACCGACGAGACCCACCTGACCAAGGCCCAGACGATCGCCGCCGTCCTGACCGAGCTGGCCGCCGAACCGGCAACGACGATCATGGTCGGCGACCGGCGCCACGACATCGACGGTGCGCACACGGTCGACGTCCGTGCGGTCGGAGCCCTGTGGGGGTACGGCATCGAGGGCGAGCTCGCCGCGGCCCGCGCGGACTGGCTCGCCCCGGACGCCGCCGCCTGTGGTCGGTTGCTCGGGGTCTGATCTCGCGGTGATCAGGCCACGACGGCGGTGAGCAGCAGGTACTCCCAGTCCATGATCATCACGCCGTCCCGGGCGCTCCCGAACCGGCGGCCCAGCTCGGCCAGGTCGTGATCGAGCGCCGCCTGCCGGTCGGGTTGATCGGCCAGTGAGCGGTAGACCGCGATCGTCGGCCCGTAGTTGATCTTGAAGTAGTCCCGGAACGCTTCTGCTGTGGGGAAGTGGGTGACCCGGAGCAACCGCTTGGTGACCAGGACGTCCCGCACGCGCTCCCCCAGCAGCTGCCGGACGTGACTCTCGTCGCCCCACAGCGGGGCCGGCGAGGCGCCGGGCGGGGGCGGCGGCGCGTACGGCTTCATGGTGGCGAACATCTGTCCGATGAAGCCGGCCGGCGTCCACGCGATCAGGCCGATCCGGCCGCCCGCCCGGGTGACGCGGACGAGCTCGTCGGCGGCGGGCTGATGGTGCGGCGCGAACATCACGCCGACGCAGGAGGTCGTCACGTCGAAGGCGTCGTCGCCGTACGGGAGGGCCTCGGCGTCACCCGTTTCCCAGGCGATCTCCAGGCCCTCGGCCACGGACTCCCGCCGCCCCGTCTCCAGCAGCTCCGGGGTCAGGTCGGAGGCTGTGACGCGGGCGCCGACCCGCGCGGCCGGCAGAGCGACGTTGCCGGAGCCGGCAGCGACATCGAGCAGCCGCTCGCCGGACTCGACGGCGACTGCCGCGACCAGCGTGGGCCCGAGCTCGGCGATCACCTCGCTGGCCACCGCCGGATAGTCACCGAGCGCCCACATCGCCCGATGCCGGGCCTTGAGTGTGGTGTCGTCGATCAGGGTCTGGGTCATGGATTCTCCCCTCGAGCTCGGCGCAGCGGTTGCGCCGGTTCCTCGACGGTAGGGCCGGGTCAGGGGGTCGAACTAGTACGAGATCTGTACCTGGCTTGTCCGGGTGCCCGACCCGTACGGTCGTGATCATGGGATCCCCGTACCACCAGTTCTGCCCGGTAGCCAAGGCGATGGAGCTGCTCGACGAACGCTGGACCCTGTTGGTGATCAGGGAGCTGCTGGCCGGCAGCCGGCACTTCAACGATCTTCGCCGAGGGCTGCCACGGATGTCGCCGACCCTGCTGTCGAAGCGCCTCAACCAGCTGGTGGCCAGCGGCGTGGTCGAGCGCCGACGGGACGGCCGCGAGGTGGTCTACTCGCCGACCCGGGCCGGCGAGGAGCTGCGGCCGGCGATCGAGCTGCTCGGGGCCTGGGGGATGCGCTGGACCGGGGTGCTCGGCGATGTCGACCTCGACCCGAAGCTGCTGATGTGGGACCTGCACCGCAACGTGGACCGGTCCTTGGTGCCTCCCGGTACGACGGTGGTGCGGTTCGACTTCACCGATCTGTCCGCTCGGCAGGGTCGGTGGTGGATCGTGTTGAGCCCCGAGGAGGTGGACGTCTGCGATGCCGATCCCGGGCACGAGGTGGCGGCCACCGTTGCCGGACCGCTGCGCTGTCTGGTGGAGATCTGGCGGGGCGACCGCACCTGGATCGACGCCCTCCGGGCCGAGAACGTGTCGATCACCGGACCGGAGCGGATCCGTCGGCAGATCCCGGCCTGGTTCCGGCCCGGCAACTTCGCGGCCGTGCCGCGTCCGGATCCGGTGCTCGTCGCCTGAGCCGAGCCGGTGGCCGCTCGGCGACGCGTTACGCTCGTGCCCTTCTGCCGAGGAGACACCCGTGACCGCGTACTGGATCAACACCTTCACCGCCATCCGCGACGCCGACAAGCTGGCCGCCTATGTCGCTCTGTCCGGACCGGCCATCCTCGCGGCCGGCGGCGAGTTCCTGGCTCGCGGCGTTCCCGCGGCGGTGTTCGAAGGCGGGCTGAAGACCCGCAGCGCGCTGGTCAGGTTCCCGAGTGTGGAGGCGGCGGTGGCGGCGTACCACAGCGCTGCCTACCAGGAGGCCCTGGTGGCGCTCGGCGATGGTGCCGATCGTGACATCAGGATCGTCCCTGCGGTCGACGCCTCCTAGATCACCCGCCCACGCGGTCGGCTCAGGACCGCCGATCGTGCTCGCGCGCCTCGAGGATGTCCGGCACGTACAGCGGTCGGCTCGCTTGGTGACGCCAGGCCCGCCAGAGCAGGCCGAGGCCGAGGGTGACGAGCGGACTGACCAGGAAGTACCACCAGCCGAAGGCGAGCAGACCGACCTGCAGGCCGATGGTGGCGGCCAGACCGACCTCGACCCAACGACCACCGAACAGGATCACCAGACCCGCCACGGCCTGGTACGCGATCAGCAGGGCGACGAGGACCGAGACCTGCGCGGAACCGGCGGCACCGAGCGTGTCACGCACCGTGGCGCTGTACGACGCGTCCGCGTACGCCGTGAAGTCGGAGCCTGTGGCCACGAGAACGGCGTTGCCGACGGCGCCCAGGCCAGCCATGCCGAAGGCGGTGGCTCCCAGTCCCACCGTCAGCGCCCGACGGCTGCGGCCGGACAGCAGTCCGGCGACGATGATGACCAGACCCGTCAGGATCCATCCGATTGTCAGTGTCACGATCTCTCCCACTTCGGGCGCTCCTCGTCGAACACCCGCCTCGTAGGGTCGCACGTCCCGGCCCGATGTGACGCAGATCTCACAGATTCGCCCTGCTCGCGTGGTCGAGATCATCAGCTGACAGCAGATCCGCCTGAAGCAGCAGCGTCTGTTGCAGAGGCTCGCTCGCGGGCACCGTGTTGATCATGAGCGAATCACCTGGTCCCGGCGGGCTGTTCGACGAACAGCTCCTCAGCCGCCTCCTCCATCAACGCATCGTCGTCCTCGGCCAAGAGGTCGACGATCCCATCGCCAACCGCATCTGCGCCCAGCTGCTGCTGCTGTCCGCCGAGGACCCCCGGTCCGACATCAGCCTCTACATCAACTCTCCCGGCGGTTCGGTCTCGGCCGGCCTCGCGATCATGGACACGATGCGGCTGATCCCCAACGAGGTCAGCACCCTGGCCATGGGACTGGCCGCCAGCATGGGCCAGTTCCTGCTGTCGGCCGGCACCCCCGGCAAGCGGTATGCCCTCCCCCACGCCCGAGTGCTGCTGCACCAGGGCTCCGCGGGGATCGGCGGCACCGCCGTCGACATCGAGATCCAGGCTCAGAACCTCGAGCACACCCGCGACGTCGTGCTGGGTCTGATCGCCGAGAACACCGGGCAGCCGCTGGACCGGATCGAACGCGACTCGCTGCGGGACCGTTGGTTCACGGCGACCGAGGCTCAGGCGTACGGGCTGGTCGACCACGTGGTGACCACGCTGGACGACATCCGGCCGGGCGGTCGGCAGACCGTTGGCCTGGCCACCGTCCTCGGCAGCGCCGGTGGTCGGGCGGGGGCGGCGAGATGAGTGGCTACACGATCCCGAACGTGGTCGAGAAGCGGCCGACCGGTGAGCGGGCGCTGGACATCTACAGCCGGCTTCTGTCGGACCGGATCGTCTACCTGGGCACCGAGCTCGATGACGGCGTGGCCAACGTGATCGTGGCCCAGCTGCTCCATCTGGAGTCCGAGGACGCCGACCGGGAGATCAACCTCTACATCAACTCCCCGGGTGGTTCGATGACCGCGATGCTGGCGATCTACGACACCCTGCAGTTCATCCACGCCCCTGTCGCGACAACCTGCGTCGGGCAGGCGGCGTCGGCGGCCGCGGTGCTGCTGTCCGCCGGCTCACCGGGGCGGCGGGCGATCCTGCCGCACGGTCGGGTGCTGCTGCACCAACCGTCGGCGGAGGGACGTGGCACGCTACCGGACCTGGTGCTGCACGCCCGGGAGATCATGCGGATCCGCGCTCAGATGGAGGAGGTGCTGTCCCGTCATACCGGTCAGTCCACCGAGCGGCTGCGGGCCGACACCGATCGGGACAAGATCTTCACCGCCGAGGACGCGGTGGGCTACGGGATCGTCGACGCGGTGATCACCAGCCGCAAGGAGCTGGCAGCCTGAGCGGGCCTTGCCGGCCTGGGCCGATCAGGCGGCGAGGGCGACCGGTCCGGTCGGTCGTCCCGCCGTCGTCGACAGTCGCCGACCCACCGCCCGGGTGAGATCGAGCAGCGGTAGGTCCAGGGCACCACCGACCGCGGCCAACATCTCCGAGGACGGTTCCTTGCGCCCGCGCTCGATCTCGGACAGGTACTGCACCGAGATGCCGGCCCGGTCCGCAACGGCTCGTTGGGTCTCACCGCGGTCGAGGCGCCTCAGGCGGAGGACCTGGCCGACGAGCTCGCGCCACAGGGGCTCGCGCGGCCACAACGGCTCGCGCGCTGGGCGGTCAGGCTCGGACTTCGGCCGCCGCGGGAATGCCACCAGCTCTCCCATGGGCCGAGGGTAGGCCCGATGGGGCGACCCGGGAAGCGCGGTTCGCTCAGGGCGTATCGGTCTGGTGCACCCTTTCCGCCCAGCTGCACCCTCTGTCGGCAGTTCGTCAGTGTCACCGCGCCACGAGGTAGCCCTCGTCGTCGAGAGTCACCGGAATCGGATCGGCGATGAAGAAGGAGTCGATCCCCCGCGGCTCGGTGTTGCGGATGCCGACCAGCGCCCAGCTGCCGTCGCGCTGCTCGAACAGGGGGGCGGCGAACAGCTCGGGTTCGGCGGTGAACGGGCGGGCCCGGTCGATGTCCCAGGGCCCGAGGGGACCCGGCGAGGGCACCGACCAGGTGCAGTAATGACCCGAGCGGGCGATCCGTTCCGGGGTCATCACCTGCGGGTGGCAGGTGAAGACGAGGACCCAGCGGCCGTCGAGCTGCTTGCTCTGCAGCACCTCGAGCTGCCCGAAGCCCGCGCCGGGCTCGCACAGCGGAGCACCGAGCGTCAGGTGGTCGAGATCCGATCCGGACGCGTGCGCCACCACCCCGTCGTCGTTCCGGTCGGCCGCGGCGGAGCGGGCGGTGACGAGCAGGTGCCAGCCGTCGCCGTCGGGATCCTCGATCGCCAGCGGATCGCGCCAGGTCTCGCTCCGCCCGGCGAGCGCGACCTCAGTCGCGAAGGGAGGTGGGTTCAGACCCAGCGTCTTGTACCAGTGCGGATCCGGCGGCACCAGCGGGCTGTCGTGGATCCGCTCCCAGTGGTGCAGGTCGGTGGAGACGACCGACCCGATGCGCTGGTCGAACACCTGCAGCCCACCGGTGTTCACCGCTGTGTAGAACATCCGCCAGCGGTCACCCTCGCGGGTCACCGAGCCGGTCCAGATCGCCAGGTCGTCGAAGCCGGCCTCCGCCGGACCCAGACAGGTGCCGCGATAGTCCCAGTCGACCAGGTCCGCCGACACCGCGTGGCCGACGGTCGCGTTCACGTGGCGGTGCTCGGGACCACCGATGGAGCGCGGAGCCTGCAGGACGTACAGGTGATAGTTCTGCCCGTCGTCGGCGATCCAGGAATCCCACAGGTAGTGGGTGTCGAGCCGCAGCATGCCGGCATTCTGGCAGCGATCCCCGTGGTGGGGCTGGTGCACCCGCGAGTGTCCGAGGTGGTGTCTAGGCTCTGCCCACCATGAGTCTCCACCTGCACCGCGCCGAGCGGTCCGACCGGTTGGTGGCCGGACTGGCCGAGCTGTTGGCCGATCCGCTGCCCGACCCGTTCGCGACCGAGGTCGTCGCCGTGCCCACCCGCGGGGTCGAGCGGTGGCTGGCGCAGCAGCTGTCGGACCGACTCGGGGTGTGCGCCGGGGTCGACTTCCCCTCCGTACGGCGCCTGGTGGCCGCCACGCTGGCACCGGTCACCGACGTGGATCCCGACACCGACCCGTGGCACCCCGCCCGGGCCGTCTGGCCGATCCTGGCGATCCTGGACGCGGCCCGCGAGGATGCTTGGGCCGAGCTGCTGTGGAGTCACCTGCGGGGCCGCTCGGCCGAG
>DATDAP010000466.1:0-8316 GCA_036525335.1 Microlunatus sp. | reverse complement strand
CATCATCGCCGCGACGAGGATGCCGGTCAGCACGGCGCGGACGAGCACGGACCAGCGCAGCACGGTCGCCCGCGAGTGACGGTCGGCGAGCGCGCCGGCATGGCCGGACAGCAGGTACGGGGCGTAGCCGAGGGCGACGGTGATCGAGGTCCAGACCGGTGAGTCGGTGCGGCTCAGGACGAACGCTCCGGCGGCCAGCACGACCACCTGCTGGGCCACCGTGGCGATGCCGTGACTGACCAGCATGGGCAACAGCGCCCGGTGCCGGAGCACCCGGGCGTACGCGGTGGTGCCGAAGGTCGCCACGCTGGGCAAGGAGCGCTTCGTGGCCGTGGTGATACGCGGCGGGCCCAGACGTCCGTCAGGATGGGCGCTCCACCTCGAGGTGGCCGAGAGCCCGCAGGGCCAGCCAGAGCTCGGCCAGATCGGCGGTGGAGCGCAGGTTCCGCTGACTGATCTCCTCGAACCTCCGGAGCCGGTACGCGAGCGTGTTGGCGTGGATGTGCAGCACCTCGGCGGTCGGCCCGTTCTGGCGTTCCCGCTCCAGCCAGGTCTGCACGGTGCGGACCAGGTCGCTGTCGTGGTCGCGGTCGTACGCCTGGGCGGCACCCAGCACCGAGGCCACCAGCGCCCGCAACGAGGCCGCGTCCTCCACCGTCCAGCGGCCGATGGTGTCGCTGCCGTAGCGGACGAAGGACAGACCGGCATCGTCGGCGCGCGCACTCGCCCACAGCGCCTCCCGTCGGGGCAGACCGAGCCGGGTGCCCACGGTGAATGGGCGACTGGCCCCGGCGCGCAGCTCCGGCATCGTCGCCAGCAGCGCGCGGGCCTGTGGTCCGGAGCGCATCAGCAGGTAGGTCGCGTCGCCGGAGTTGAGCAGCAGGTGCGGCAGCCCGGCCTCCAGCAACGCCTCGGCCAGCCGCCCGTCGCCGACGGCGCCGGCTGCGCCCGTGATCACCAGGAGCTGCAGCCGCGAGTCGAGGCGGAAACCCGCGCGACCCAGCCGCCGGGTCATCGTCTCCGTCGAATGATCACCTTGTAGCAGGTCCGCGAACGTCTCGGCTCCCTCGCGGCGGATGATCTCCTCGCCGTAGCGGCGCATCGTGAGGCGAAGCGCCACCACCGTGGCGATGTGCTGCACCACGGCGAGCCCCGCGTTGGCGACGCCGTCCATCTCCATCGCCAGCAGGAACCCCGCCGGACCATCAGCCAGCGGGATCGCCAGCACGAAGCCGCCCGGGACCGTCGGCGGCACGTCCACCCCGGCCGGCAGCAGCCGCTCCAGCTCCGGTGGTGGTGGCGGGACGCCCGGCAGGAGCGGTTTGCCCGTCACCGAGCACACGTACAGGCGCAGCCCGGAAAGCCGACCCAGCCGGCCGAACACCTGCCCGTCGTCGAGCTCGCCGGAGGTCAGCCAGCGGACCGCGCCGAACACCTGCAGCTGAGCATTCAGTCGCTGGATGCTGTCGGCCTGCACCCCGGCCGCGACCTCCTGGGCGATGGCGATGAACGGCACCGACAGCGGCACCTCCAGGATCGGGAACCCGCGCTTGTCGGCCTCTGCCAGCGCGGTCCTGGTGATCGCAGGCATGTGCAGGTGGGTGGTGACGGCGAGGGCGGCCACCCCACCGTCATCCAGCCGGCGCAGATAGTCCCGCTGCTGGCCGGCGGTCCTCGGGAAGCCGAGTCCGGTGGTCATGATCAGCTCGGCGCCGGTCAGCCAGGGCGTCGGATCCTCCAGCTCGCTGACGTGGGCCCAGGCCACCCGTCGCCCGAGACCGGAGGCTCCGGCCAGCACCGCCATCTGCAGGACCGGCGACTGCAGCAGCCGTTCGACCGTCAACGGACTGGAGTCGGACACGGCCGCCCTTTCGCTTGATCATTCTTGTGTCAACCCACAGTCGGGCGCCACTTCTCTGTGATTATCACAATTGACCTACCAACGCCAGGGTCGCCACGATGGTCACATCCGTCCGCACCAACCGAAGGACCGCCATGGACCTCGTCGTCATCGCGCTCTACATCGCCGGCATGATCGGCATCGGCTTCTACGCCAAGACCCGCGCCAAAACCGAGTCTGACTTCCTGGTCGCGGGGCGCCGGCTCGGCCCGCTCCTCTACTCCGGCACGATGGCCGCGGTCGTCCTCGGTGGCGCCAGCACCATCGGCGGGGTCGGGCTCGGCTACGAGTACGGCATCTCCGGCATGTGGCTGGTCTTCGCCATCGGCTGCGGCATCCTGCTGCTCAGCTTCGGCTTCGCGTCCAAGATCAACAGGCTGCGGGTCTACACGGTGAGCCAGATGCTGGAGCTGCGCTACGGCCCCGGCGCGAGCCTCGTCTCCGGCATCGTGATGTGGGCGTACACGCTGATGCTCGCGGTCACCTCGACGATCGCGTACGGCACGATCTTCGGTGTGCTGTTCGACATGGGGAAGGTCCCGGCGATCATCCTGGGCGGCGCGGTGGTGGTCTGCTACTCCGTCCTCGGCGGCATGTGGTCGATCACCCTCACCGACTTCGTCCAGTTCATCATCAAGACCATCGGCATCTTCGTCATCCTGCTGCCGGTGGTGCTGATCAAGGCGGGCGGCTACGCCGGCCTGCAGGCCACCTTGCCCGCCGAGTCGTTCTCGCTGACCACCATCGGCGGCGGCACCATCGGAACCTACTTCGTCATCTACTTCTTCGGCCTGGTGATCGGCCAGGACATCTGGCAGCGCGTCTTCACCGCTCGCAGTGACGCCGTGGCCAAGTGGGCAGGCGGCGTGGCCGGTTTCTACTGCCTCCTCTACGCCATCGCCGGCGCCGTGATCGGCATGTGCGCCAAGGCGCTGCTGCCCGACCTGACGGACCGGGACGACGCCTACCCCGCGATCGTGCAGTACGCGCTGCCGGCCGGGTTGTCCGGACTGGTGATCGCCGCCGCCCTGGCCGCGATCATGTCCACCTCCAGTGGCGCCCTGATCGCCACCGCGACCGTGGCCAAGGAAGACATCGTCTCGGTGATCAAGCGCAAGCTCGGCAAGGGGTCGGACCCGTCGGGCGAGAGCGAGGCGCAGCACGAGGCCGACGAGGTCAGGAGCAGCCGCTGGTACATCCTGGTCTTCGGCGTGATCACCATCGCCATCGCCTGCGTGCTGGGCGACGTGGTAGCCGCCCTGACCATCGCCTACGACATCCTGGTCGGCGGTCTGCTGGTCGCCATCATCGGCGGCATGCTCTGGAAGCGGGCTACCATCGCCGGCGCGCTGGCCAGCATCGTGACCGGAACCGTGCTGACCGTCGGAACCATGATCATCGTCGGTGACATCTACGCGAACTCTCCGATCTTCGCCGGCCTGGCCGGCAGCCTGATCGCCTGGGTCGTCGGCAGCCTGGCCAGCAAGCCCACCCCTCAGGCGGTGCGCGACGAGTGGGAGGCCCGTATCTCCGCCGAGCGGCACTACAGCGCCGCCGACGCCCAGCGACCGGCCGACTCCAAGACCCCCGCCTGAGACAGTCCGCCCGAACCAATCCGCCCGAGCCCCAGCACCGCAGGAGCATCATCACCATGAGCCACAGCACACCGATCGGCCCGGTCGACGCCACCCGGGTCCCCCGCTACGCCGGCCCGGCCACGTTCGCGCGGCTGCCGCGGATCGACGAGGTCTCCCGGGCCGACGTCGCCATCCTCGGGATACCGTTCGACACCGGGGTCAGCTACCGGCCGGGAGCCCGGTTCGGCCCGGGTCACATCCGGGCGTCCTCGAAGCTGCTGCGGCCCTACAACGCAGCCCAGGACGTGTTCCCGTTCGGCGCCCACCAGGTCGCCGACGCCGGTGACGTGGGGGTGAACCCGTTCGACCTGGACACCGCCATCGCCGAGATCGAGGCGGCCGCGACCGACGTCCGGGCCGACGGTGCCACGCTGCTGACCCTCGGCGGCGACCACACCATCGCCCTGCCGATCCTGCGGTCGCTGGCTCGCGATCATGGTCCGGTCGCCGTCCTGCACTTCGACGCCCACCTGGACACCTGGGACACCTACTTCGGTGCGCCCTACACCCACGGCACGCCGTTCCGACGGGCCAGCGAGGAGGGTCTGCTCGACCTGGAGCGCTGCCTGCACATGGGAATCCGAGGCCCGCTGTACGCCAAGACCGACCTCGAGGACGACGCCCGGCTCGGCTTCTCGATCATCCGCTCCGACGACTACGAGGTCGACGGCGTGGCTGGTGCCGTGGAGCGGATGCGCCGGCGGCTGGCGGACGGGCCGGTCTACGTCTCCATCGACATCGACGTGCTGGACCCCGCCCACGCTCCCGGCACCGGTACCCCCGAGGCCGGCGGGCTGACCAGCCGCGAGCTGCTCAACACGCTGCGTGGTCTGACCGGGCTGAACGTCGTGGGTGCCGACATCGTCGAGGTCTCCCCTCCGTACGACCACGCCGAGATCACCGGCATCGCGGCGTCGCACGTGGCGTACGAGCTGCTGTCGGTGCTGGCGGCCAACAAGCAGGGGTCGGCGTGACTGAGGCGCGCAACGGCGGCGACCTGGTCGTGGAGACGCTCACCGCTCTCGGAGCCGACACGATCTTCGGCCTGCCCGGCCAGCACGCCCTCGGCCTGTTCGACGCCCTGCGTCGCGGGTCGCTGACCCTGGTGGCGTCGCGGACCGAGAACAACGCCGCCTTCGCCGCCGACGGCTACGCCCGGGCCACCGGACGGCCGGGTGTGCTGTTCGTCTCCACCGGTCCCGGAGCGCTGACCGCGCTGGCCGGGCTGCAGGAGGCGTACGCGACGGCGGTGCCGCTGGTGGTGATCAGCAGCCAGATCCCGCGCGCCGGTCTGGGTGGGCGACGCAAGGGTTTCCTGCACCAGCTGGACGACCAACGGCGCAGCGCGGAGAACGTGGCCAAGTCGACCGTCGTGGTCGAGCGCGCGAGCGGGATCGCCCCGGCCCTGGAGCAGGCCTGGCGGACGGCCCTGACGGCGCCCCACGGGCCGGTCTGGGTGGAGATCACCCAGGACACGCTGCTGGAACCGGTGCTGACCCCACCGGTGCGGGACGTGTCCGGCGCTCCGGCCCCGCTGCCGGCTCGAGCCGAGCTGCTCGACCTGGCCGCACAGTGGCTGGACACCGCCGAGCGGCCGGTGATCCTGGCCGGCGGTGGTGTCCGGCGAGGTCGCGCCGAGCCGGAGCTGCTGACCCTGGCCGAGGCCGTACGGGCGCCGGTGGTGTGCTCCCCCGGCGGTAAGGGCGCGTTCCCATGGCTGCACCCGCTCTCGGTGCAGTCCTGGGTGGAGGATGTCGCCGTCACCGAGCTGCTGGCCGACGCCGACGTGATGCTGGTGATCGGCTCCTCCCTCGGCGAGGTGACCAGCAACTACTTCACCCTCGTTCCGCGCGGCCGGGTGATCCAGATCGACGCCGAGCCGCGCGTGCTGGAGTCCAACGTCCCCGCCCTCGGCCTCCCGGCCGACGCCAAGCCGGCCCTGGCCGGGCTGGCCGAGCGGGTCACCCGGAGGCGACCCGACGGCCGCGCCGAGGCGACCGTCCGGACGGTCCTGGCCACCGTCCGCGAGCGCCTCGACGGCCAGGACCTGTCCCACGAGCGCGGCGTGCTCGACGCCATCCGGGAGGCCGTGCCCGACGACGCGGTCACCTACTGGGACATGACCATCGCCGGCTACTGGGCCTGGTCGTGCTGGGACGCCCGCGACGGCGCCTTCCACTCCGCCCAGGGTGCCGGCGGGATCGGCTGGGCCTACGGCGCTGCCCTCGGTGGGGCGCACGGCCTGGGTCGGCGGGTGCTGGCGGTGAACGGCGACGGCGGCGCGATGTACGGCATCGCGGAGCTCGCGGTGGCGCGGCAGCATCACCTTCCGGTCACCTGGTTGATCGTCGACGACGGGGGCTACGGGATCCTGCGTGAGTACATGACCGACGCGTTCGGCGCCGCCACTGCCACCGAGCTGACCCGTCCTGACTTCGCGGCCCTGGCCGGCGCCTTCGGCGTGCCGGTCGAGGTCGCGACGCCGGAGACCCTGGCCGAGGCGCTCGGTTGGGCCTGGGCCGCCGACGGTCCGAATGTGGTGGTGCTGCCGACGCAGCTGGCCATGTTCGCCCCCACCCACCTGGGCTGACAGACGGCCTCGCGGGAGCCGGGGTGGGTCTGATCGTCGCCGGTACCTCGGCCTGATCTCCGGCCGGCAGCTGACGACGGGGCGCCGGACCAGTGGTCTTCCAGACCGAGAAAGGCACGCAGATCCGCGGCCCCCACGACCTCGAGCGGCTCGCCCCGGACCAGATCGGCGGGCGTGAGCACCAGCTTCTGGTTCAGGGCCATCTCGCCATCGCGTCGCTTGAGCCGGACGACGCCATTGGGGCGGTAGCCGACCTTGCGGCTGACCGCCAGTGAGGCCGGGTTGTCGACGAACGCGGCGGAGGTGACCTCTGCGGCCCCCAGCTGATCGAACGCGTACGCGCAGACCGCCTTCCGCATCCGGGTGCCGATCCCGCGCCCCTGATGACGCAGGCCCAGCCAGGACCCGGTCTCCAGCGTCCGGGTGACGGGGTAGTCGCGCCCGTGCAGCCCCTGGGTGCCGACCAGGCCGCCACCGACGCGGACCGCGAACTGCAGATCGAAGGAGTCCGGACCGAACGTCGCCCGTACCGAGGAGAAGTAGCGAACCATCTCGGCCGGAAGCTTCTCCGGAGCGGCGAGAGTCCACGGGGTGGCGAACGGCATCGCGTCGGGAGCGTGGATGCCGGACAACGCCAGCTCGACCAGACCCGGGACGTCGTCGTCGCCGATCACGGTCAGCTCCAGGTCACCGGCGCGCAGCCGCAGCCGGTACGGGGGCCAGACGTCCGCCATCGTGGTCATGCCCATGATCATCGGCCGGACCCGCGACCGCGCGCCACCGGTTTCCGCGCAACGGCCAGGCTCAGCCGGTCATCCCGGGTTTGAGAACGATCTTGATCGCCCCCTCGGCCTTGCGCTGGAAGATGTCGTACGCCCGCGGGGCGTCCTCGAGCGGCAGCCGGTGTGTGGCGAAGTCGTCCACGCCGAGCGGGTCGTCGTCGGTGAGCAGCGGCATGATGTGATCGACCCAACGCAGCACGTTGGCCTGGCCCATCCTCAGCTGGATCTGCTTGTCGAACAGGGTCATCAGCGGCATCGGATCGGCCATGCCGCCGTAGACGCCGATCAACGAGATGGTCCCGCCGCGGCGCACCATGTCGATGGCGGCGTAGACGGCGGACAGTCGGTCGACCCCCGCGGTGGTCATCAGCGGAGCGGCGATCGCGTCTGGGAGGAGACCGGCGACCTTCTGCATCAGCGACGCCGCCGGCGATCCGTGCGCCTCCATGCCGACCGCGTCGATCACCGAGTCCGGACCCCGCCCCGACGTCAGCTCGCGCACCACGTCGGGCAGGTCGTCGGGATGTTCGGACAGGTCGACCACCTCGATGCCGCGAGCGCGGGCCCGAGCCAGCCGCTCGGGCACCAGATCGACCGCGATCACCCGGGCCACACCCGGGCGCAGGGAGGCGATCCGAGTCGCCATCTCGCCGATCGGCCCGAGACCGAGCACGACCAGCGTCCCGCCGTCCGGCACGGCGGCGTACTCCACCGACTGCCAGGCGGTCGGCAGCACGTCGGACAGGTAGACGAAGCGCTCGTCCGGCGGGCCGTCCGGCACCGTGATGTGCGTGGTGTCGGCCAGCGGGACCCGGAGGTACTCCGCCTGCCCACCCGGCACCGAGCCGTACAGCTCGGAGAAGCCGAACAGGGCCGCGCCGCTGCCCTGCTCACGCACCTGCGTCGTCTCGCACTGGGTGAAGAGGGACTGGTCGCACATGAAGCAGTGGCCGCAGGAGATCTGGAACGGCATCACCACCCGATCGCCGACCGTCAGCCGCGACACCTCGGAGCCGACCTCCTCCACGACTCCCATCGGCTCGTGCCCGAGAATGTCACCAGCGTTCATGAAGGCGCCCAGGGTCTCGTACAGGTGCAGATCCGATCCGCAGATGTTGGTGGAGGTGATTCGCACGATGGCGTCGGTCGGCTGCTCGATCCGAGGATCAGGTACGTCCTCCACCGAGACCTTGCGCTTGCCCTGCCACGTCACTGCCCTCATGGTCGCCATCTCCTGGTGCTGGTCTGCGGTTGGGGCGCTCGGCCCGCTGGGATACTGGGACTTTACGCTGTATACCTAATGAGTGGCCCGCTTCGGGTGGCACGAGAGGTGAACCATGTCGGACCGGTCAGCGACTGACGTCAGTGATGCCCCCGGTGCTCAGGCGGATCGCCCGCAGGACATCC
>DATDAP010000465.1:0-3047 GCA_036525335.1 Microlunatus sp. | reverse complement strand
TGGCGCCGCCGCCGACCACCACGATGGTGAACCCGCCGGTGTGCTCCTCGGACATGCCGGCGATGGTCTCGATCCCGCCGAAGATCATGTCGCGCACCCGGAGCGCCTCGGCCCGGGTGTACATCGAGACGCTGTACTCCGAGGCTCCGGGGATGCCGAAGTGGTTGGTGGTGATGCCGTTGGCGATGATCAGGTAGTCGTACCCGATGTTGACACCGTCGTCGCACAGCACTTCACGTTTGTCGTGATCGAGACCGACGGCGGTCGTCCGACGGAAGCTGACGTTGCGATAGCGCGCGCTGAAGTAGCGCAGCGAGTAGGTCACGTCGCCGGCGTTCAGACCTCCCGTCGCCACCTGATAGAGGAGGGGCTGGAAGGTGTTGTACGGGTGCCGATCGATCAGCGTCACCCGGAAACCCTCTTTCGCGAGGGTCTCCGTCGCCGACAGACCCCCGAACCCACCACCGATGACGACCACGTGCGGCATCTCAGTCACGGTGTCATTCAATCAGTGGCCCCCGACGGGATCAAAGGCGCATCCGAAAGCAGCGGACCAGCGCGCGTCAGGTATGCCCCGGACCAGCGCACCAGCTCAGCGAAAACCGCCTCGCGGACCGCCGGTCGGGAGAGGAACAGATCGTGCAGACCCCCGTCGAACTTCACGATCGTCACGTGTCGACCCAGCTTCGTGGCCCGGCGGGCGATCTGTTCGACGTCGAGCACGGTGTCGGCCGTGCGGTGTCCCTCGTGCCACCTGCGGGCGAAGTCGGTGCGAGCGGACGTCATCACCAGCACCGGCATCGGCAGCCCCAGACCGGCGGCGACCTTCTGATGGCCCTGCAGCACGGCCCGCAGCCAGCCCACCCGGATGGCCGGGGAAGGGCTCGTCTTCAGCTCGGTGTCGTAGTCCCACTCCCCTTCCTGGCTGGCGTGGATGGTGCGTGCGTAGAAGCCGGAGTCCGGCAGCGGGATGACCGCCGTGGGCCGGTTCCCGCCGATCGCGTCGATCACCGGCCCGCCGAGCGCGCGGACCATGGCCGAGCCCTGCAGGTCGAGCCAGGGCGAGTTGAGGATCACCCCGGCCACCCGCTCGGGATGTTCGGCGGCCCACAGCGTCGCGGTCAGACCACCGGTGGAGTGACCCATCAGGGTCAGCTCGTCGTGGTCCGCGGCGATCAGGTCGGCGGCCGCACTCAGCTCCTGGTCGTACTCGCTGAGGTCCGCGATGAACCCTCGCAGCTGACCCAAGCGCAGGCTCCGGCCGTACCGGCGCAGGTCGATGGCGTAGAACGCGAATCCGGCCGCCGAGAGCACGTCGGCCACGTGGGTCTGGAAGTAGTAGTCGTTCCACCCGTGCAGGTAGAGCACGGCGTGCCTGGACCGCTCACCGCCGGCCCGCCGGACGAGGGTGGCCACCACCTCGATCTCCGCCGACTCCCCCGGCGCCCGCGCCGCGTCGGGCAACGGGATGTCCAGGGACTCGAATCCATCGAGCACATCGGATTCCCACGTCACGTGATCAAGCATCCCGCGTCACCACAACTGCTTTGCAGGCGCCAAGGGAGCGCAAGCCCGCGCGGTCGTGAAGTGCAGGAACGATCCGTGGATCGGACGACGCTTCACCGTCCGGTCCACGGATCGCGACGAACGAGCGACCCAAGAGCGCGGGCGAGCACCGTTGCTGCGCCTCAACAGAGCCGCAAACTCACTTAACAATTCTCCAGTTCACGGGGTACTTGTACTGCTCGCCCTTGTTGGAGGCGATGGCGGCCATGATGCAGAGGATCAACGCGGCGATGCCGATGAGCGGCAGCAGGATCGCGCCGATCACCACGACCGTGAGGATCGAGCTCACCACCTGGGCGATCGTGTAGAGGATCGAGAAGTTGAGCGCCTCGGTCACCGACTCCTTGAGCCACGGGCTGCGGTCCTTGAACACCAGGTAGGCGATCAGCGGGCCGATCAGACCGAAGAACGGGATGGAGATGTGGGTGAGGGTCGCCCACAGCCGCTCGTCACTGGGCGACATCGGAGCCTGCTGGCCCTGGTACTGCTGGGGATAGCCGGGCGGGTAGCCGGGGGCCGGCGGATAGCCGGGCTGCTGGGGCTGCCCGTAGCCCTGGTCGTAGCCCTGCTGGGGGTAGGCACCCGGCGGCTGGGCGTACGGATCGGACGCCGACTGCCCACTCTGCGGGGGCTGCTGGTAGGGCGGCGGCTGCTGCCCGTACCCCTGCTGGGGATAGCCCTGGTTCGGCTGTTGACCGTAGGGCGCCTGACCGTAGGGCGCCTGACCGTAGGGCTGCTGCTGCCCGTAGGGGTCGGGAGCGGTCTGGCCGCTCTGCGCCGTGGGTGGGTAGGCGGGGGGCGGCTGCTGGCCATAGCCCGGAGCCTGACCGTACGGCGGCTGCTGTCCGTAGCCGGGTGGCTGGTGTCCGTACGGCTGCTCCTGCCCTGGCTGCTGCCCGTACGGCTGCTGGGCACCGGGATCGGACGCCGAACCGTACGAGCTCGCCGAGCCCTGAGAGGCCGACCCGTAGGAGGTTGCGGTCTCGGACGCGCTCGGTGGCGCGTAGTGACCCTGTGGCTGGTCGGCGGGCGCGTCCAAGGACGAGCCGCTCGACGTGGACGTCTCGCTGGACGCGGCGTCTGAGGTCGGGACGAATTCCTCCGGCTCCTGCGAGTCGGAGGGCTGGCGACCCTCGGAGTCGGGAGCGGAGTAAGGGTTCTGGCTCATACCATCAAGGCTATGCCCCGGCGGGTCGCGCGGCGGGAATCACCCTGACTTGCGCAGGTCGCCGTACCCGTCGTCGCCGTCATCATCGTCGCTGTGGCGCTCCGCCAGATCCTCGTAGCCCGGCGGGATCTCGTGCCCGGTGTCGGGACCTCGCAGCTCACGCTCCAAGGATGTGAAGTCGGTGTCGACGGAGCGGTACTTCAGCTCCCGGGCCACCTTGGTCTGCTTTGCCTTCGCACGGCCGCGCCCCATGTCGGGTCGACCCCCTCGCACTTGTCGTCTGCCGCTGGCTCAGGCCACGGCGCAGGATGAA
>DATDAP010000464.1:0-3531 GCA_036525335.1 Microlunatus sp. | reverse complement strand
AAGCGGTCCATGTTCACCGCGCTGGCCAGGAACGACAGGGCGTCGTCGTCGCGCTCCTCGTAGTAGGCGTGCAGCGAGATGTAGTCGACGGTGTCGTAGCAGTGCTCGAGCACGGTGGATTCCCACGCGCCGAAGGTCGGCATCGACGAGTTCGAGGACCCGCAGGCCACCAGCTCGATGTCGCCGTCGATCAGCCGCATCGCCTTGCCGGTCTCGTTGGCGAGGCGTCCGTACTCGTCGGCGGTCTTGTGACCGACCTGCCACGGTCCGTCCATCTCGTTGCCCAGGCACCACAGCTTCACCCCGAACGGGTCGGTGGCCCCGTTGGCGATCCGCCGGTCCGACCAGTAGGTGCCGCCGGCGTGGTTGGTGTACTCGAGCAGGTCGCAGGCTTCCTGCAGGCCGCGGGTGCCGAGGTTGACCGCCATCATCGGCTCGGTGCCGACCTTGTCGGCCCAGGACATGAAGTCGTGCAGTCCGAACTGGTTGGTCTCGATCGAGTGCCAGGCCAGGTCGAGACGGGTGGGCCGCTGGTCGCGGGGCCCGACCCCGTCCTCCCACCGGTAGTTCGACACGAAGTTGCCCCCGGGATAGCGCACGAGAGTGGGGCCGATCTCGCGGGTCAGCTCGAGCACGTCCTGACGCAGACCGTTCTCGTCGGCGGTGGCGTGGTCGGGTTCGTAGATGCCGGTGTACACGCAACGCCCCATGTGCTCCACGAACGATCCGAAGAGGCGGCGGGGGACGGGCGCGAGGGCGAACGCGGAATCGAGGACGAGGCGAGCAGTGGGCACGGGGCACTCCTGGGGTTACATCGATGTACGCGAGGCGACGAGGCTACAACGATGTAACCCTGGTAGGCAAGGACACGCACGGATTGAGGCGCGGTCAGGTGCTGTCGCGGACGACAAGGGTGTACGGAAGGGTGACCGTCTCCGGCGGTCTACTCGGATCGGCGATCCGCGCCGCCAGCAGATCGATCGCGGTGCGCGCCAGCTCGGCCTTGTCGAACCCGATGGTGGTCAGGGCCGGGACGAAGTAGGCGGACTCCCACACGTCGTCGTAGCCGGCGACGGCAATGTCGTCAGGCACCCGGCGACCGGTGCCGGACAGTGCGTGCAGGGCACCCATCGCCAGCGCGTCGGTGAAGCAGCACAGGGCGTCCACGTGCGGCGCCCGTTGCAGCAGGGCGCTGACGGTGAGGTCGGCGCCACTCGGTCCCCACCCGGCCGTGACGACCTCGAGGTCCGGATCGTTCGGCAGACCGGCCGCGGCCAGACCCTCCCGGTAACCCTGGGTGCGGAGCCGGGCGCTCTCACTCTCCATCACGCCGATCGCAGCGATCCGCCGTCGGCCCGTCGCCGCGAGATGCGCCACCACCGCCGCTGTGGCGGCCACGTTGTCGATCCAGACGTGATCGGCGATCGGCTGGTCCACCTCTCCGATCACCACCACCGGCGGTAGCGACACTCCCGGTTGGATGGCGGAGGTCTCCAACGAGACCGGATTGAGGATCAGGCCGTCCACCAGGTGGGCCCGGCCCTTGAGCAGCAGCTCGTGCTCCGGCTGCGACCCGCCCCTGGTCTCCTCGATCTGGATGGCCCAGCCCTTGGCCCGCGCTTCGTTGACGAAGTGGTGGGCCATCTCGGCCGAGTAGGCGGTGTTGAGCTCCGGCAGCGCGAGGGCGATCATCCCGGTACGGCCGTTGCGCAGCCCCCGGGCGGAGAAGTTGGGGACGTAGTCCAGCTCCGTCATCGCCCGCTCGACCCGCTCCCGGGTGGCGGGTGCGACCGGGAACGTCGCGTTCATCACGTTGGAGACGGTCTTGGGGGAGACCCCGGCCCGCGCGGCGACATCCTTGACGGTGGCCCGGCCCACGTCGACCCCCTCCCGGTCCTGCACGAGATGCTTGTGTCCTGCAGGAGATGATAGGAGTTCGAGCGACGGCGCGTCGTCGGGTGCGCTTGCAGCACACCGTCGTCGGGTGCGCTTGCAGCAGCAACGTCGGTGTGTGCTTCCAGCAGCAACGAGAGGGTCCCATGGAGATCGGCATCGACAGCTTCGTCTCGGAGGTCACCGATCCCCGCACCGGCGAGGCCTACTCCGCCACCCAGCGGATGAGTCAGTTCCTGGCCGAGGTCGTGGCCGCCGACCGGGCGGGGGTCGACACGTTCGGTGTCGGCGAGCACCACCGGTCGAACTACCTCGACTCCGCACCCGTCGTGATCCTGGCCGCCGCTGCCGCCCTCACCGAGCGGATCCGGCTGCGCAGTGCGGTGACCGTCCTGAGCGCCGCCGATCCGGTCCGCGTCTTCGAGAGCTTCGCCACCCTGGATCTGATCTCCGGCGGCCGCGCCGAGCTGGTCCTCGGCCGCGGTTCCTTCACCGAGGCGTTTCCGCTCTTCGGACTGGATCTCGCGGACTACGACTCCCTCTTCGAGGAGAAGCTCGAGCTGATGCTCCTGCTGCGCGACGAGGCGTACCCGCACTGGTCGGGGCGCCACCGCGCCGCCCTGTCCGGCCAGGGTGTCTTTCCCCGCCCCGTCCAGGCGCGGCTCCCGATGTGGCTGGGCGTCGGCGGCACACCGGCCTCGTTCGTCCGGGCCGGCCTGCTCGGCATGCCGTTGATGGTCGCCATCATCGGGGGCGACCCCCGCCGGTTCCTCCCGTTGATCGATCTCTACCGCAGCGCGGGCGCCCAGGCCGGGCACCCGCCCGAGTCCCTCATCGTGGGCGTGCACTGCTTCGGGTTCGTGGGGGAGACCGATCGCGAAGCGGCTGACACCTTCTGGCCCGGGTACGAGCAGGCCTTCACGTCCATGGGCCGCGAGCGTGGCTTTCCGCCCCCGACCCGGCGTTCCTACGACGCGTCGCTCGGCGAGCACGGCCCCTACTTCATCGGTGGGCCGCAGACCGTCGCCGACAAGATGGCCGCTCTCTCGCCGGCGCTCGGCGGTCTGTCCCGGTTCACGGTGCAGATGACCAACGCGATCATGGCGCCGGAGACGATGCTGCGCAGCATCGAGCTGCTCGGCACGGAGGTGATGCCCAGGGTGGCGAGTACCCTGGCCCGATGAGCGAGCTGCCGATCTCCTCGCCGTACCGGAGCAGTCCCGACGCCCCGGTGCCGGATCAGCTGCGCAACCAGCTGAGCACACAGCTCAATTCCGCCTTCACCGACGGCGCGATCGACGCCGACGACTTCCAGGCGCGGCTCGACACCCTCTTCGGCGCCCAGCGGATGGGGGAGCTGGTGCCGGTCGTGCAGGGCCTGCCGCCGCTGCAGACGTACGCCGATCCCGCGATCGTAGCCAGCGCCGGCGGGCAGCCCGGCGAGCTCGCCCCGCCTCGCGATGCCAGCAAGCTGGCGCTGGTCACCGGTGGTGTGGTGGTCGGAGCCATCCTGCTGATCGTGATCCTGCTGGCCATCCTGTTGTAGATCGCCTTCCGGACGAAATCAGTTAGGCAGCCCTAACAAAGTGTGGCCGGAACCACACCCAGGGGCCTGCATCCGCAGCCAGACGTCGATAG
>DATDAP010000463.1:0-4896 GCA_036525335.1 Microlunatus sp. | reverse complement strand
CCTGGCAGCCGACGCGGCTGGATCCCGAAACCAGGTCTCACAGACCCCGTGTCCGGCACTGATGACTGGACCCCGTAGAGGGCGTCTCAAGCGCTGTTCATCGGTCAATTCGACGGTCGCCGGGGCGCGCTCGTTAGCGGGGCGGCTACTGCGTGCTCCGCACGAGGGTCGGCTACTGCATGCACCGCACGAGGGTGCACGGTTGCGGCATCGTATGGCGGCTCGAAGGTTGCGAACGGGTAAAGAATGCCGAGCCCACAGGATCTGGCTGGCAGGATTCTCCGCCGTGAGCAAGGAAGCAGCAACCTGGTCGGCACGACAGACAAACGTCGAGGTCCGCGAGAGCGAGCTGGACGGTGTCCGCGTGCTGCATTTCCCCGACGACTCCGGTCGAGCAGAGGCCACACTGATCTTCGGTGTAGGTGCCCGCGACGAGACGCTGCCGACGCTAGGCACCTTGCACGCTCTCGAGCACGCCGCCATGACCGGTGTGCGTAGGACCCCCATCGAGATCGACGCCACCGTCAGGGTCAGCACCACTCAGTTCACCGCCGCCGGTTCACCACACCTGGTCGGCTCGTTCTTGACGGGTGTGTGCCGGGGACTGGCCGACCCACCACTCGATCGGCTCGCCCACGAGGCCCAGATCCTGGAGGCCGAACTCGAGGGCGATGACTCGGCAACCTCACCCGCGGCCGTGTTCCGCTACGGCTTCCGCGATCTCGGGATCCTCGACGGACCTGGACCAAGCCCGTCAAGGGTTCGCGCTGACGCCGTCAAAGATGCGGCGGCCCGCTGGTTTGTCGCCTCGAACGCCTTGTTGGTGGTCGAGGGGTCGTGGCCTGACGGTCTGCGGTTGCCGCTGGTCAACGGTGTACGTCCTGACCATCCAGCAGTCCTGACCCGGCATGTGGGTCGGCCCTCTGCGATCACCGTGGAGGCTCCCTGCTGCGAGGTGAACGTGGTGATGCCCGCCGATCCCGCGGCGACCCGACTGGCCCTGACGGTGGTCGAGGACCGGCTGACTGAGGTCCTTCGCCACCAGCGCGGGCTCATCTATGACGTCGACATCGACGCGATCCCGATTCGCGAGGGGTTCGACGTGACGATCCGGACCGATCCTCAACCCGAACGCGTGCGGGACGGCATCCGAGCGATGGTCCAGACCATCACGACCTTGCTGGCCGATGGCCCGACCGAGGCGGAGCTCGAACACGCCCGAGCCATTGTCCGGGAGTCCATGCAGGGCCGTGACGCCGAGATCGGCGACTTGGTCGACACAGCCACCGCAGACCTGATCGGGCTACCGTCCCCGCGGATCCACCCCGATCTGCTCGACGGTTTCAACCGTGGCCAGGTCGCTGAGCACCTGAACCGCATCGCCACTGACCTGATCTACATCGTGGACGAGGCCATTGAAGGGGATCTGCCGACGCTGGGACTTGACCTGATCGAGCCGGAACCGACGACCAACAGTCCCCTCCCAGCCGGCCAGGCCTTTCGGCCGCCACTGCTGGCTCTCGCCCTGGCGAAAGAGGCCCGCGCCTCCCGGGTCGCTCTCACCGCAACCGGTCTCGCTCACACCTACCAGGGCCGCCTTCAGCAGATCGCCTGGCCCGATGTTGTAGGGGTCATGCGTGACGACGACGGCGATCTCATCGTGTTCGCCCAGGACGGGCAAGTCATCCCAGTCGGGCCAACGCTCTACAAGAACGGTCAACGACTCGTCGATGCCGTGCTGACTCACGTCGCTGGCCATCTGGTGTACGAGGCCCCAGCAGACTCCGACACCGACGACCACAAAGAAGCCCACAGCAACTCCAACTAGGACGAGCCGTTCGTTCGGTTGCCGTCAGGGCGTTGAACGCCGTTGTCTAACACACCAGCGATTTCCTCGCGCCCTGATTCCCGTAGGACGGTCGGCTATCGAAGGTCAGGACGGCAGCCCGCTGGCGTCGGTGATCGGGCCGAAGTTCGCTTCGGTAGCCGACGGCTTCCGGCACGGCCCGTCCGCTTGCTGCGCGCTGCGGAGAGGCGAAAGGGGACCTCATGGCATTGGGGCTCCAACCGGATTCACCTAATGCGTCCTCAGCGGAGGCATGGTGGCAGCTTTGCTAGTGCCGCGTCGACGGTAAGGAGCCTGGCAGCGGTCATTTCTTCATCCGGGACCCAGTCGGGGAATGGTATCTCGACCGTGCGGTGGGCGGCGCCTGAAGCGCTGTGCTCCTCATCAAGAGCAGTCAAGCGTTCCGCGGGGAATCTCTCCGCGACCCGGACAAGCGCTGGCCACAGTCGGCGATGCACGAGTGTGATCTTGCCGTTGATGAGCCGTGTGGCGACGACGTCGGGCGACTCCATCAGGCGGGTGAGGACTTCGAAGATGTCGCGGCCGGCCGGATGTCCCCACCAGCTGCCGCGGATGGGTTCCCCGGCGACGTACTCGGCCAGGTTGGGGATGGGGCCGCGCGCCGACTGCAGCACCATGCCCTGCTCACGTACCCAGTCGAGGGGCTCCACGGGTACCGAGTGAACCACGCGACACCGACCGGCGGCACCCCGACATGGTTCGTCGTGTCTTCAGCGCCCCGGCTGTCGCCAACGGGTCAATTGTCAGCGCCCGCGAGCACAAGTGGTCACAGGGATGGCGTCGCGGTGATCGTTGGGCTGGACGTCTACCTGCCGCTCGACCTGCACTGAGGCTGAATCGACTCACGATGGTGATCAGCGGTTGGTGGTGACGATCATGAATGCACCGGGTACTGCGAACCCGACCCCGTCGTGGCGAGAGCCGAACCCGGCCATGAGCCGGTCGTGGACCGCGTCGACCACCGCCGGCGATCGGTTCTTGAGGAGCTCGGGATCGGACCAACACTCAGGGCCACTCGACGCCGCTTCGGTGGTGATCGGCCCGCCGATGAACATCGTCTGCTCGTAGGACGGTCCCTCTGCGTGCGTCCCGCACGAGGGTCGACAATGACGATTGAGCAACTGTCCGCCCGTTACGACGCTTCGCCCCAGACTCTGCGTCAGCTGGCGGATGGTGGGCGATCAGGTACCCGATGGCGGCGGCGACTCACCGGTGAAGATCGCGTTCCAAGCAGTCATGTCGTCCGGGTAGAACCATCGTTCGAGCTGGCGCTGGTCGCGGAAGCGGAAGATGCTCACGACGCGCGTGGTCACCTCAAGGCCGGGGCGTCGTGCACCCATCTGGCTCAGCGCGCAGACGTGCTGGTCGTTGCCGAACACGTCCTCTTCGGTGAGCACGAATCCGAGTCCGGAGACCCGCTGAGGAACCGCAACAGCTCTGCGCGACCGCGATAGTCGCCCGCCAGCGGCTGTTGGCCCGGCACGTGCCAGACCACGTCTGTGTCGACGAGATCGGCGATGGCGGCGAGATCTCTTGCGCGGAATGCGGCCGCTGCCCGACGGTAGGCGGTGGCATTCGGATGCTCGTCACCGGTCGACGCCTGGCTGGTCACACCGTGATGATGACGCAACTGATCCGACGCGGTCCAGGCCACCCATGGCATCACTGCAGTGCACCGATCCTTCAGTACGTTCTGCCGAGTTGGGACCTTCAGTGGCCTAGTCCCGAGCGAGTGATCAGACGTCTGGATGCAACCGACTCGAGGAGCTGAGAGAGCCATCACGTCATTGAGTGTGCGGTGACCCGTGAGGTCCCGATCTGTCTCTCGGCGGAATCCTGGTGACAGGTCAGCACGAACGTGCCCGCTGGCGGCTCCGGTCGCGACAGATGATGGACCAACTCCTGCTTCGGCCGATCAAGATCGACAAGTCCCCCGGCAAGCCGGTCCGCATTTGCCACGTGATCACCAGACTGTCGCCGGTATGGATCCAGAGGTGCTAGGCGACCGCAGTGAGTGAGGTCACACCGAGCAATCATCACATTGCAGGCATCCGCCGAAGCCCCCACACGCGTAGTCCTTCGACGACCTCATCCTCGACGACTTCGAAACGGTGGCGTCCGTAGAAGCCGACATTCGCCTCGAGGTGAGTTTCGAGATAGACCGGGTGCCCGTGAGCGTCGGCCAACGCCAGCACTGGTGCCATCAACGCTCCGCCGACGCCCTGACCGACTCTGCCTGGCTCGGTGGCCAGCAGCCACAGGTACCAATGATCATCAGGGACTGCCCGGTGGTGAAGGACGTCGCTAGCCGTCATCAACTTCGACAGCCTGCCCAGAGCGCTCAAGCCCAGCCCTAGGACATCCAGCAGCAGGCGCGTCCTCAGCATCCGGGGATAGGTGATATCGGTGGCTCCAGGGCTCAGCCAGCACGCCACACCGGCAAGATCGCTCGTTGTGTCGACCCGACCGTAGCGAACGCAGTAGCGCTGCACCGCGCCAAGGAACCGAGGCAGCTGCCGCCGACGATCCTCGGCGTCCGGCATAACGTGCGACAACATCGGGTCGTTCTGGAAACCGCGGGCCAAGACTGCGGCTGCACTTGCCAAGTCCGCGACCGACAATTCAGTGACAGAGGTCATAGATGCCAGGATCGCATTGACAATCCCCTCCTGCTCAACCCAACAGCCAAGAACCTGACCGGGACACACCAGCCCGTCGACCGAATGAGGGTCGGCTACAGACGATCGAAGGAGCGCTCGCCGGCTGATCCGAACCGATTCAGCTTCGCTGGAGGGACGGCTCTCGGGCAGCGTTCACATTGTCTGGCGCCGCAGTTGGCACGGGTGGGTGCTCGTCGGCGTTCGTCGGCGCGACGGCGAGAATGACGCGCACCACCGCGATGACTGCGAGTCCGGCCCAGCCCAGGATCTCGAGGCGTTCGCCGACGATCAGCACCGCGAGAAGGGTGGCGATGGCGGGTTCGGTCAGGGTGACGGTCGTGGCGGTGCTCGCCGGCACCTTGGTGAGGC
>DATDAP010000462.1:0-10114 GCA_036525335.1 Microlunatus sp. | reverse complement strand
CCCATCCTCACGATCGTGTTCGCCGGCCTGGTCGGCGGCATCCTGTGGAACCTCACCACCTGGCTGCTGGGTCTGCCGTCCTCGTCGTCGCACGCCCTGTTCGGCGGACTGATCGGTTCGGCCATCGCCGCGCTCGGATTCGGCGGGGTCAAGTGGGACGGCGTGGTCAGCTCGATCCTGCTGCCCGCCCTGTTCGCCCCCCTGGTCGCGGGGGTGGTGGCCGGGGTCGGCACCTGGATCATCTACAAGCTGGTGACCAAGATCCCCGAGAGTCGACGCGACTCCGGATTCCGGTGGGGTCAGATCGGCTCGGCCTCGCTGGTCTCTCTGGCCCACGGCACCAACGACGCGCAGAAGACCATGGGCGTCATCACCTTGTCCCTGATCGCGTACGGCAGCTGGACCAGCACCGACTCGATCCCCTTCTGGGTGAAGGTGAGCTGTGCCGTGGCGATCGCCGCCGGCACCTGGATCGGCGGCTGGCGCGTGATCCGGACGCTCGGCAAGGGTCTGGTGGAGATCCACTCCCCGCAGGGCATGGCGGCCGAGACGGCCTCCGCCGCGATCATCCTCTCCTCCAGCCACCTCGGCATGGCCCTGTCCACCACCCAGGTCGCCACGGGTTCGATCCTGGGCTCCGGGGTGGGCAAGAAAGGTGCCGAGGTCCGCTGGAGCGTCGCCGGCCGGATGGTCATCGCCTGGGTGTTGACCCTGCCCGGCGCCGGGCTGGTGGGCGCCTTCTGCTGGTTCCTGGCCCACGGCATCGGCGGCTCACTCGGTGTCGCGGTGGTGTTCGCCATCCTGGTCGCCGCTGCCGCTGGGATGTACTTCCGCTCCCGCCGGACGACGATCAACCCCGACAACGTCAACGCCGAGTGGGAGGGCGGTCTGGCCGTCACGGAGACGCATCCGTCCCCCGAGCCCGTCGCCGCCGGTAGCCCGAACGAGAGGAACTGACCAATGGAGATTCTGACCAAGGCCTTCGGCGCCCTCTGGCAGGTGCTCGCCGTCGGGCTGTTGCTCGGCGCCGGGATCCCCGCGTTGTTCTCCATCGGGATGCGTTCGCTCGAGCGGGGCCGGGTCCCCGCCCCCGCCGGGGCGACGAACGCGAGCACCGACGGGACCGTGGCCGGTTCGGCCGGCAAGGCCGGAGCCGTCGTCTGCTTCGGCGTGTGCATCCTGGCCGTGCTGTTCGGCATCGTCGTGATCATCTTCGGCAAGCAGCTCTTCAGCTGAGCCCGAGCACTAGAATCTGACGAATGCCGCTACCCGAATTTCTCGGCTCCATCGTGAGCTGGCTGCGCGCCGGGTACCCCGAGGGGGTGCCCGAGAGCGACTACATCCCCCTGCTCGCGGTGCTGGCCCGTCGGCTCAGCAACGACGAGGTCCGCGCGGTCACCCGAGAGCTGATCGAGTCGGGTGAGCTGCCGGTGGACAACATCGACATCGGTACGGTGATCACCCGCGTGACCGACGAGCTGCCCCGCGATGCGGACGTGAACCGGGTGCGCGAGCGGCTCTCCGCGCACGGCTGGCCTCTGAGGGAACCCCGCGCGAGTTAGTTCGACGAGCGAATCGAGGAGCCCGTCGCGAGCGGCCGTGAACGGAGCGCCGAATCGATCTGTACTGACGAGCGAGCGACACGCTTTTCCGTCGAGAGCGAGGAGGGAAGAACGATTCCTCCGCGCGCAGTGAACAGCGAGTGACGATTCTCAGAACCTCGCCGTTTCGGTGTAGCTGCCCCACTCGTCGCGAAGCACGTCGCAGATCTCGCCCAGGGTGGACTCGGCCCGGGCTGCGGCCAACATCGGCGGCACCAGGTTGCCCGTCGACGACTGGGCCGCCGCCCGCAGATCGGCCAGCGTCCGGCGGACCAGGACGTCGTCGCGGGCCGCACGACGGGCCGCCAGCACAGTGCGCTGCTCGCGCTCCACCTCGTGACTCACTCGCAGGATCTCCAGCTCACCCGACACCGTGCTGGTGTGGGTGTTCACCCCCACGACCTGCTTGTCCCCCTTCTCCAGGGCCGTCTGGTAGGTGAAGGCCGCGTCAGCGATCAGCGACGTGAACCAGCCGTCCTCGATCCCGCGGAGCAGACCGGAGGTCACCGGGCCGATCGGATGGCTCGTGTCCTCCCCACCACCGAGCTCGATGATCTGGGTGAAGATGCGCTCGGCTGCCGCCTCGAGCTCGTCGGTCAACGCCTCGACGTACCAGGATCCCCCGAGGGGGTCGGCGACGTTGGTCACTCCGGTCTCCACGGCCAGTACCTGCTGGGTGCGCAGCGCGATCTCCGCCGACGACTCGGTGGGCAGGGCCAGCGTCTCGTCCAGCGCGTTGGTGTGCAGGGAGTTCGTGCCGCCGAGCACGGCCGCCATCGCCTCGACGGCGGTCCGGACCACGTTGTTGTAGGGCTGCTGCGCCGTCAGAGACACACCGGCGGTCTGCGTGTGGAAACGCAGCCACTGGGCCTTGGCTGTCGTGGCCCCGAACCGATCCCGCAGCCACCGCGCCCAGATCCGACGGGCCGCCCGGAACTTGGCGATCTCCTCGAAGAAGTCGATGTGGGCATCGAAGAAGAAGCTCAGGCCCGGGGCGAAGTCGTCCACGGCCAACCCCCGCGACAGCCCCAGCTCCACGTAGCCGAAGCCGTCGGCCAGGGTGAAGGCGAGCTCCTGCGCGGCCGTGGAACCGGCCTCGCGGATGTGGTAGCCGGAGACGCTGAGCGGCTTGTACGCCGGCACCTCGGCCAGGCAGAACTCCATCAGGTCGCCGATCAGCCGCAGGTGCGGCTCGGGACCGAACAGCCACTCCTTCTGGGCGATGTACTCCTTGTAGATGTCGGTCTGCAGGGTGCCGTTCAGATCCCCGATGGCCACGCCCTGCCGCTCGGCGGCCACCAGGTACATGCAGAAGATCGGCACCGCCGGCCCGGAGATCGTCATCGAGGTGGTGACCGCACCCAGGTCGATGTCGGCGAACAGTGCCTCCATGTCGGCCGCCGAGTCGATCGCCACCCCACAGTGGCCGACCTCGCCGAGGCTGAGGTCGTCGTCCGAGTCGTGACCCATCAGCGTCGGCATGTCGAAGGCCACGCTGAGCCCGCCGCCCCCGGCGTCCAGGATCATCCGGTACCGCTCGTTGGTCTGGGCCGCGTTGCCGAAACCGGCGAACTGGCGGATCGTCCACTCCCGTCCGCGGTAGCCCGTCGGATACAACCCGCGGGTGTACGGGAACTCGCCCGGCCAGCCGATCCGCTTCATCCGTGGATCGGCGTCGTCTTCCGCGGGCCCGTAGACCGGGTCGACCTCGACCCCCGAGAGTGTGGTGAAGTCATCGTCACGGATCCGCCCGGCAGCTTCGGCCGCGTCGTACGCGGCCTGCCAGCGGGCCCGACCGCCGTGGGCGGGAGAACCAGGATTCTGCGTCATCGGGAACCTCCACGCGAATACTAGGATGTCCTACTAACTTCCCCAAGCGCTGGTTGTACGGCTGGATCGAGTGGATGCGTCGGTAGGCCTCACCGTGAGCACACCGACGAGGAGCTGGTTGTCGAAACCCTGCTCGCCGAGCGCGTGACTGGTGACAACCGGAGGCAGCGACGCCATGGCGACCAGCTCATCGAGAGTCCTGCGAACGCCCACGACCCCCACCGTAGGGGACCAGGCAGGCTGAGCTGATAGATCAGGTCCGCAGCTTCACCGGAGGCGGTCATCTGGCGTTCATCGCCGCTTCATCCCCCACCCGTACGGTCCCGCGCGTGGCTCCCTCCGCTGCTGATCTCCCCCGCGTGGTCGCCGTCATCCCCGCCCGGGGTGGGTCCAAGGGCGTCCCCGGCAAGAACCTGCGCCGGGTCGGTGGGATGTCGCTGATCGTCCGGGCGGTCCGCGCCGCGCGCGAGGCCTCCTCGATCACGCAGGTGTGCGTCTCCACCGATGACGCCGCGATCGCGGGCGAGGCGGCAGCAGCAGGAGCAACCGTGGTCGATCGTCCGGCCGCGTTGGCCGGCGATCTGGCGACCTCGGAGTCGGCGCTGCTGCACGCCGTCGGAGTCCTCGAAGCCGATGACCGACCGGTCGACGTCGTCGTCTTCCTGCAGTGCACCAGCCCGTTCATCGCCGCCGCCGACCTCGACGCGGCCGTCGGCCTGGTGCTCGCCGACGAGGCCGACTCGGTGTTCTCGGCCGTCGTCAACCACGCGTTCCTGTGGCGTCCGGACGGCGACCGGGTCGTGGGGGTCAACCACGACGCGAGTCGGCGTCAGCGCCGCCAGGACCGGGCTCCGGAGTACCGGGAGACGGGGGGCTTCTACGCGTTCCGAGCCGACCGGTTCGCCGCGGTGGGTCATCGCTTCTTCGACCGGACGGCGGTCGTCGCGGTGCCGGAGCTGACGGCTCTGGAGATCGACACGGAGGCCGACCTGGCCCTCGCCTCCGCCCTGGCTCCGTTGGTCGATCCCCGCCCCGCCCTGCTCGACGTGGCGGCCGTGGCCACGGACTTCGACGGGGTGCACACCGACGATCGGGTGCTGGTCGACGAGAAGGCGATCGAGGCCGTACGGGTGTCGCGGGGTGACGGACTGGGGGTCGCGCTGCTGCGCGACGCGGGAGTTCCGTTCGTCATCGTCTCCAAGGAGCGCAATCCCGTCGTGGGGGCGCGGGCAGCCAAGCTCGAGGTGGACGTCCTGCAGGGTGTCGACGACAAGGTGCGTGCTCTCGCCGCCTGGCTGGATCGGCGTGGACTGGAAGCTCGTCAGGTGGCGTACGTGGGCAACGACATCAACGACCTGCCCGTGATGGCAGCGGTCGGCTGGCCGATCGCCGTGGCCGACGCCCATCCCGAGGTGCTGCGCGCGGCCCGCCTGGTGCTCACCCGATCCGGCGGTCGGGGCGCAGTCCGGGAGGTGTGTGATCTGGTCCTCGCGGGTCGCTCGTCCGGGGTCAGCGGCTGACTCAGACCTCTGGCCGGATCCCCCGCAGCCAGCGCGCAGCCCCGGTGGGCAGCAGCAGTCGCGCCGTCTCGCGGCAGCGCCGCCACCACCGGTGCCGACCGCCCCGGTGCGGCAGCGTCCCCGCCGCGCGTTGCCGGACCAGCTCGCTCACCCGCTCGACCAGGTCGTCCTCGGCCACGGGGTGGAAGTAGTTGTCGGCCAGCCAGGCCGGATCGGGGCGGAAGGCGCGCCCGGCGCGCACGTCGGCCAGATCGCCCAGGCAACCGGAGTCTTCGAACACCGTGTTGATCAGCGACGCGTCGACCCCGAAGTCGCTCAGCACCACTATCGGTACGCCGGTGTCGATCGCCTCCAGGGCCGCAGTCGAGGAGAGGGTGACCAGGCTGCGGGCCCGCTCCAGGGCTGTCCGCATCGAACCCGCGGCGAACCGCACACCGTCCTGGGGACCACGACCGGTCTCGCTCAGGGCGGCCCAGAGGTCGGCGTACGGATGCTCCTCGTGGTGAGTCTGCTGCTCGCCGGCCAGTGCGCGGACCTTGACCACGGCGGAACCCGGCGGGCGGACCGCGGCCAGGCCCAGCAGGATCGCCTCGCGGTCGGCGCGGCTGGGCGGCACCTTGGCCTGGGCGGCGAACACCACGTCGGTCCTCCCGGGAGGATCGAGACGACGGGCCGGATCGCGGGTCAGAAACGGTAGCCCGGCGAGGGCGACGGCCAGACCGGGGGCGGTGATGGCCGCCAACCGGACGAACTCCTCGCGCTCCCGACGGCTGTGCACCACCAACACGTCGCAGTCACGGCGGTGCTCGACGGCCCGAGCAGACGCCGGGATGCTGATGCCCGGCAGACCGGTGACCAGAACGGGCCGCCGTGGTCCGCGGACCACCGCCAGACCGGTCAGCACCGCGACGGTCGGGCCGGTGCAGGCGAGCAGCAGCACGTCCGGCGGATCGCGCCGCAATCCACGGATCAGAGCGAGGAGCGAGAGTCGGGAGATGGGGGCTCCGGTGGCGGCACGCGACTGTCCGGGCGACGGAGCGATGGGTGAGGTGAGCAGCACCTGGCGGCGGCTCCACTCCGCCGGCAGTCGATCGAGGGTCGCGGCGCTCCACTTCAGGTAGGAGTCGGCGTCGGCAACGGCCAGCACCCGCACCGAGTCGGCTCTCAGAAGTCGCCCGCGGCGGACCGCGGCGGTGTGAGCAGGGTGGTCAGCTCGTCACACTGGTCGTCGGACATCGCCGAGAGGGCGAACCGCGCACTCACGATCGCCTCGGTCGCCTGCTGCAGCACCTGCTGACCCCGCGGCGTGATCGAGGCCAGGACGGCCCGGCCGTCCTCGGGGTGCGGGGTGCGCTGGATCAGCCCGGCGCTCTCCAGACGTTTGACCAGTGGGGTCACCGAGGTCGCGTGCACCTGAAGCCGCTCACCGATCTTGCCCAGCGGCAGTGCCCCGCGGCGGGAGAACGAGAGCAGCACCAGCACCTCGTACCGGGCGAAGGTCAGCCCGAGCGGTCGGAGCAGCTCGTCGAGCTCGGTCAGCACCAGCTGGTGCACCCGCATCAGCGAGGTGACGGCGCGCATCCGAGGTGTCTCGTCCCAGCGCTGGTCCCACAGCCGGGCGGCTTCCTGGATCGGGTCGAACGGGAGCGGCTGGCGTTCACTCGTCACGTCCCGTCGTCCTCCGCTCCGGCGATCGTGGTGGGTCCCGTACCGAGTCCGGCCTCGTGGATGACGCGCTGGATCAACCGCTCCCGCTCATCGATCTCGGAGACCCACTTGATCTCTCGCAGCCCCTGGTCCTGCGCGGCCGACTCGAACACGAAGTGACCGTAGCCGAGCACGCGTCCGAGCACCGGCCGGTCCACCGTGATGTCGAGGATCCTGGTCAACGGCATGCTCGCTCGGAGCTGGCTGAGGTTCCCGTGCACCCGGTACACCTTCTGGTTGGTGACCACGAAGCGATCGCGGAACTGCCCGGCGAGGGCCCATCCGGCGTTCGCGACCAGCGCCAGGGAAACCAGCAGGACGACCCAGAAGAACCAGGACGTGAACACGAAGGCGCCGGCGAGGATCCACAGCCCGACCCCGAACCGGATGCCCGGCCAGACGCTGGCGGCCCAGTGACGGGTGACCTGGTCACGCATCAGCTCGCCGTCCTCGACCAGCAGATACCGCTCGACACCAGGATCGAGCCAGGTCAGCGGTCCGGACACGGGCTCAGCCGGCGAGTGCGTTGAAGAACGTGATGAGGGAGCTGACCGCGGTTCCCACGGCAGCGGCGGCACCCCGGACGGCATCGGCCGCACCCTGGGGCTGATTCACCAGGTAGAACATCACGAACCCGACGACCAGGACCAGCAGCATGCGCTTGACCCACTTCATCTGTGCGGTCCTCCCCCAACGGGTCGGTGGCACGACAACGGCGGAGTCGTGCACGGGTGACTACTTTCTATCTCACCCTCAGCCGGCTCTCATGGACGCACGACGCCGCCACGCCCAAGCAGCCTCAGCCTGTAGTTGAGACTCAGGGATGGCGGTCTCAGGGCTGACCGAGCACCCGCTCGGCCGCCGCGTACGCGTCCAATCGGCCGGCGGCCACCTGCGCCGCGAGTCCGGCCAGGCCACCGCGACCGTGGGTCGGCAGCGCCGCCCGCAACCTGGCCATGACCAGGGCCTCGATCTCCCGACTCGCGCGGTCCCGTCGACGTCTCCCCAGCAGCCCCGAGGTGACGGCGTGCTCCCCGAACTGGTCGAGCGCGCCGAGCAGCCCGTCGATGCCGACGCCGTCCACGGCGCTGGTGCTGAGCACCGGCGGCTTCCAGTCCTCCGGTGCCCGTTGGGCCAGCGCGACCATGTTCCGCAGCTCGCGCACCACCGCGTGGGCCCCGTCCCGGTCCGCCTTGTTGACCACGAACAGATCACCGATCTCCAGCACCCCGGCCTTGGCGGCCTGGATGCCGTCTCCCATCCCGGGCGCCAGCAGCACCAGAGTCGTGTCGACCTGACCGGCGACATCCACCTCGGACTGGCCCACCCCGACGGTCTCCACCAGCACGGTGTCGAAGCCCGAGGCATCGAGCACCCGGATCGTCTGGGGTGCCGCCACCGCCAGGCCGCCGAGGTGACCGCGGGTGGCCATCGACCGGATGAAGACGCCCGGGTCGAGGGCGTGCTGCTGCATCCGCACCCGGTCGCCGAGGAGCGCACCACCGGAGAACGGCGAGCTCGGGTCGACGGCCAGCACCGCCACCCGCTCGTCCCGCGCTCGCAGCGCGGTGACCAGGGCCGCTACCGTGGTCGACTTCCCCACCCCCGGTGGCCCGGTCAGGCCGATCACCCGCGCCCGGCCCGTGTCGGGCGCGAGCTTGGCCATCAGGGCCGGGAGCTCGCGGTCGACGTTCTCCACCAGACTCACCAGGCGCCCGATCGATCGTGCCCGGCCGGCGCGCGCCTGCTCCACCAGCTCGGCGAGGTCGCCCGTGGTCATGCGGTGAGGATCAGGGCGTCGCCCTGACCACCGCCACCGCAGAGGGCGGCGACGGCGGTGCCACTCCCCCGCCGCTGCAGCTCGTACGCCAGGTGCAGGACCAGCCGGGCCCCGGACGCGCCGATGGGATGGCCGAGGGCGATCGCCCCACCGTGCACGTTGACCCGCTCCTCCACGTCGTCCGCGCTCAGGCCCAGGGCGCGGGCACTGGCGATGCCGACAGCCGCGAAGGCCTCGTTGATCTCGATCAGGTCGAGCTGCGCGACGTCGACCCCCTGCTTCTTCGTCGCGGCCTCGATGGCGCGTGCGGGCTGCAGCTGAAGTGAGGAGTCGGGGCCGGCCACCTGCCCGTACGCGCCGATCCTGGCCAGCACCGGCAGACCCAACCGCTCGGCCATGGCCGCCGAGGCCACGACCAGCGCCGCGGCACCGTCGGAGATCGGGCTGGACGAGGCGGCGGTGATGATCCCGTCGGGACCGAAGGCGGGCCGCAGGCCGGCCAGACCCTCGGCGGTCACCCCGGAGCGCACCCCCTCGTCCACCTGCACCAGCAGGGGCGCACCCCGTCGCTGCGGCACCTCCACCGGGGTGATCTCGGCGGCGAGCAGCTCCTCAGCCGCGGCGGCGCGTTGGTGCGACCGGGCGGCGAAGGCGTCGGACTCCACTCGCGCCACCCCCTGAGCGCCCGTGTTGCAGGACTCGGTCAGTGACCCCATGGACTGATCGGTGAAGGCGTCCCAGAGGCCGTCGTACGCCAGGTGGTCGCGCAGCGTCACGTCGCCGTAGGTGAAGCCGGAGCGCGATCCGGGCAGCAGGTGCGGCGCCCGGGTCATCGACTCCATCCCGCCCGCGACCACGATGTCCGCTTCGCCCGCGCGGATGAGCTGATCGGCCTGCGCCACGGCCGCGAGCCCGGACAGGCACACCTTGTTGACGGAGACCGACGGCACCGACATCGGGATCCCCCCGTTGACGGCCGCCCGTCGAGCCGGCAGCTGACCGCAGCCCGCCTGCAGCACCTGGCCGAGGACGACCGCATCCACCTGGTCGCCACGGATCCCGGCCCGGCCGAGCGCGGCCGCGATGGCGTATCCACCCAGCTCGGTCGCCGACACCGAGGCCAGCCCGCCCAGCAGCTTGCCGAAAGGGGTCCGAGCTCCCCCGACGATCACCGATCCCGCCACCATCCCACGCTCCTTCGCCTCGTTTCGGTGCTGCGGACAGTCTGGCACCGGTCCACGTGGCAGGCTGGCGTCATGAAGCGAGCGGCGACGCAGGAGGTGCCCGGTCTGCTCGCCATCGACCACGTGGGCATCGCCGTGCCGGATCTCGAGACGGCGATCGCGTTCCACACCTCGGTGCTCGGCCTGGTGCTGTTGCACCGGGAGGAGAATGTCGACCAGGGCGTGGCCGAGGCGATGCTGGCGCCCGACGGCGAGGTCGGCACCCAGCTCCAGCTGCTGGCCCCGTTGAACGAGCAGAGTGCGCTCGCCCGGTTCCTGGATCGATCCGGTCCGGGCCTGCAGCAGCTCGCATATCGGGTGGAAGACATCGACCACGCCGCGAGTGTCCTTCGAGGAAAGGGTTTGCGGCTGCTTTATGATGCAGCCAGAACTGGCACAGGGGGGTCTCGGATCAACTTCGTGCACCCCAAGGACACCGGTGGTGTGCTGATC
>DATDAP010000461.1:0-2742 GCA_036525335.1 Microlunatus sp. | reverse complement strand
GGCGTTGGTCGGTGCGCCGACCTTGATCACGGCGACCTTGCCGGTCAACGACCCGATGCGTTCGCTGAGGACCTCCTCGTCGATCCCGAACGTCGCCCGCTCCAACTCGGCCCGCAGCTGGGCCACCCGGAACTCGACCCCGTCGGACGAGCCGCCGCCGTCGACGATCGTGGTCCGCTCCGCGGTCACCCGCACCTGCCGGGCCCGCCCCAGCTGAGCGACCGTCATCGTCTCCAGACTGAACCCGGAGTGCTTGCTGAAGACCTCGCCGCCGGTGATCGCGGCGATGTCCTCGAGCTTGCGTAGCCGCCGGTCGCCGAAGCCCGGCGCCCGGGTGGCCACGCAGGTGAACATGCCGTTGACGTGATTGTGCACCAGCATGCTGAGTGCCGAGCCCTCGACGTTCTCCGCGATGATCACCAACGGCCTCGGTGCCCGCATCACCTTGTCCAGGATCGGCATCAGCTGCTGCACCTTGGTGATCTTCTCGCTGCACAACAGGATGTACGGGTCGTCCAGGATCGCCTCCAGGCTGGCCGGATGCGTGACCAGGTACGGCGAGAGGTAGCCGTTGTCGTACTCGAAGCCCTCCACGAACTCGACCCCGATGCCGAAGGTGCTCGACTCCTCCACGGTGACGATGCCGCTGTCGCCGAGGGTGTGCAGCGTCTCGGCCAGCACCGAGCCGACCACCTCGTCGTTGTTGGCCGAGATCGTCGCCACGCGGGCGTAGTCCGCCGCGGTGACCACCGGGTGCGCGGCCTGGCTGAGGCGTTCGACCAGCTTGCCGACCGCCAGATCGATGCCCCGCTTGACCAGGACGGGGTTGCCGCCCTGACTGATCGCCGCCATGCCCTCCCGGACGATGGCCTGCGCGATCACTGTCGCCGTCGTCGTACCGTCGCCGACGATGTCGTTGGTCTTGATGGCGGCTTCCTTGACGAGCTGGGCACCCATGTTCTCGAACTGGTCGCTCAGGTGGATCTCGCGGGCGATCGTGACCCCGTCGTTGGTGACCACCGGCGACCCGGTGATCTTCTCCAGGATGACGTTGCGACCCTTCGGGCCGAGCGTCGACTTGACGGCTTCCGCGAGCTGGTCGACTCCGGACAACAACAGGGCCCTCGCCTCAGCGCCGAACCGTAGATCCTTGGCCATCGTTCCTCCTTGCAAGTGGTGAGTTGAGCCCTGGTTCGGGCGGAGTCCCTACGGAACGAGGATGGCTCGCCCCCGTACCCGGCCGGCGTCGAGATCGGCCAGTGCGTCCTGGGCGGCATCGAGCGGGTAGATCTTGGTGTGCAGGGTGACCTTGCCGGCCTGCGCGAGCACCATCAGCTCGGCCAGCTCGTTGTACGTGCCGACGATGTTGCCGATGATGTTGCGCTCGGTGGAGATGATGTCGAGCGTCGGCACGGTCATGCTCCCGCCGTAGCCGATCACGCTGTAGGAGCCGGCTCTGCGGGTCATCGCGAAGCCCTCGTTCTCCGCGCCCTCCTCGGCGACGAAGTCGAACACGACGTCGGCACCCTCACCCTGGGTGAGGTCCCTGACCGCATCGACCTGTGACCCGTCGGCGCGCACCGTCTCGGTGGCGCCGAGCTCCCTCGCCAGCGCGAGAGCGTCCGGGTTGCGATCCACCACCACGATGTTCGTGGCGGTGAGTGCGGCCAGACACTGAATGCCGATGTGGCCCAGTCCCCCGGCCCCGATCACCACACAGGTGGTGCCGGGGTAGAGCAGCGGAAGCATCTTGCGCACCGCGTGGTAGGCGGTGATGCCCGCATCGGCCAGGGCGGCCACGTCCTGCGGCTGAGTCGCCGGATCCAGCTTCACGCACGCTCGTGCCGAGGTCAGCAGATACTCCGCCATGCCTCCCGCGCTGCCGTCCAGACCGGGAAATGTGCTGTTGCTGCAGTGCATGTCCTGTCCGGCGCGGCAGGCCCGGCACAGGCCGCACGTCGGCGTCGGATGCAGGATCACGGTGTCCCCGACGGCCACGTTGGTCACGGCAGAGCCCACCTCGTGCACCCAGCCGGCGTTCTCGTGACCGATCGTGTAGGGCAGGGACGGGTTCATCGCCGCGTCCCACTGGCCGAGGATGATGTGCAGATCGGTGCGGCAGACCCCGGCGCCGCCGATCTTGACCACCACATCGAGCGGTCCGGTGACCTTCGGTTCGTCCACCTCGTCCACGGTGGGTGACTCGTTGTAGGCGTGCAGACGTACGGCTCTCATCGGACCTCCTCCAACTCGACCTGCATCGATTCCATCGGCCCGCCGGGTCCGTAGCGGTGCTGGAGCATCCCGCCGCAGATGCCGGCATTGCCTTCCATGTTGACGCTCGTCAGCCGAGCGCGCCGCAGGTGCAACGGCAACGCTGCTGGACCGACCCCGACGCCGGTGATGACGTCGACGAGCAGGGGGGCAGCGTCATCGACGGGCAGACCGATCTCTGCCCGCCGGGCGCGGAGCCGGTCCAGGTCCGGTGACGCCGGTACGTTCCCGAGGGTGAGCGCGCCCAGCTCCTCGGGGGTGCGACCGGCGGCCAGCAGGGGGCGGCAGACCCGGTCCGTCCCGGCCATCACCGCCTTGCGGATGAAATCGGTCCGGAGTCCGCCCAGCTCGCCGGCGGCTAGCTCGCCGAACGCCTGGACGAACCCGGACCGGGCCGCGACCCCGGCATTGATGGTGTCGGCCGCGAAGTGGTCCTCGAGCAGGACCTCGACGTGCCGAACACCGGCG
>DATDAP010000460.1:0-4580 GCA_036525335.1 Microlunatus sp. | reverse complement strand
AACCGACCCCGGTTCGTGGTGGACAAGGCCGACCTGAGCTGGCGGCGGGAGATCGAGTACCCGATGCTCGGCCGGGTACGCGGCCGGTTCCACACCGGTCCGCTGATGGTGCGCACCGCCGACCCGTTCGGGCTGGTCCAGCTGGATCGCCACTTCCAGGCGACCACCGAGGTGATGATCACGCCGGTGGTGGAGATCCTGCCCGCGATGCGGTCGGCCGGCGGCGCGGGCAGCGCCGGTGAGGCGCGCCCGCACCGGGTCGGCGTCACGGGCCAGGACGACGTGCTGGTGCGCGAGTACCAGCAGGGCGATGACCGACGACGCATCCACTGGCGCTCCACCGCTCGACGCGGTGACCTGATGGTGCGCCGCGAGGAGCAGGCGTGGGATCCGACCGCCAGCGTGTTGCTGGATGCCCGGGTGGGCGCCCACGCCGGCCGCGGCATGCACAGCTCGTTGGAGTGGGCGGTCTCGGCGGCGGCCTCGGTGGCGGTCCACTTCCTGGACGACGGCTTCGGGGTGGAGATCTACGAGCCGGACGGGTCGATGCACATCGCCGGTCACCTGGGCCAGCACAGCACCGCCTCCAGCGACCTGGCCCTGAGCCGGCTGACCGATCTGAGGGCCCGTCCGACGACCAGCATCCACTACGCGATCGAGGCGGCCGACGTGGACAAGGCCGGCCAGCTGGTGGTCGCGATCATGGGCCGGATGACCCCGGAGGACGCGAGCTCACTGCTCCGGCTGCGCCGCAATCGCGCCCAGGGACTGGCGATGGTGATCGACATCGACAGCTTCAGCGACGAGCCGACGAGCGAGCGGACCCGGCGCCAGCATGAGCTGGCGACCGAGATCTTGATCGAGAACCAGTGGCGCGTGGTGGGAGTTCAACGGGGCATGAGCGTCGCCCAGGCTTGGTCAGGGCTGGACCGACTGGGAGCGGCGGCCTGATGCGGGCCAGCGACCGTTTCGTTCTCGCCAGCACCGTGGCCGTGCTGTTGATCAGCTTCACCGCGCGGCCGCTCACCACCGACAGCTCCTATCTCGGTCAGTCATGGTTCGTCGTGCTGGTGCTGGCCGCGACGACCGTCGGTCTCCGCCGGGCGCGTCTCACCGCCGGTTTCGTCTTCGCGGCCCAGCTGGCGCTGCTGGTGGTGCTGCTCTTCCTCGCGTCGTCCTTCGCCCCCAGCCGCGGCGAGCCCTGGTACGCGCACTACGTCGAGCTGTGGCAGCAGGGTCTGCAGCACATGCAGACCCAGTCGGCGCCGATGGACGCAGATGCCGGCGTCAAGATCATCTTCGTGTCGATGATCGGGCTGATCTTCGTTCTCACCGACCTGCTGGTCAGCGGTCTGGACCGGCCGGCCTGGGGCATCGCGCCGCCGGCGGCCGCGTTCGTCGTCCCGGCCATCGGCTTGGGTATCGACACCGGCATCGTGCCGTTCGCCTGTCTGGCGTTGGGCTATCTCGGCATCCTGGTGGCCGATGGACTCAACCGGACCGCCCGCTGGACTCGCGGTCTGTCGCGGGACTCGGCGGACGGCTTCGGTACGGCGACGCCAATGGTCTGGCGGGCGGCCGGCCTGATCGGCGTACCGGCGTTGGCCGTGACCGCCGTGCTCGGGGTGGCCCTGCCCACGCTGGCCCTGCCGGGGCTCGGTATCGGCAACGGCCCCGGGGGCAACGGTCCGCTGCAGCTCACCGACCCGACGCTGGATCTGCGGCGCAACCTACACCAGGGCGCCGACACCGTGGTCCTCCGCTACACCACCGACAGGCCCGGGGGCCTCTACCTGCGGATGGCGTCGCTCCCCCAATTCGACGCGAGCGGCTGGCGCAATGTGCAGATGCGGCTGGACGCCGGCACCCAGCTGCCGCCCATCCCGGGCGTGAACGGTGAGAGCAGTGACCGGCGCAACACCGAGATCTCAGTGCTGGACTTCGGCTCCGAGTACCTGCCGCTGCCGTACGCCCCGCGCACCGTGTCCGTCGCCGGTGACTGGGCGTACGACCCCAATTCACTGATCATGCTGTCCTCCGTGCGCGGAGACCGGGATGACGCGATCCGCAACCTCTCGTACTCGGTGGAGAGCGTCGACGTCGATCCGAGCGCCGAAGCACTCTCGCGAGCCGTGGCCGGCACCCCGGCCGACGGCAGCGTCACCGCCGACCAACCGGCGGATCTGCCTGAGGACCTCAAGGAGGTGACCGGTAAGGTGACCAAGGGCGCCGACACCGACGCGGCCAAGGCGTGGGCCATCCAGGAGTTCCTGCGCAGCTCCGACTTCACCTACAGCACCGAACCGCTGCCGGGCAGCGGCTACCGAGCGCTGGAGAACTTCCTGCTCCGCGATCGTCGGGGCTACTGCGAGCAGTTCGCCGCCTCGATGGCGATGATGGCCCGCGAGGTCGGCATCCCGTCGCGGGTCGCCGTGGGCTTCCTACCCGGCGAGCGGGTCGAGGGCAACACCTGGGAGGTGTCGATCCGTGACATGCACGCCTGGCCGGAGCTGTTCTTCGCCGGGTACGGCTGGGTGCGGTTCGAGCCGACGCCGGCGAGTGTCACCGGTACGGCGCCCACCTGGACCGTTCCTCGATCGGACTCACCGAGCGACGACGAGTCGGCGCCCAGCGCACAGCCGTCGTCCGAGGCGTCGACCGAGTCCCAGGCCCCGACCGACGAGGTCACCTCCGGGCCCACGGATGCCGGCGCGGGTTCGGGACTGGCCTGGCGCCAGACCCTGATCGGAGCCGGCATCGGTCTGCTCGTGCTGCTCGTCCTCGCGGCCCCAGCCACCATCCGGTTCCGCCGTCGGTCCGCCCGACTGGCCGGCGAGGGCGCTCCGGAGGATCAGGTCGAGGACGTCTGGGCGGAGCTCCGCGACTCCGTCATCGACTACGGCGGGAGCTGGCCGGACGGCTCCCCGCGCTCGATCGGCTCGACGGTCGGACACCGATTGGACGCCGAGGAGTCGGCAGCGATCGGTCGCGTCGCCGTGCTGGTCGAACAGGGTCGCTACGCCCGATCCCTGGACGGCTCGGGTCTGGACGACCTGCCATCGATGACCCAGCAGATCCGCCGCGGGCTCGCCCCCGCGTCCCGCTGGCGCCGGTTCCTCGCGACGCTCGTGCCGAAGTCGCTGTTCCGGCGGCCAAAGGTCTGAGCTCCCGGTCGGCTCCGGCGGGTGGGTCGGTCGTCGGGCGGGCAGGTCGTCTGCGACTTCCTGGTGGGTTCCGGTGGTTCCGCAGGCGCGTCGGTTACCCGTCGACGACTCCCCGGCGGAATCCCGCGGTGCCGTGCGTCGGCGGGCAGCCTGTGCGCGACTCCGGGGTGCGGTCGAGTTGTCCACAACGCCGCTGCACGCAGCTTCGCCTGTGGATGGTCGTGAACGATTCCAGCCGACGTCATGAGGACTACAGGTAGGACGTCAATACTGTTCCCGCCCGGTTCGATCCCCGCGTCCCGTTCAGCCGGGCCGACGCACGGGCCGCCGGCCCGGTGCTCGCCGGATTCCCGGAGCCGGAGGTCAAACGTCATCCTGCGCAACCTCAGCGGTGACTGGTCCCGGCGCTTCGACATGTGTTACCTGGCCCTGAAGCTCATCATCGAGTACGACGGCGAGCAGCACGGGGATCTGGATGACCGCGACTCCGACACCCACCCTCGCGAAGAACTGGAACGCCTCGGTTACACCCTTGTGCAGCTGACGTCGCTGGGTATCTACCGTGATCCGGTGAGAACGCTGCGGAGGGTGGCTGATGCCCTGCGCGAGGCCGGCGGGCACGCGCCCGGCCGCTGGCGCCCCGAGTGGCGACAGCACTTTCCTGCTCGGACCTGGGACAAGCCTGTCGACGCCTGAACTGCCTCGCGCCGGCGAGCCGAATCCGGACGCTCGAGGCACCCACCCCCGGGCACCGTCATCGACACCGCCCGAATAGTCTCCGAGCGCGAAACAGCCGACGGGAGCGGAAGCTCAGCCGACGGCTGGGGTGGTGCTGGTCTGCAGAGTCAGAAGCCGGACTCGTCGCGCCGGCGACGCCAGCGCTCTTCCATCTTGTCCATGAACGTGCCGTCCGAGGACGTGCCCTGGGGTGCCCGGGGACGATCGCCGCCTCGGGTCGGAGCGCTCGTGCCCACGTGCTGCCACGAGTAGATCGCGGTCACCGCGGCGGCCACCATGATGCCGAAGCCCAGGAGACTGAGCCCGACGTAGCCGATGGGACCACCGGACATCAGATACATCCCGGCGATCAACAGCGCGAGGCCGACGAAGAATCCGATCCCGGAGATGGCGGCGCGGCGTCGGTGGAACTTCCGGACCCCGGTTCCGCGCAGCGTGTTCACCAGCTTGGGGTCCTCGGCGGCCAGGGCCGCCTCCATCTGCTCGAGAAGCCTTTGCTCCTCTTCTGAGAGGGCCATCGGCCACCTCCCATGTCTCGTCGTGCGCTTACTCTCACTGTACGCGCTGAAGGTATTCGGCACGGACCTCGGACTCAGATTCACATCCCCGAGAGCAACGCCATTGGTGACGCCAGTGTATGTGTCGCAGGTGTCGAGCGAAACTCTCCTGTGGTAACGC
>DATDAP010000459.1:0-4836 GCA_036525335.1 Microlunatus sp. | reverse complement strand
GACCGGGCGGATGGATCGCCCGGCCGAAGCCGTGGTGATCACCTCCGTCGACATCGCTGAGTGACGTCCACCGTCGGCGACTGACCCAGGGGGCCTCGTGAGCGAGCCAGGGCCGAGTTTCACCGCCCCGAACTTCACGGGCTGCTACCGGCACCCGGAGCGGATGACCGGCATCACGTGCCAGCGGTGCCGGCGTCCGATCTGCGGGGAGTGCATGACCGAGGCCTCGGTCGGGTTCCAGTGCCCGCGGTGCGTCGGGGTCGGTCGATCGACCGTCCGGCAGGCCAGGACGCGTTTCGGCGCTGTCGTCCGACCCGGCGGCGCGCTGGCCACCAAGGTCATCATGGGCACCTTCGTCGCGGTCTGGTTGATCGACCTCGTCACCGGTGGTCTGGCGTCCGGGCTTCTGGCGATGAGCAACAGCTACGTCCTGATCGGGCAGTTCTGGCGCCTGGTGACGACCTCCCTCGTCTCCGGCCAGCTGCTCGGAGTGCTGATGAACCTGCTGGTGCTCTGGCTGGCCGGGCGCGCCCTGGAGTCGGAGCTGGGCAGCTGGCGGTTCGCGTTGCTGTTCTTGGCCTCGGGTTTCGGTGGGGCGACGCTGTTCTTCCTGGTGGCACCGGTCACCTCGTGGTCGGTCGGTGCGGCCTCGGCGATCGTCGGTCTGCTGGCGGCCAACACGATCGGCAAGGCCAAGACCGGCGAGGACGTCCGGCCGGACATCGGCTTGCTGGTGCTCCTGGTTCTTTACGCCGTGCTGGTCGGCTTCGCCAGCTTCGGCTGGGTGAGCTTGATCGGCGGCATCATCGTCGGCGGCGTGTCCGGGGCGATCCTCGCCTATGCCCCCCGTCAGAACCGGATGGCCATCCAGCTGGTGGGGATGCTCTCCCTGGTCGCGGTCTGCCTCGGCCTCGTGGTGGCCAAGATCGCGCTCTGGTGAGTCTCGGACCGCCGTCTGTGGCTCGGCGGTGGTGTCAGGCTGGTCAGGGGGCTGTTGGGCGGCCGTTGGTGGCTCGGCGGTGGTTTCCGGTTCGTTCTCGCGCGCGAGTCTCGCCTCTAGGCCCGGCTGACGCTCGGCACCGGAACAGGCTCGTACGACGGTGGTCGGACGACCGAGATCAGGATGAGGAGCGCCGCCACGAAGACAACCGCCAGCACCCCGAGCGCGACCAGCAGGGTCCGGGGCGCTCGCGCGGTCGCCGGTGCGGAGCTCACGCGTCGCCGAGGGAGAAGGCGGCCTCGAGATCGTGACTGGAGTACGCCCGGAATGCGATGTGCGTCTCGGTCTCCCGGACGCCCAGCACCTTGTTCAGCCGGTCGGCCACCACCTCAGCCACCTGCTCGTGCCCGGACACCCGGACCAGCACGATGAGATCGATCGCGCCCGTGACCGAGTAGACCTCGCTGACGCCCGGGAGGGCGGCGATCTCCTCGGCGATCTCGGGGATCCGGGCCACGTCGGCCTTGACGAAGACGATCGCGGTCAGCATGAACGACATCCTATGGACACGGATCGCGGGCTTGTCTCGTGTCCTCGGTCGTCGCTGCCGTCCCGGGTCGACAGGGGAGTGAGCTAGAGCGCTGCGCGCTGGGAGCCGATGTCCAGCTCAGATACCAGGCTCGGGTGATCCAGGGTCGCGTGCAGCGGCCACGACCAGTCGCCGGTGAGCTCCATGAGTCGCGACCCCGGCCGCTCCAGCCACGCGGCGATGCGCTCGGTCTCCTCGATCCCGGCGGCCGGTAGGGGACCCACCGGAGGGAGCACGGTCTCGGCCGTCGCCCGAACGGCCCGGGCGCTGGCCTGTGGAACGTCACCCGGGCGTGCCACTCCGGCCGCCGCCAGCCGGCCGTACCGGATCACGTGGATCTCCCAGTCGTCGCCGCTGCGCCGAGCGGCGACGATCTCGGGGCAGGCGGCGAGACTGCGCACCCGGTGGAAGCGAGCGCCGGTCCTGATCAAGCTGTCCAGTCGGCTGCGGATCGTGGCCGCTTCCTCGAACCGCTGCTCACCCGCCAGTCGCTGCAGCCTCTCCCGCAGCCCCCGAACCGCGGGGCGCACGTCCTCGGCCAACGCCGAGCGGACCTGCTCGACCAGGTCGCCGTAACCATCCACCGAGATCGCCCCGGTGCAGGGGGCGGCACAGCGGCCCATGTCGGCCAGCACGCAGGCGGGCGAGGGACGTCGGGTGCTGAGTCGCTGGGTGCACTGGCGGATCGGGAATCCGTCGTACACGGCCAGCACGACCTCCTCGGCCGACTTCCGTCGTCGGAACGGCCCGAAGTAGGTGGCGCCATCGTCCCGGACGGCCCGCACCACGCTGAGTCGGGGGAACGCCTCTTCGGTGATCTTGATCCACAGGTTCCGCTCCGGGAACTTGGAGCGGCGGTTGTAGCGGGGCGCGTGGCTGGCGATGAGCCGCAGCTCGACGACCTCGGCCTGCAGCGCGGTGGCACAGGGCACCGCCTCGACCCCGGTCGCGACCCTGACCATCTCCTCCATCCGCGGCCGCTTCTCCGCCGCCGTGAAGTAGGTCCGCACCCGACGCCGGATGTTGCGCGAGGTGCCCACGTACAGGACCTCGCGGCTGTCCTCGCGCTCCGCGACGAAGAGGTACACACCCGGCTGCTCGGGCAGGTCCTTGGCCCAGGTCCGCTTCGCGCGGCGCTGGGGTGACACGCGCCGGGTGAACTCGCGGAGATCCTCGATGGTCTGCACACCCAGGTTGCCCACCCGCTCGATCAACGCGTGCAACACGTCCACGGTGGCCTCCGCGTCGGTCAGGGCCCGGTGGTTGGGAGTGGTGACGGAACGGAAGTGGGTGGCCAGGGTGGCCAGCCGGCAGTTGGGCACCTCGTCGCGGAGCAGGATCGCCCGCGCCAGGGCGGCCGTGTCGAGAACGGGCCACTTCGGGTACGGGTAGCCGAGCGCCTCGCAGCCTCGCCGCAGGAAGCCGGTGTCGAACGGGGCGTTGTGCGCCACGATCACCGTGTTCTCGGCGAACGTCAGGAACGCCGGCAGGACCTGACGCAGGGGCGGAGCGTCAGCGACCATCGTGTTGGTGATGCCGGTGAGCACGGCGATCAGCGGCGGGATCTGACTCTTCGGGTTGACCAGGGTCTGGAACCGGCCGAGGATCTCCCCGCCCCGCACCTTCACGGCCCCGAACTCGGTGATCGCGTCGGTCTCGGCCCCACCGGTGGTCTCGAGGTCCACGACGCAGAACGTCACCTGCGACAGGTGCGTGCCGAGGTCCTCGAAGGAGTCCTGGAGGCTGGCCCCCGGCGCGGTGGCCCTGGTCGCGATCATGACGCGAAACTAGAAGGAGCCACCGACAGTACTGGTTCTGCTCACTCGCTGCGCGCCTGTGGACGCTGTCCTTTCTCTCGCCCGCCGAGGAGAAGCGTCTCGTCGGGCTCGTCGTCAGGTCAGCGTCGGCGCGCCACGCTCCTTCGCGACAGTGTTGGTTCTGCTCACTCGCTGCGCGCCGTGGAACCGGGTCGGATGGCGCCGCGGAGTCGGCGGATGCGGGAGCGCGATTTTCGGGCCGGATGGCGCCGCGGAGTCGGGAACGGTCGTCCCGGCGATGGGGGTCAGGGGACTACGGCCAGGAGCTCGCCGTGCAGGACGGCGAACCAGGAGTCGGGTTGCTCCCCCCATCGACGCCAGCCGGACGAGAGCTCGGCCAGCTCGGCCGGGTCGGCCAGTCCTGCCGCCACCGCTTGGCTGGCGAAGTCGGAGTGGACGACGCGCTCGGCCCAGGTCTGGGACCACCAGGCGACGTCCTCGGAGCTGGCGAAGCACCAGGCGGACGCGCTGTAGGTCGCCACGCTGAAGCCGGCCCGCCTGGCCCACTGCCGCAGCCGGCGGGCCGCGTCCGGTTCCCCGCCGGCGGCCCTGGCGACCTGGTGGTAGAGGTCGAGCCAGCGGTCCATCCGGGAATCCGCCGGGTACCAGGTCATGGCGGCATAGTCGGCATCCCGGGCCGCCACCAGACCACCGGGTCGCACCACTCGACGCATCTCCGTCAGCGCGGCCACCGGGTCGGAGAGGTGCTGCAGCACCTGGTGGGCGTGCGCGACGTCGAAGCTGTCGTCGGCGTACGCGAGCGCGTAGATGTTACCGACCTCGACCGTGATCCGGCCGGCCCCCCGCTCGACCGCCAGCTCACGCGTGGCCGCGACGGCCGCCTCGGCGCTGTCGATACCGGTCACCCAGCCCTCCCTCAGACGCTCCGCGAGGTCGACCGTGATGGTGCCCGGCCCCATGCCGACGTCGAGCAGCCGATCCCGCGACCGCAGATGGGGGAGCAGGTACCCCGCGGAGTTCTCGGCCGTACGCCACCGGTGCGACCGCAGTACGGAGTCGTGGTGGCCGTGGGCATAGCGATCAGGATCACGGGCATCGGTCATGGCCTCAGTGTCTCGCCGGCCGCGCCAGAGGCGAGTGGATGTCCGCACCGAGAACGTGTGCGGCGGTTGATGCGGAACCATCAACGCCCGGGAAGTGGCGTCCACAGGCTCGCAGCGACTGACCAAAGACCACCACCGCTCCCGGGAAGGAGCGTCGTGCGCCGACGCCGTCTGGACCGAGGAGGGAGCAAGCATGCTCATCCGTTTGCGAGCGACGACGGGAAGACGGTGTCCAGAGGCGCACAGCGAGTGACCAATTGAGGACTGTCAGAGGGGTCGTGCAGGGTGGCACCCAGACCGCACCCCACCGCTGGGTGGGCCGGCGACGAGGTGGGATGGGGAGATCGAATGGACACGCTGCATGTGGACTGCGACTCGTGCGTGGCGCGGGGGCCGGCGTGCTCGGACTGCGTCGTCACGGTGCTG
>DATDAP010000458.1:0-3304 GCA_036525335.1 Microlunatus sp. | reverse complement strand
TCCTTGCCGCCTTCTCTGCGATGGACGCCGGTGGGTTGGATCGCGGTAGCGTGATCGGGCTGTGGGTGGTGTCCGGCATCGCCGGACTGCTGGTCACCGCGGCTGTGCTGATGATCAATCGACGCCATCCGTACTCGCCGCTGCTGGTCGTCGGATTGTTGCCCATGGCTGTGTCGGCGTTGTGGGTCCTGACGTAGGGGCCCTGACCCTGGAGATCGCCCGTGGACATGCGGAACGATTCCTCGACGTGCCACCGATCCCGGTTGGCGGCTACCACGGCTGATCCGTCGAGGACGTCGGCGCGATGTTGGTCACGAACCCTTCGGAACCGGCGCAGAACCGGCACGTTTGATGACCGCCCAGTTGACCTCGGCCGTCTTTCCCTCACCGTCAGCGTGACGGTCACGAACCGGTCGCGGGCGGTCGGGCGCTGCCCGGCGGCGCCCTTCTCGGCCTTGCTCACTTGGCGTTGATCGCCCGCTCGTCACGCTGGCGGCGTGTGAACGAGTGGTGATACACACCAACCGCCGGGTCCGACGATCTTTCCGGTCCCCATGTCGCGGGTGGTCTCGATGGTGGAGTCGTCGGGGGGGTGTAGTTCCTGTGCGGTTCGAAGTGGTCACCGGGGTCGTAAGGGGCTGTGGGACTGGCGTGAGCCCACGATGAACCGATGCCCGGCGTCTTCCACCGCGTTCAGGTTCGCCGCCGACAGCATCCCCGCATCGGCGACCACGACCAGGTCGGTGATCTGGTGTCGATCCTGGAACTTCTCGATCACCGGGATCAAGGTCTTGGTCTCGGCCTTGTTGCCCTTGAAAATGGCGACCTCCAACGGGAACCCGCTCGCGGTGAACAGCAGCCCGACGGTGATCTGCGGGTCGCCCCGGCTCTCTTTGCTCATCCCGACCTTGCCGAGCTGGTCTCGCTCACTGACCTCGAAGTGCAACGTGGTCAGGTCAACATCACCAACGCCAACGGACCGGTGGCAGCAGCGTGTCTCCAGGACGCCGTCGCGACCCGGCCACGGTAATCCCGCTGCACACAGCGGCGGAGGTAGTTGTACGGGTGTTCGGGTGCGGAGCCGTCCCAGCTCACCAGGACGGGGACGCTGTCCAGCTTCGATGTCGGTTGCACAATCCGGGCCGCGACAAAGCTGGTGAACACCTCGTCGTCGATCTGGTCGAACCCCAACTGGCGCCAGGCGTTGATCAACATCCGCCACAACACCTCACTCGCGGTGCGGTCCACCACCGCACCGACAATGCCGTCACCTGGGAATATCTCAGACTTGCTCCGCCGCTGAATTGCGCCACATAGGACCGCGTCATGGTCGACGGGTGTAGGTGTCTCTATCTGTGGGAGCCCGGCGCGGTCGATGCCCCTTCTGCCCGTCGGCTCTCAGCGGCAGTGGTGCCGCCACGCGCGTCCTCCGTTGGACGCGTCCGGGTGTGGCCCGCGGGCACTCGCAGCAACGGAGTCAATTAGGCATCACCGGCTCTGGGGGGAGGCCATGATCTCGACGTCGGCCCGGTCGCGGTGGAACCCCCTGGCTGCGGCGACGCTTTCGAATCGCTCCAGCCGGCAGTCGGCGTCGACCTGCGGGCAGGGCCTGGTTCGTCACCCGACGAGCTCGACGGATGCTCAGCGGTGCTCGAGGATCCGTTTGAGCGCTACGAGGTCCTTCGTCAATGGCGCGCCGCATCGATGCAGCGATCAGCGGGGTTGCGACCGTCGCGAAACCGCTTGGCGTTCCGGTGTTGCGTAGGGTCATCCGGGTTTCGTCCGGGCCGAGGGAGGTCCACCGGTAGGGTCGAGGGGCGCAAGGGGTGGCAGCGCTGCCTCACGTGGAACGACTGCGGTCCGGACTGGGTGGTGGTCACCATGGGAAAGGGTCCCTCGGCCGTCCGCATGGTCAGTCGTTCTCCAGCGACGAGACTCGACGTCGTCGATGCCGGTACATCCGGTCCCGCGGAGGCGTTGCGGATGCGCTCGGCCCTGAACAGTGAGTTCAGCGCCTCGGCCATGGCGTCGAAGCTGGCGACCGAGGCCACCGCCTCGGCCTCGGCAAGCCGTTCGGTGTAGCGAACGTCTCGATATTGGGCCGCGGTCGGAGTGGTGGGCCGCTGGTGTCCTGCCCGGCCCGCCGTCGGCGGCCCCACAGGCCCATGTCGAGGGCGTCCAGGGTGAGATCGGTGCCCAGACTGGTCGCGACCTGCCAGTCCACGATCCGGCGGGAGAACACCTCGAGGACGAACCCGGCGTAGACCCAGCCGCTGCAGGTGCGGATGTAGTGAGGTCGGCCACCCACAGCTGGTTCGGCGCGGCCGCGACGAACTGACGGTTCACCTTGTCGGCCGGCCGCGGGGTCTCCGCGTCCACACCGATGGTGGTCTTGCGGGTCTTCTCCCGCGGGATCGAGCGCAGCCCGGAGTGGCGCATCAGCCGTTCCACGGTGCAGCGGGCCGTCGCCAGACCCGGCGCACCCCAAGCCCGACGGCTCGTTCATCTTCGGCATCGCCTGCACCTTCGACGGCCGTGGGACCTTGCACCGGTACTTATCATCACCGGCAGGTAGGGGAGCAGAGTGTCATCGGGTGTGATGACGCCGCGGCAACTTCCTGACTGCTGGCCGATCACGGCCTTCACAATCGCGTGAGGCAATCTCTGCGGGCGAGCATTTCCTAACTCGGTCTTGCCATTGCCTCCCTCGTGAGTCGGCGACCTAGAGTCGAGACGTGACTGAGCAGGACGAACAGTGGCGGCGGGTTGAGATCCCGGACCTCGGCCTGGCGTTCGGCTACCCGTGCCGCACGCCGGGCGGCCAAGTCGTATGGCTCGACGACGTTCGCCTGCATGCTTGCTCGGAGGACGGCGTTGAGGCCTACTTCGAGCTCTCGCGCCACCTCGACACGACCGCTGTTGCGCGATATGAGGAGGAGCGCGACTTCCTCCTGGCCCGATACGAGGCAGCGGTGACGCCGCTCACCGCGGGAACCTTCCACGAGATGCCGGCACACGATTTCTCCGCTGCTTTCGGCGACACCGCCCGGACGTTCGTGCTGGTCGAGCGCGGACGCTGGCTTTACCGGGTTGTGTACGATCCGCGCTCGCAGCTGAACCTCGCCGTGTTGGAGACGATCCGGATCGACTAGACCAGCGCAGGTGCCAGGCTCGGCCTCGACGGCCGAATGAGGTGGCGGACAGACACGAAACGCCGGCAGAGTTCGCGCTCGTCCTTGGCACTGACGCAAGGAAAGCTGTGGGTGGGATGTCGGTGACGCCCTCCAGCTCGGTGCTGGTCTGC
>DATDAP010000457.1:0-20527 GCA_036525335.1 Microlunatus sp. | reverse complement strand
TGAGGGTCGGCGCCTTCTTGCTGTTCACTCCAGGATCAGCCGATCCCCGCCTACAGGGCCGCCTCGACCGCCTGCAGCGCCGCCAGAAGCGGCTGCAGTGCGTCGACGGAGGAGGCCCGCAGCCGGTCGAGCACCCGGGCTCGAGGCGTGGGCTTGAGATGGTCGATCAGCTTCATCTGCGCCGTCTCCTGAAGATGCTCTCCGGGTTGCAGCGGACCGCCCGCCGTCGGGGTGTGGCCGCCACCGTGGCCGTCGTAGTAGGCCCGCTGCCACAAGGTGTCGTCGTTGCCGCGGACGTAGACGTTGCAGACGTCCATGTTCCGCGAGATGGTGCCGGCACACCGTTGAACCCGCCGGCCGGCACCCGATGTCGAACCAGCACACCAGCTCATTCGAGCTCCTCCCCCATGTCCCCGCCGGTCTCGGCGAGGTCGACTGGACCACAGGAGCGCAGGAACACCGGCCGCCATGCGGGTCGCGTCAGGTCCGTTTCGGTCGCGCTCGCAAGTGCGCGCGCTCGCCCTGACGACCGAAGAGACTCAGGAACTCCACCCCGCGATCGTCGGCGGCACCGAACCAGTGCGGCACCCGGGTGTCGAACTCGGCCGCTTCACCGGCCGCGAGGGTCAGGTCGTGCTCGCCGATGATCGCGCGCAGGGTGCCGTCCAGGACGTACAACCACTCGTAGCCCTCGTGCGTCTTCAGCTCGGGCTGTCGTCGTGCTGACGTCGCGGGGATGATCAGCTTGTACGCCTGGATGCCTCCGGCGCGGCGGGTCAGCGGCAGCATCGTCATCCCGTTGGCCTTGATCGGCTTGATGTGGATCCGCGGGTCCCCGGTCGGCGGGGCATCGACGAGCTCGTCGAGCGTCACCCCGTAGGCCCGGGCCAACGGGAGCAGCAGCTCCAGGGTCGGTCGTCGATCGCCGGACTCCAAACGGGACAGGGTGCTGACCGAGACGCCGGTCTGAGCCGACAGGTCGGCCAGGGTCAGCTCGCGTTGGGCGCGCAGCTCGCGCAGCCGCGGGCCGACGCCGTCGAGGGTCTGATCGAGATCCGGGTCCATGTGCGTAGTTTGCCACTCCGGCAAAGGGGTTTGCGAATCCGGAGTCGCCTGCCCAGACTCGAGTCATGCCCAGTGATGATCTGAACCCTTCCTACGACGTGGTCGTGATCGGCGGCGGCGCAGCCGGACTCAACGGCGCCCTGATGCTCGCTCGGTCCCGGCGATCGGTGGTCGTCATCGACGCCGGTCAACCGCGCAACGCCCAGGCCGAGGGCGTCCACGGACTGCTCGCCCGCGACGGCATGCCGCCTGCGGAGCTGCTGGCGCGGGGGCGGGCCGAGGTGCGGTCGTACGGAGGGTCGGTGGTGACCGGGACGGTGCAAACCGTGGACCGACTGCCGACCGGCTTCACCGTGCGCCTCGCGGACAGCCGGATCGTCTCCGCGCGCCGGCTGCTGGTCACCACTGGTGTCGTCGACGAGCTCCCCGAGGTGCCAGGACTGCGGGAGCGCTGGGGTCGAGACGTCATCCACTGCCCGTACTGCCACGGCTGGGAGGTGCGCGACCAGGCGATCGGCGTGTTGGCGAGCAGCCCGATGGTGGCACACCAGGCTCTGCTCTTCCGCCAGCTCAGCGACGACGTGACCGTCTTCTCCCACACGGTCGAGCTGACCACCCAGGATCGCGAGCGATTCCGGGCCCGGGGCATCCGGATCGTCGACGGCGTGGTCTCCGGCCTGCGGATCGAGGGCGATCGGATCACCGGGGTCGTCCTGACCGACGGCAGCGTCGTCCACCGCGACGTCGTGACCGTCCAGTCCCGAGCCGTTGTCCGGGCCGGCTTCCTGACCGAACTGGGCCTGGCGACCATCGAGCACCCGATGGGCATGGGCACGTACGTCGTCGCCGACCAGACCGGCCGGAGCTCGGTGCCCGGGGTCTACCTTGCGGGCAACGTCAGCGACCTGGGCGCCCAGGTCGGTGCCGCCGCTGCTGCCGGCGCCCTCGCGGGGGCGCGCCTCAATGCCGATCTGGTGGAGGAGGAGACCGGCTCAGCCGTCGAGGCCGCTTTCGTCGCCGGGTGAGATGATCCCTCCACAGCCTGGCAGCACCGGAAAGGCACCGGCATGGACATCGACATCGAGGCCATCGAAGCGGCCGCTCGCGACCGCCATCTCTCGGGCGTGGTCGCGATCGACGCCGGCGACGAGCACGTCCTCGAACGCTGTTACGGCTACGCCCACCGCGGGTTCCGGGTGCCGGCGACCCGGTCCACCCGGTTCGCGCTGGCCAGCGGGAGCAAGATCATCACCGCGTTGGGGATCCTCCGGCTGATCGAGGACGGAGCGCTGCGCCTCACCGACCCGGTCCGGCCGATTCTGGGCGACGATCTGCCGCTGATCGACGACGGTGTCACGATCGAGCACCTGCTCGGGCACACCTCCGGCATCGGTGACTATCTCAGCGAGGACGGCGGCTGGGAGGCCTCCGACTACATCCTCCCCGTGCCGGTGCACACGCTGATGGACACCGCCGCGTTCGTTCCGGTGATCGACGGCTACCCCCAGGTGTTCTCACCGGGTGAGCGTTTCAGCTACAACAACGGCGGTTACATCGTGCTGGCGGTGATCATCGACCGGCTGAGCGGCGGCGGCTTCCACGCGTACGTGGAGCAGGAGGTGTGCGCCCGGGCCGGGCTGACCGGCACCTCCTTCCTGCGCTCCGACGAGCTCCCCGCCGACGCCGCGATGGGCTACCTGTTCGACGAGGGCGACCGCACCAACGTGCTGCATCTGCCGGTCCGCGGCAACGGGGACGGCGGCCTCTACTCACGGGTCGACGATCTGCACGCGTTCTGGCGCGCGCTGGTCGCCGGACGGATCGTCGAGCCCGCGCTGGTCACGACCATGATCACGCCGCGCTTCGACGTCCCCGAGGAGGGTCTGCGCTACGGCCTGGGCTGCTGGTTGCACGCGACGGGCCCGGCGATCCTGGTCGAGGGCTACGACGCGGGGGTGTCGATGCGTTCGATCCACGATCCAGCCACCGGGACCACCGCCACCGTGCTGGCCAACTCGTCTGAGGGCGCCTGGGCTGTGGCCGGGCAGCTGCTGGCTCTCTTCGACTGACCCGGGCCGTTCCAGCGGCGGCCGTCACGACGGACTGGCTCAGCCGTGCCGGCGCCGGCCGAGCAGCTCGACCTGCAGGAGCAGCCGGTCCTGCGGGTTGCTCAGCTGCATGTCCAGCACCCGCTCGGCCCGGCGGATCCGGTAGCGGAGCGTGTTGGGGTGGATGTGCAGCGCCGCGGCCGCCGCGCGGACGTCGCCGAAGCGGTCCAGGTACTCCTCCACGCTCGGCAGCAGTGCACCGTCGCGAGTGAGGTCGTCATCGATCAGCGCCTGCAGGCGCGGATCACGGAGCTGCTCCCGTCCCGCCACCAGGTCGGCGATCTCGCCCAGCAGCACCGACGTCCGCGACGCGGCCAGGGTGGTGACCCGCTCGGCGCCCGGCCGGTCCAGGACACGATCGACCTCGGCCCGGGCGGCACCGATGTCGGCCAGAGCGCCGACCGGTGCAGCCACGGCGGCCCGCAGGTCGATGCCTGTCCGCCGGGTCAGGCGGTCCAGCATGCCGGCGATCCACCGGGGCAGCCCGCCCGCCCGGGTGCGCGGGATGAGCACGTAGATCCGGGTGTCGGTGCTGGCCACCAGCGACTCCGGCGCGTACGCACTCGCGTGCAGCCGCACCGCTGCTGCCAGGTCGGCGATCGGCCCGGGACCCGGCCAGACCCCGGCGTCCGCGCCCCGGTGGGCCAGCCCGATCACCGCCGCCGGTCCGGTCGACGGCAACGAGAGCGTGGCGGCCAGGGACGGGATGTCCACGCTGCCACCGCGGAGTCCGAGCAGCCGTTGGATCTGCAGCGCCTCCTGAGTCGGCGCGCTGCGAGCCCGCTCGATCAGCCGTGCGGCGACCGCGGCGGCACCCTCCAGCACGGATCCGGCGTCGGGATCGAGCGGTTGGCCGCCTTCCTGGATCCAGATCGTGCCGAGCGACGCCGCCACGCCCGCGGCTGGCGGACCGTCCAGGCCGCCCAACGGTCGGATGTCGACGACCAGCCGCCGACGCCAGCCGAGCTGATCGTCGGCGGGCACCTCGACGGCACTGCGCTCGGTCCGCAGCCGGTCGAAGACGCCCCGTTCGCGGAGCCGACGCAGATAGTCCGCGGGACCGGCGCGACCGAGGATGGACAGCATCCGCAGCTCGTCGGCTGCTCCGTCGGTGGCGGAGTAGGCCAGCAGCTGGGACCGCTCGTCCTCGATGCTGACCAGTCCGCCGGTCAGGGCGGCCACGGTCTGCGCGAGACCGTACAGGTCGTTCTCCCCCGCCAGCGGCTCATCGGCACGACCGCCGGTGACCGACTGCCCGGCCCCGCCGTCCAGCAGGCTGCGCACCGTGGCCAGGACGAGCTCGGTCCGGGCCTGCGGATGGACCGCGATCAGAGCCACCCCGGCCCGAGCGGCCGCGTCGCGCAGATCCGTCGACAGGCGCTTGGTGGCCACCGCCCGCGGACGCTGCGCGACATCACGGGACGCCAGTCGGTCCAACCAGGCCTGAGCCTCCGTGGCTGAGACCCCGATCAGCACTGCCAGATCACCGGTCGAACCGGGGGCCCCGAGGTCGACGTCCTCGAGCAGCACCATCGAGCCGATCACCAGCTGGGTGCCGGCCGGGGCCACGACCGCCGTCGCGACCGTGGCACCGAGCGCCTGCAGCAACCGCTCCAGCGAGACACCGCCGGCTGCAGTGGTCATCCGTAGGCGTCCGATCGGTCAGGAGGTGTTTGGCTGATCGTACGACAAATCTCGCAGAGTTCTGTCCGATCGGACAACGACACGAGGCCCCGGATGCCGTTGACTGAGGTCACCGATTCCCCCGCCGCTCTGGCCGAGTTCGAAGGACCGCCCCGTGGACGCCATCACCCAGGTTCCCCTCCCGCTGAACGAGTCCGTCAACGACTACGCCCCCGGGTCCCCCGAGCGGGCCCGTCTGATCCAGGAGCTCGACACTCTCGCCGCCAACCCGCTGGACATCCGCCAGGTCATCGACGGCCGGCACCGGACCGCCGCCGGCCCGGCGTACGACGTGGTCCAGCCGCACCGCCACGCCAGCGTGATCGGTCGCTACACCGAGGCCACCCGGGCCGACGTGGCCGACGCCGTCGAGGCAGCGAACCGTGCTGCCGCCGGCTGGCGGGACCTGCCCTTCGACGCCCGCGCCGCGGTGTTCCTCCGGGCCGCCGATCTGCTGGCCGGTCCCTGGCGCGAGCGGGTCGCTGCGGCGACGATGCTCGGCCAGTCCAAAACCGCGTACCAGGCCGAGATCGACACCCCCTGCGAGCTGATCGACTTCTGGCGCTTCAACGTCGCGTACGCCCGGCAGATCCTGGCCGACCAGCCGATCTCTTCGCCGGGCGTCTGGAACCGGGTGGAGTACCGCCCGTTCGAGGGCTTCGTGTACGCGATCACCCCGTTCAACTTCTCCGCCATCGCCGGCAACCTGCCGACCGCGCCGGCCCTGATGGGCAACACCGTGGTCTGGAAGGCGGCTCCGACCCAGGCCGCCGCCGCGTACGTGATCATGCAGCTGCTGGAGGCCGCCGGGCTGCCGGCCGGCGTGATCAACCTGGTGTTCGGCGACGGCCCGCTCGTCTCCGACGTGGTGCTCAACGACCCGCGGCTGGCCGGCATCCACTTCACCGGTTCGACCGCGGTCTTCCAGACCCTGTGGCAGCAGGTCGGCAACAAGCTCTCCACCTACCGCGGTTACCCGCGGCTGGTCGGCGAGACCGGCGGCAAGGACTTCGTCGTCGCGCACAGCTCCGCCGATCCCGAGGTGCTGACCACCGCCCTGATCCGCGGCGCCTTCGACTTCCAGGGCCAGAAGTGCTCCGCCGCCTCCCGTGCCTTCGTGCCGTCGTCGGTGTGGGCCCGGATGGGTGACGACTTCCTGGGCAAGGTCGCCGGGCTCCGCTACGGCGACGTCACCGACTTCACCAACTTCGGCGGCGCCGTCATCGACCAGCGCGCCTTCGACCGCAACGCTGCCGCTCTCGACCGCGCCAAGGCCACCGACAGCCTGACCATCGCGGTCGGCGGCGGCTACGACGATTCCGAAGGCTTCTTCATCGACCCGACCGTGCTGCTCGGCGAGGACCCGTCCGATGCCGCCTTCAGCACCGAGTACTTCGGCCCGATCCTGTCGCTGCACGTCTACGACGACAGCCGTCCCGGTGCGTACGCCGACGCTCTCCGCCTGGTCGACCAGGGCTCGGCGTACGGGTTGACCGGCGCGATCATCGCCGACGACCGGACCGCGATCGTCGAGGCCGATCACGCCCTGCGCTTCGCCGCCGGCAACTTCTACGTCAACGACAAGCCGACCGGTGCGGTCGTCGGCCAGCAGCCCTTCGGCGGCGGGCGGGCGTCCGGCACCAACGACAAGGCCGGTTCGCCGCTCAACCTGCTCCGCTGGACCTCGGCCCGGACCGTGAAGGAGACGTTCGTGCCGGCCCGGAACCACCTATACCCCCACCAGTCCTGACCCTGTCCCAGGACCTGACCTCCCGAACCCAACTCCGCGGTGGATATATCACCCGCGGAGTTGGGTGAATCCCTTCAAGGCAGATGGAGAACGCCATGAGCCTCACCCTGACCAACCCCCTTCGCCCGGCCCTGCTCGCCGCGGCTCGCTCGGAGCGGATCGAGCGCACCGTCAGCCGCTCCCGCCTGACCCGGTCCCTGGTCACCCGGTTCGTGCCGGGTGCCGCCGAGGACGCCGTGATGGACGCCGTACGGAAGTTGCTGGCCGATGGTCGCGCCATCTCGGTGGACTACCTGGGCGAGGACATCAGCGAGGCCGCCGAGGCGGAGAAGACCGTGAACGCATATCTGTCGCTACTGGCGGCGTACCGCCGTCTCGAGCTGCCGGCGACAAGTGGAGCGCACCGACTGGAGATCTCCATCAAGCTGTCGGCCCTCGGGCAGTCGCTGCCCGGCGGCGAGGAGATCGCCCTGGTGAACGCCCGGATCATCTGCCAGGCGGCCGCCGAGGCCGGTGCGTGGGTGAACGTCGACGCCGAGGACCACACCACCACCGACTCCACGCTGGCCATCGTCCGCGAGCTGCGGCGGGAGTTCCCCGACGTCGCGACCGTGCTGCAGGCGTACCTGCACCGGACCGAGGCCGACTGCGCCGAGCTGGCGGGCGCCGGGTCACGGATCCGACTCTGCAAGGGTGCCTACTCCGAACCGTCCGAGGTCGCCTTCCAGGGCAAGGAGGCGGTCGACGCCTCCTACCTGCGCTGCCTGCGAGTTCTGATGCAGGGTGAGGGCTACCCGATGGTCGCCTCCCACGACCCGCAGATGATCGCCGCGGCGCAGGCGTACGCGTCCGAAGCGGGTCGCGGTACCGATGACTACGAGATCCAGATGCTGTTCGGGATCCGCGACGCCGAACAGACCCGGCTGGTCGGCGAGGGCGTCACGATGCGCACCTACGTGCCCTTCGGGGACGACTGGTACGGCTACTTCATGCGGCGGCTGGCCGAGCGTCCCGCCAACCTGATCTTCTTCCTGCGCTCGCTGATCGGTCGGAAGTAGATCTCCCGGCTGGGCAAGGGCCTGCCCCAGGCCTAGGCCTAGGCCCAGAAGGCATACGTCTGTTACCGCGCTGACATGCGCACACATGGACATGATTCGCCGCGCGGTGAATGATGTCGCCGTACCGTCGCCACGTCCCCGGCACGCTGCCGGTCAGCACGCCCCCGGCATCCTTGCCGGTCAGCACGCCCCGGCATCCTTGCCGGTCAGCACGCCCGACAAGCGTCAGGCTCAGCCTGACCCCGTAGGAATGAGGACGCCATGGGTGCTCCACCGACAGAGCTGAAGAAGGGCCTCAAGCAGCGCCACCTGACCATGATCGCCATGGGTGGGGTGATCGGCGCCGGACTGTTCGTGGGCTCCGGAGTGGTGATCGGCAGTGCCGGCCCGGGCGCGTTCCTGAGCTACGCGATCACCGGTCTCTTGATCATCATGGTGATGCGGATGCTCGGCGAGATGGCCGTGGCCAACCCGTCGACGGGGTCCTTCGCCGACTACTCCCGCAACGCCCTGGGTGCCTGGGCGGGCTTCTCGACGGCCTGGCTGTACTGGTACTTCTGGGTGATCGTGGTCGGCTTCGAAGCCGTCGCCGGCGCCAAGGTGATCCAGTTCTGGCTGCCGGACATCCCGCTCTGGGTGCTGTCGCTGGTCTTGATGCTGCTGATGACGGCGACCAACCTGTTCTCGGTCAAGTCGTTCGGTGAGTTCGAGTTCTGGTTCGCCGGGATCAAGGTCGCCGCGATCGTGGTGTTCCTGGTGCTGGGTGGTCTGTTCGTGCTCGGCCTGTGGCCCAACAAGGACATGGACTTCAGCAACCTGACCGCGCACGGTGGCTTCCTGCCGCTCGGCCCCGGCGCGATCTTCTCCGCGATCGTGGTGGTGATCTTCTCGATGGTCGGGGCCGAGATCGCCACCATCGCCGCCGCGGAGTCGGCCGACCCCGCCCGCGCCATCGCCAAGGCGACGAACTCGGTGATCGTCCGGATCGCGATCTTCTTCGTGGGCTCGATCTTCCTGCTGGCGGTGATCCTGCCCTGGAACTCCGCGGCGCTCAAGGCCTCGCCGTACGTCTCGGCCTTCCAGACCATGGGCATCCCCTACGCGGACCACATCATGAACGCCGTTGTCTTGACGGCGGTGCTGTCCTGCCTGAACTCCGGTCTCTACACCGCGTCGCGGATGCTGTTCGTGCTGTCGGCTCGGCGTGAGGCTCCGGTCGGTCTGATGACGGTCAGCAAGGGCGGCGTGCCCCGGGCCGCCATCCTGTTCTCCAGCATCGTCGGGTTCCTCTGCGTGATCGCGGCGGCGGTCTCTCCCGACACCGTGTTCCTGTTCCTGCTGAACTCCTCGGGTGCGGTGATCTTGTTCGTCTACCTGCTGATCGCCATCTCCCAGGTGATCCTGCGGCGGCGCACCACGCCGGACCAGCTCAAGGTCAAGATGTGGCTGTTCCCGGCCCTGTCGATCGTGGTCATCGTGGCGATCGTCGCCGTGCTGGCCCAGATGGGCTGGAACTCGTCCACCCGCATCCAGCTGGTGCTGAGTCTGCTCGCGTGGGCTGTGTTGCTGGTGATCTTCTTCGCCACCAAGCAGATCCGGGACAAGGCGCCGTCGGAAGCTCCCGTCACGGCCGAGACCGGCGATGCCCAACGGGTGCTGGTGCTGGCCAACGAGACCGTCGAGGGCGACGAGCTGATCCAGGAGCTGCACCGGATCGACGCCGCGGGCAAGGCCGAGTACCTGATCTGTGTGCCGGCGAACCCGATCGACACCGGGCAGGCCATGCACGCGGGTGCGGTCTACCTCTGGGACAGGACGACCGAAGCCGCGCAGGCTCGGCTCGACCGGACCCTGGAAGTGCTCCGCGCCGCGAACCTCGAGGCCACCGGGCAGCTGGGCGACTACCGGCCGCTGCGGGCCCTGGCCACGGCGGTCCAGGAGTTCAACCCGGACCGTCTGGTGATCTGTACGCACCCGGAGGACCGGTCGGCCTGGCTGCGCTACGACGTGGTGGACCGGGCGCGGGAGACCTACCCGAATCTGGCCGTGACCCACGTCGTGGTCGAGCACGCGGCAGTGCCGGCCTGACGTGACAGTCATCGTGATCGGCCTCGCCCCGGGTGATCGGGGCGAGGCCGCCAGCCACCTCGGCGCCATGATCGCGCGCTCCACCGCCTCTCCACTGGTGGTCGCCGCCATCACCCCGGTACCCTGGCCGCCCAGCCCGTTCCTCGGCGACGAGGAGTACCTGGAGCTGCAGCAGACCGCCGCGCAGGGGACGTTGGACCGGGCCCGGCGGATCATCGGGGGTGACACCGAGGCCGAGTTCCTGATCGAGTCGGCACGCTCGGTCACCGACGGGCTGCTGGCAGTCAGCGAGCGTGTCGGGGCGGGCCTGGTCGTGCTCGGCTCCGGCACCTCGGGTCTGCCCGGCCGGGTCTCGCTGGGCAGCATCGCGCAGCGCATCCTGCACAGCCTCGACACGCCGGTCTGCTTCGCACCCGAGGGTTTCGTCGTCGCCCCCGACGCTCGGATCAGCCGGATCACGGTAGGCTTCGGCCGCGCCGACTCCGACAGCGGCCTGCTCCGAGCCGCCATCGAAAGGGCCCAGGAGTTCAGCATCCCGTTACGGGTGGCCTGTTTCGCGGTCCGGCCCAGCACGGCCCTGCGTGGCACCATCGAGTCCTCGGCCGAGGACCTGGTGGTGGGTGAGTGGGCCGACCAGGTACGCGGTCAGATCCGTGCCGCAGCGGCTGACGCCGGCGCTGACGCTGAGTCCGTCGACATCGTCGTCGCCGCGGGCACCAGCTGGGCTGAGACGATCGCCACCCTGGGCTGGGGACCGACGGATCTGCTCGCCATCGGCGCCAAGACCTCGGCGATCAGCCGGTTCCTGCTGGGTTCGCACGCGGCCAAGATCGTCAAGCACTCGCCCGTACCGGTGCTGACCGTGGCCCGGGCCTCGCTGACCTGATCCTGAAATCGCGCTGACGCACTCCTTGGACCACTCGCGCGGGTGTTGCATCACGTGCGTGAGGAACCGGAGGAGTGCGTCAGCGTTGAAGAAGGGTGATCAGCGGGTCATCTGGTCGAGCACCCGGTAGGCGTTCGCGAACACCGTCAGCACCGGGTTCACCCCGCCATTGGTGACGTGCACCGACGCATCGACCACCCGGACGTTGTCGTGTCCCCACACCCGGCACCACGGGTCCACCACCGAGGTCCGGGCGTCGGAGCCCATCCGGCACGTGCCGGCCTGGTGCTGACCAGCGCTTGGTCCGTCGCCTGCTCCGACCAGCGATGCCGTACGGGTGGCGCCCGCCGCCACCAGCCACTCGACCGCGTGTTCGGCGATCATGGCCTGCGCCGCCCGGTCGCAGTCGTGGATGCTTCCGCTCAATCGCGGTGCCGGTATGCCGTACCCGTCGCGGACCGACGGATCGACCCGGACCCGCGAATCAGCCGACGTGACCTCCTGGATCGGACCCATCACACGCAGCGATCGTCGGAGCAGGTCGCGCATTCCCTGCTTGGCTTGGGGTCCCCAGCGAGGAATCAGCCCGGCGCCACTCAGCGAGCGGTAGACGTCCCCCGGCAGCGGGACGAACTCGTCCACCAGGATCCCCCCACCGACCTGGCCGTCCACGCCGTGCCGGAAGTCGTGCGTGGACACCGTCGGACCGGGTCCGATCAGGTCCTCCACCACGTCGTCGAAGATCCCGACCGCACCGCCGTACACGTGTCCCTGGAGGTGTCGCCCGACTTGATCGGTCCGGTTGCCCAGACCCGTCGGCTCACCGTCGTGGGGGCTGTTCAGCAGCAACCGGGCCGACTCCACCGCGCCTCCGGCGACCACGACCTCCGCGGCACCTACCTCGGTCCGCCAGGTTTCCCCGGTCGGTGTCCGACCGACCAGGGCCACCCCGACCACCCGACCACGGCCGTCGACCACGAGGCGCTCCGCCCGGGTCTTCAGCAGGATCTCAGCCCGTCCCGTCGCGAACGCCCGCGGGAGGACGGTGTTCTGGGCCCCGGTCTTGGCGTCGGTCGGGCAGGCGAAACCCACACACCTCCGACAGCCCTCGCACGCCGCCCGATCACCGTACGGCTGCGAGTTGATCAACAACGGCACCCGTACGCTCCCCCAGCCGAGCCGATGTGCCGCGTCCCGCAGCAGGTCGTGCCGCGGACCGGTGCGGACCGGGGCCATCGGGTACGGCCGGCTGCGCCGGATCGACTCGCCCACGGGCGACCCGGACACCCCGAGCTCGTGGTCGGCTCGTGAGTAGAACGGTTCCAGGTCGGCGTAGCCGATCGGCCAGTCCGCCAGCGCGCTGCCCTCGGGCACCCCGTACGTGCTCGCCATCGCGAGGTCCCGCGGGTCGAACCGCCAGGCCTGGGCACCGTAGACCCGGGAACCGCCGCCGGCCGTCATCGCGTTGTTCGCCCAGCCGTGCTCGTACGGCCTCAGCACCCGCGTCCGTCCGCCGATCTCCAGCACCCGCAGATCATCGGCGTCACGCGGCCCCGACAGCGGCAGCACACCCCAGTCGGAGCGGGGATTGCGGAGCTGATCGTGATCGAGCTCGCCGACCGACGGCCAGGACCCTCCCTCCACCACGAGCACCCGCCGACCCGACTCCGCGAGCAGACAGGCCGAGACCCCACCGCCCGGTCCCGACCCGATCACCACGGCGTCATAGCGGGCGGACAGCCGGTCCGGCGTGACGACCACCGGCGCCGCCTCCGGGACGGGTACGGAGCGCGACCATCCGCCGGCCGGCTCGGGGGCCCAGTCGACCATCCGCCAGGAGACCCCGTCCCGGTTGCCACCGTTGGTCGGGTCGGCGTAGAAGCCCCCGTTGACCAGCTCGGCGAACCAGACCCAGTCGGGGTGCTCCGTCGGTTCGGCCGCCGCCAGCAGGCCCTCCAGTCGTGGCCTCAGATCGGGCCGCTCGGCCAGGTAGCCGGTCAGGAAGTCGAGTCCGCCGGCGTCGCTCGCCGAGGCGTACTCGTCGGCCGGCACGACCAGGTCGATCAGCGGGCGGAGGAGCATCGGACTGCTCGTACGGTCCGTCATCGACAGGTTCTCTCCTCGACGTATCTACAGCGGTCCTCGGCGCACTTCCCTCCTGAGAAGTCCTACACCTCGGAGGAACCGACATGACCCTCACCACCCCGCCACCGGTCGAGCTCACCGCCGACCGCCCGATCGCCCGCGCCGATCTCGACGGTGCCGTCACCGTCCCCGACTTCCTCACCAGCGCCGGCAACCTGACCCTGCCGGAGCGGAAGCTCATCGTGGAGCAGGCGCTGGTGCTGCTGGAGCAGAACTACGTGCACCTGCCGCTGAAGGTCGCCATGCACGCGGTCAACCCGGTGCAGCGGCTGCGGCTGCTGCGCACCCAGCTGACCCGGCAGACCGCCCAGAGCATGGGGCCCGAGTGGCTGTTCCATCGCGAGATGGCCAGCATCTTCATGTCCCTCCGGGATCTGCACACCAACTACCTGCTGCCCAAGCCGTTCGCGGGCAAGGTCGCCTATCTCCCGTTCGTGCTGGAGAAGGCCACCGAGGCCGACGGCGACCACTACCTGGTGACCAGCATCGTGACCGGCTTCACGGCGCCCGGTTTCGGGCTCGGAGTCGAGGTCACCCACTGGAACGGGGTGCCCATCGGCACCGCGGTGGAGATCAACGGGCGTCGGTTGGCCGGCAGCAACCGGGCCGCCAGCCTCGCCCGGGGACTCGACTCGCTGACGATCCGGCCGCTGATCATGCAGCTGCCGCCCGACGAGGCCTGGATCGACGTCACCTACCTGACCGCCGACGGCAGCACGGCCGAGACCCGGGTGGCCTGGGAGGTCGCGACCAACCTGCCACCGTCGACCGATCTCGACGAGGTGTCACCCGCCTCGCTCGCGAACGCCCTGGACCTGGATGCCGACGAGCGGGACCGGGCCCGCAAGCGTCTTTACCACCCCGAGGTCGTCCGCCTGGAGAATGAGCAGACCGAAGCAGGTCAGCTGGCCGAGCCGCAGGCCGTCGACGCCGCCGATGTCGCCACCACCATGCCGTCGGTCTTCCGGGCCCGGACGGTGACCACCGCCCACGGCACCTTCGGTCAGATCCGGATCTTCACCTTCTCCGTGCAGGACCCGGTCGGCTTCCGGGACGAGTTCGCCCGACTCATCTCCCTGCTGCCTCAGAACGGGCTGATCGTCGACGTCCGCGGCAACGGCGGAGGTCACCTGCACGCGAGCGAGTTCACGCTGCAGACGCTGACCCCCCGCGAGATCGTTCCCGAGCCGGTCCAGTTCATCGCCACCCCACTCAACCTGGCCCTGTGCCGACGCCATCAGGACGGCGCGGAAGGCATCGACCTCGGGCCGTGGTTCTCCTCGCTGGATCAGTCGGTCGAGATCGGGGCGACGTTCTCCTCCGCCTTCACGATCACCCCGGCCGACGGCGCCAACGAGATCGGCCAGACGTACCACGGGCCAGCCGTGCTGGTGACCGACGCCCGGTGCTACTCGGCGACCGACTTCTTCGCCGCCGGCTGGGCCGATCACGAGATCGGTCCCATCCTGGGCGTCGACGACCGGACGGGCGCCGGCGGGGCGAACGTGTGGACGCACCAGCTGCTGATGCAGCTGGTCGGTGACCGGGCCAGCGAGCCCGGTTCCCCGTACGCACCGCTGCCCAAGGGAGCCAACATGAGGGTGGCCATCCGGCGTGGTCTGCGGGTGGGCGCCCTGTCCGGGACCCCGGTCGAGGATCTCGGCGTCGCGCCGACCGTCCAGCACGCGATGACCAAGGCCGACGTCCTGCGCGGCAACGTCGACCTGCTCGACAAGGCGGGCGAGATCCTGGCCGGCCTGTCGATCCGTCAGCTCACGGTGACCGCGGGGTTCACCCGGGTCGGGCTGCGGGTCGAGATCACTGCCGCCGGGTTGGATCGGGTCGACGTGTACGTGAACGGACGCCCGATCGGCTCGGAGGACGTCACGGCGGAGCCGATCGTGCTGAGCGAGCTGCACGGCGCCGTCGGCTCGGTGGTGGTTGCCAAGGGCTACCTCGCCGGGGAGCTGGTGGCCTCCCGCCGAGTCACCGTGGCCTGACTCCACCTCCACCCACTCGCTGACGCACCCCTCAGTACTCTCACGCACGCGTTGCATCGCGTGCGTGAGTGGTGCGAGGAGTGCGTCAGCCGGGGTGGGCGGATCACTCGCGCCCGAGGAGCCAGCCGAAGCGGCCGGTCAGTCGGTCGGCCGACGGAGGACCCCAGGTGCCCTCCGGGTAGGACACGACGGCCGGCCGGTCGGGACCGAGCAGCGGCGCGAAGGTGGTGAACGCGGCCTCCAGCCCGACCGTGCTGGTGAACAGCGACCGGTCGCCGCGGACCACGTCGTAGATAAGGGACGTGTACGGCGCCATCGAGCCGTCGGCCACCTGGTCCAGTCGGAGGACGTGGTCGACGTCGTTCGGCACGAAGTCCGGGCCGGGGTCCTTGACGGTGAGCTCCATCAGGATCCGGCCGCTGCCCTCCAGGTCGAAGGCGAGCACCTCGGGCAGCGCGCCGGCGGAGTGCAGCGGACCGTCCGGTGCCCGGAACAGCAGCGAGAGCCGCTGAGCGCCGCCCTGCAGCCGCTTGCCGGTGCGCAGCACGAACGGGACGTCCCGCCAGCGGTCGGTGTCGACCCACAGCTTCGCGGCCACGTACGTGTCGGTGGTCGAGTCGTCGGCGATCCCCTCCGTCTGCCGGTAGCCGTCGAACTGCCCGAGCACGACGTCGGCCGGGTCGAGGGGCCGAAACGCGGAGATCACCGATTCGCGGGCTTCCTGCAGATCCGCGGGACCGAACGAGAGCGGCGGCTCCATCGCCACCTCCGCCGCGACCTGGAACAGGTGGGTGACCAGCATGTCCAGCGCCGCCCCGGTGGCGTCGTAGAACGCCGCCCGGTCGGCGATGTCGAGGGTCTCGGGGACGTCGATCTGCACCTCCTCGATGAACTCTCGGTTCCAGATCCCACCGATCATCGTGTTGGCGAACCGCAGCATGTGCACGTTCTGGGTCGCTTCCTTGCCGAGGAAGTGGTCGATCCGGAAGACCTGCTGCTCGTCGAAGACTGAGTGCACGAGGGTGTCCAGGGAATGGAAGCTGTCCAGGGAGGTGCCGTACGGCTTCTCGTAGACGACCTTCGTGCCCGCCGCCAGCCCGTGCTCCTTGAGCGCCTCGGTGGTCGGGGCGAAGGCGCTCGGCGGCACCGCCAGGTAGTGGATCAGCTGGGCGTCGGCGCCGAGCTCGGTCCGGGTCTGCTCGATCAGATCCGGCAGTGCACCACCGTCCTCCTTGCGGAACCCGCCCCCGGCAAACAGCAGATCGGGCGAGAACGATGCCCACTGGTCGTCGGCGGGTGCGGTACCGAACTCGGTGAGCACGTCGCGCACGTGGCCACGGAAGTCCTCGTGGGCCACGTCACCGCGGCCGTTGCCGACCAGCTTCCAGCGCTGCGGCAGCAGCCCGCGGGCGTACAGGTCGAAGAAGGCCGGCAGCACCATCCTCTTGGCCAGATCGCCGGTGGCTCCGTACAGCACGAACACGGTCGCGGGCAGTTCACTCATCCTTCGTGTCTACCTCACCGCATGAGAATCCGCCGAGCCGGACCCTGCCTGCGGGCTACTCCTCGTCGTCGGTGATCGGAACCACCTCGGCCTGCTCGGCCAGGTCGACCGGGTCCGCCTCGGTGGTGCTGCGGTGCACCGGCACCGTGGGGGTCGCGTCGAACTCCTCGAACGGGTCGGTCGAGGAGTTCTGGTCGACCCAGTCGGCGTCGGTGACGTCATCGGGCGGAGTCGGGGTCGTGTCCATCGGTGCTCCTCGGTGCGCGGGCGCGAACAATCGTGTCGAGCGTAACCCTTGTGCGAGGGTCGCGCGGTCTGGCCACGACGAGGGCTGGTACGGGCAGAAGAAGGCCGCGATAAATCCTTTGCCACCGGTCGACGTCGTTCCCTACAGTTGATCTTGCCGCTGAACCAGCGCGCACCGTCGAACGAGAGGAGGTACTCCATGTTCATGATCATCGGTACGGACGATCGGACCGGCTGCGGCCCGGCCTGGACGGGTGCCTCCGTCCTCGGCTGCTGAGCCAGCCCGTCTTCCGTTCCTGACGACCACCCCTCGCTCCAGAGCGAGGTGTTGATCATGGTCGTCCACCACCGGTCCCGATCTCACCCGGGCAGATCCGCCGGTGCCGTTCCGCTCCACCATCACCTGAACTCGAAGGAACAATCCACCATGTACGACACCTATCAACAGTCTCTCGGCATGTACTACGCCGTCGACCAGCTCTCGGTCAGTCTTCGCGCCGCGAAGTCGTCCGAGCTCAAGAAGGCCCTGCGCGAGCAGAAGCTCGAGCGCAAGGCCCTGCGCAACCAGCGTCGCGCCGACCGGCGTGGCCAGGAGTCCTACACCACCGCCGTCTGAGGGTGGTGTCCGACAAGGAACCGGTCCGAACGCCAGCGGACCGCACCTCATCGACGTCCCCGGCAGCTCACGAGGCTGTCGGGGACGTCGTACGTCCGGGGTCGGATCATGATCAACTGAGCGCACTCGGATCGTCTGCGTCGCGCCAGGAGTGTCGGGGTACCCAGCCGATCACCTCGGCCGCGCGATCGATGGCGAAACCACCCTGGGTGGGTCCGAGCCGCGACCGGATCTCGATCTCCGGCGCGTGCTCCGCCAACAGGTCGGCGATCGGCACCTCCACCAGGCTGTCGGCCGCGACGATGTTGAGGGGCACGAACCCGTACGGCTTGTCCGCCGCCGCCTCGATCGCCAGCCGACAGGCCGACGCCGCATCGCGCAGATCGACGTAACCCCAGAGGTTGCGGAGCTCGTCGTCCCAGTCCCGAGAACCCTGCCGGCGAGCCGCAATCGTGGCGAGCTGGTCGGCACGCGTCGCGATCCAGTGGAAGCGCAGCGCCACCACGGACATCGAGAAGCGACGGGTCATCACCGCAGCGGTGCGCTCGTCGACTTCCTTGGACAGTCCGTACGGGTCGAAGTTGATCATCGGGTGGTCCTCGTCGATCGGCACGTACCGGGCTCTGGTCGGCTGCGGCGACCAGGCCGTCCCGTACGCCGACCCGCTGGACGCGATCGCGGCGCGACGGATGCCGACCGAGCCCGCCGCCTCCAACGCGGCGAAGGTGGCCTGCGTGTTGTTGGTGAACACCACCTCGGGCGGGTGGCCGATCGGTGCCGGGATGGCGGCCAGGTGGATCAGGGCCTTGCAGCCTTCCAGGTACTCGGCCATGGCCTCGACCGACCGTCCGTCCCAGGCGTGCGTGATGTGAGTGGTCTCGGTGGTGGCGACCCGGTCGATCCCGACCACGTCGTAGCCGTGCCCGATCAGGTCCTCCACCACCGCCCGCCCCAGGTGACCGGAGGAACCGGTGACCGCGACCCGCTCACTCATGTCCGCCTCATCGGGGCCGCCCCGTCGTCACTTCCGCCGAGCCGTGCCGAAGATGCCGCGGACGATGTCCCGGGCGACGCCCGAGCGGAGTACCTTGCCGACCACGTCGCCGGTCGCCTTGCGGGTCCGGGCTGCTTCCCGCGCCCCCGCCGCCGCCTGACGCTCGGCCTCGGCGCGCTCCTTGACGGCGCGCCGCTCGGCCTCGGCCCGCTCCTTGGCGGCGAGCTTCTCGGCGGCGATCCGCTCCTTCTCCGCCTGGGTCGCCGCGGCCGCCTGCTGCTTCGCGTACTCGGCCTGCTGCTTCGCCGCCTCCTGGGCCATCCGCTCCTGCTCGGCGGCCTGAGCGCCGACCTCCAGCTTGCGCGTGAGCATCTCGTACGCGGAATCGCGGTCGATCTCCTGGCCGTACTTGGTCATCATCGCCGATTGCGCGATGCCCGGTCGCAGCGCGTCGGCCGGGATCGCGGCCATCAGGGACTGCGGCGCGAGCATCCGGGTCCAGGCCACCGGGGTCGGCGCTCCGTCGGGATCCATCACGGTGACGATGGCCTCGCCGATACCGAGCGACTGCAGGGTCTCGGCCAGGTCGTAGTGCGACTTCGGGAACGTCGCGACGGTCTGCTTCAGCGCCTTGGCGTCGTTCGGGGTGTGCGCCCGGAGCTGGTGCTGGACCCGCGAGCCGAGCTGGGCGAGCACGTCGTCCGGCACGTCCTTGGGGGTCTGGGTGACGAAGAAGATGCCCACACCCTTCGACCGGATCAGTCGTACGGTCTGGGTGATCGCCTGCAGGAACGCGGGCGACGCGCCGTTGAACAGCAGGTGCGCCTCGTCGAAGAAGAAGACCAGCTTGGGCTTGTCCACGTCTCCGACCTCGGGCAGGTCGGTGAACAGGTCGGCCAGCAACCACATCAAGAAGGTGGAGAACAGCGCCGGCTGGCTGGCCAGGTTCGGCAGCTCCAGCAGCGAGACCACACCGCGGCCGTCGGCCGTGGTCCGCATCAGGTCCGCGGTGTCGTACTCGGGTTCGCCGAAGAAGTCCTCGGCCCCCTGGTCGGCGAAGGTGATCAGGCTGCGCAGGATCACCCCGACGGTGGTGCTGCTGAGTCCGCCGATCCCCTTCAGCTCCTCCTTGCCCTCGTCGCCGGTCAGGTGGTTGAGCACCGAGCGCAGGTCGGCGAGGTCCAGCAGCGGCAGCCCGGCGGTGTCGGCGTAGTGGAAGATCAGACCGAGAGAGGACTCCTGGGTCTTGTTGAGACCGAGCACCTTGGACAGCAGGATGGGCCCGAACGAGGTGACGGTGGCCCGGAGCGGCACTCCCACATCACCGGCGCCGAGGGAGTAGAACTCCACCGGACAGCCCTGCGGCTGCCAGTCCTGACCGATCTTGGCCGTCCGGGCGGCGAGCTTGTCGTTCGGCTGACCGGGTGCGGCGATCCCGGAGAGATCACCCTTGATGTCCGCGGCGAACACCGGCACCCCGGCCAGGGAGATGGCCTCGGCGAGCACCTGCAGCGTCTTGGTCTTGCCGGTGCCGGTGGCACCGGCGACGAGACCGTGCCGGTTCAGCATCGACAGTGGGATCCGGACGCGCGCCTCGCGTACCGGGGCGTCGTTCTCCATCAGGACGCCCAGGTCGATGGCGGGTTCGTCGAAGGTGTAGCCGGCCTGGATGGCCACCACCTCCGGCGGCAGCGCGGGACTCTGATCGGAGGGTGACTCGGTCATGGCCGAATCGTAACGATGTCGTGAGCGGGTACCTCGGACCAGGTGATCTAGGGTTGGGCCGTGATCTTCAAGCGCGTCGGCGATGTACGCCCCTACCCGGACCACGGGTACGTACAGAAGCAGTGGGCGGCCATCGCACCGCACCAGGTGCGCCTGGATCAGCTGGTGACGACCAAGCGCACCCTGGATCTGGAGGCCCTGCTCGAAGAGGACTCCACGTTCTACGGCGACCTGTTCGCCCATGTGGTCTCCTGGCGTGGGGAGCTCTACCTGGAGGACGGTCTGCACCGGGCCCTGCGCGCCGCCCTCCAGCAGCGCCAGACCATGCATGCCCGGGTTCTCGACCTGAAGTGAGTTCCGGGTCCCGGTAGGCTCGAACACCCGGGTGGTGCGACAGAAGGGAATCAGTCAGTGATCGGTCGTGTGTTCCGGATCGTCCGGACACCCCTGACGCTGCTGATCCTGCTCGGCGTCCTGTGCTACGGCGCGTGGTGGGGTTGGAACAACGTGATCGCGAAGGTGCCGCCACTGCCACCCGAGCCGTGCGTCCAGCAGACATTGCCCAACAGCCAGCTCAGGTCCGCCCAGGTGACCGTCAACGTCTACAACGGCGGGGATCGTCGTGGACTGGCCGGCGACGTCGGCCGTGCCTTGCGGGA
>DATDAP010000456.1:0-33740 GCA_036525335.1 Microlunatus sp. | reverse complement strand
CCGCGCCGCCGCTCCGCGTGTCCTCGCTTCGCTGCGGGCCGCTCCGCGGCGGACTCGTCGACAGTACGTCAGCCGCTTCTCTCGCTCGGATGCCGCCAACTCACAGCAGCAACTGAATTTGCTGTCCGTCTCGCGCCGTCTGTCTACGACTCCACGTCGCAACTGTATTCGTCGCAGGTGACCCTGAAACACCTACTATCGCCGAGGCGCAAACTTTGCCGGCAAGGTTGTTGTCTCAAGTTGCGTCTGATTATGGCTGCTTGTCGGCGTCCGTGGCAGCCAGTTAGCGATGTATGTGAGGTCAAACCTCGCGGATCCAGAAGCCTCGGTCAGCCCGCACCACAGATACTCATTCCAAGTACACGCCGGACCCTGCCAGACGCTGCCTATTCCATTGCTTTGCATATTCCCGATTCGACGATGGAATTGACCCGTCCGAGCCTAAAGTGAAGACCGATTCTGCAAGATACAAGCGCCCGTGACCAGTCAAGACCCTCGGTGTTTAAGCATCAATAACCCGCGCAGACCAGTTCCCAAAATTGCCCTGGCGCGCTAACCACTATCAGCGTAGCATGTCCTATGGTGTGGGCGGTGCATGCATTGGCCCGCGATCGCCATGTTAGGAGACTGAGTGGCAGAGAAAGACATCGTTGAGAGCGAGCGCCCTGAACGTACTCCGCCACTCCAAGCCCCGGCAATTGCGCTAGCTTTTGGAAGCCTTCTCGGACTGGCAGTCATCGCTGTCCTTCTGACGCTCGTCGGTTATCAAATCGTTCTTCCCAACGGGTCGAGTGAGTGGTCAGACGCTTGGGGCTGTTGGCTAGCCGACCTCGACTCTAATACCGTCGCCCAAATCGTGCCCTCCATTGTGGTGGCCATCTTTGTATTTGCCGTTGGCACCGCATTCGTTGTGGCGCAGGTCGTACCTCCAGCGCGGGGGAGTCGAGCTACCACCACACTGCAGGGGAGACGAATGGCCAGGGCCATTGCGCCCGCTCCCGCGTTGATCGTCGGCTCAGTTCTCGCTGTGCTGGTCTCCGACAACATTGTGGCCGGGTCGATCTCGGTGGCCATCCTCGTGGGATCGTTCATCTATCTCTTGATTTCCCTATGGTCCATGCTGACCATCCTATTCGATGCGACCGACCCGGTGCGCTTTAAGGCGCTCCTTCTAAAGAAGGCGACGGAGGCTGCCAATTGCCTCGCTAATAATCCCCCATGCAAACGTGTCGGGTACCTGATTCGTCCGCCCGACAAAACTCCCATTCTATCCCGGAACAGTGGTCAACATGGTCGACAAGCAGCAACCGACGCGCTGTACGAGATCGTCCGAACCGCCCGAGGGTGGGTCCGCGTCGCTGCCCGTAGCAACGACAGTCGGGAACTTCATGAGTCTCTTCAATGCCTTCTAGCGATTGCCGGCATCTATGCCAACAAGGTGCTTGGCACTGTAGAACTGAATGCTGTTCCGACGGACTACTGGGGGTCAGAGAAACTACCGCAATTCAATCCCTTATACCGATCGCCGGTGACTAGAACCGAAACTGTGATCGGGTCGCAAGGGCCGATCGACACGCGCGAATCGATCGACGCGCAGAATCCGACGGAAAAACCAACTGCTAACGACGGCACGGTACAGCAACCCTTCGACGATGAGCCCGTAGCGACCTACAAGAGAGCCAATGTCAGTAGTCTCAATCCGTGGGCCCCGCCAAGGTTGGTCGAGGACAAGACAGACGTGTCGATTGCGTCTACTTGGCTCGCCAATGAGATCGGGCGAGCGGTCGTCCGTGCGATCGAGCTCGGCATCGAAGCCAATAGTCTTCTGGATCGCGACACATTCCGACTCCTCAACACGCTGACGAACGCGGCCGAGATATTTCACGATTGTGCGCCTCTATGCTCGACAAAATCCATCCAGACGAATGTCAAGCGCTCCGGGGAGGTACTTACCTGGAACGCTGGGGTTATGGTTCGATATTTGGTCGAAGTTGGCCTCGGTGTGCGGCATTCGTCGCCAGACAAGTCGGAATGGTACCGGGAACCCTGCGCGCGGCTCGCTCTGCTAAATCGGACGTTTGCGGATTCAAAGCGGGATGGCGCGGACGAGCTGGTTACAGGCTCTGCCGCGGCCGTCCTGTTAGTTGCGGTATCCCTCGTCGATAGCTATATGCAGCGAACCATAGATGCGAGTGGATTGCCCGATGATGACTCCGCCGACGGCGGGCCACAGCACCGCCTGGATAAACAGGACCGCCTGGATCAACAGGCCGACCATCAAGGAGTGCCCACCGCGAGTCAAGATGATGATGTCGGGGTTGAGAGGCCGGATGTGCCACTCCAAACTGTACACGAACAGTGGAATGCAGCGGTTGAGACTCTATTCGGATCAATCAGGAGAGCTGCGGGTGGTGGGCTAAGCACCCGCGCTTCGGTCTCTGATACCGCGAGACTTGCCTTCCCACCTGAGGCTGACGCGGGGAACCCGTCCATTTTCGAGCCGGAGGAGCGTCTAGTGGTCGATCATTCGGCAGAATTCTGGACGCGCGATCGACTGGAGAAGTTGCTCCAGCGACTGCTCCTGCAGCAGGCCTCAGTCGAAGATCAGTATAGTGGAGACACCCTCAGAGTCGGCGAGGAGAATGCACAGCAATCAGCGAGATAACGGGAGATAACGCGAGATCGCCCCGATCCAAAACTCGATCCGGCTCAGGATTGCAGTGCCGGGTTATCGAGGCGGGTTCCCGCTGACCTGCTGCCAGACGTTGGTCGCTACCTACGGATCTGAAGGTGCCGGAATCGAGCACTCGAGAACCGGCGTGCCGCGAGCGTCCCCAGAAAGGCCGTAAGCCACGGTCGGTCAAGGTCCAGAACCTCGCTGCGGTCACGCCGCCACTGCGGCGTCTTGAGGCATACCCCAAAGCTGAGGAGGACTCCGGTGGCTATTCACAATCCAGGGCGTAGGCGCGGTCTGAATCGCCGGCTCCGAGCAGGCATCGGGCCACATAGTTGGTGAGGTTGCGGAAACCGAGGCTGAGCCGCCGAGGTGTTCGAGTCGTCCGTTGATCGCCTCTGTGGGCCCGTTGCTCGCGCCGGGTCAAAGTCAGCGCGGCCCGGGACCGGTGTCATCGCCGTGATAGTCGGCATCGACGACATCGAAGGCAACCACCACGGAGTCCTTCGCTTCATCGAGGATCCTGCGGCAGCGGCGGCTGCATGGGACGCGTTGACCTGACAAGCGCCGACGTCCTAACCCTTTCGGCTCGCCCGGGCGGACTACGGTCCACCAAGAGTCGGACAGACCAGATGCCTTGGTCTACACCGGGGCCACTGAGTTGTGTAGAGCCTTGGGGTCACGAGTATTCTGACTGATCGTTTGGGTGGAGCCTCGTCCCCACAGCTCTTAGGACTACTTGAGTTGGTCTGGCAGACCATGGATATTCGACTCGAATCGGTCATCCACGATCCGCCCATTCGCGATATGCAGTAGTGTGATGCCGGTCACCATCATTTGGTTGCCAGTGGGGGCAATGCCGTCATACTCACCGTCATGAGTGCCCCGAGCGATCCAGCGATACACGATTTTATCGTCCTCGGCGACAACATCTTCAATTTCGAAATGAAGGTCGGGGAAGCTCGTGCGAAATCCTTTTACCGATTCTTTCAATCCCGGAACCCCGCCGAACTCGGTGAAGTGTGGGTCGTAGATCTCGTCCAATACGTCGACGGACCCCGCGTTCCAAACCTCTGCAATGTACCGCTGGACAAGACGCCTATTTTCCTCCACGGACATGGAGCCCCCTCTGTAGTTCGTGAAATTCGAACCGTACACCTACGCCGGTTGCGGCCACAAGCACTCGAAATCTGATGATGCGACACAGGTCAGTCTTACCCAGCAGGTCAGCCTCAGCTCAGCAGCTGGCCTCAACATGTCGCCTTGGGGCGTGTCCTCTCATTAAATCAGGGGTGCAAGCGCTACATCCCCATCGAAATGCCGCCCCCGGACAGCCCTCCCCCCGGCTGGTTGTCGATCGGAAGTTCGCCGTGACGGTCGAAGCGACCGCCGTCGGAGTCGGGGTAGCGGTAGTGTCCGCATCTCTCGCACTTCTCGTACGGCTGACCTTCGACGTTGACCCCGGGCCGCCAGTCGTGCCGACCCAGGACACACTTCATCGTGACCATTCCCCGACCTCCTGGTGCACCGGAGCACAGCCCCTCTGGCGTGTGCTGTTGGTGCATGTCCATGTTGCTCCGGCACGGCCTCCCTGGCAATGAGGGTGGCGGACGGTCGCAGTCAGCCATCCTGTGATCGGTCGCGGTCATTTTGTCGGCGAGGGTGCCCCACCCGCGTTGCCCTCCGGCCACTTTCCCTTCGGCACTGACACCGACGAGGTCAACTGGTTCCGCCACGCTCGATCCGCCCCACGCTCTTTACGCTGTCGTCAGTGCCGTAGCCAACTCTGTAGCCGAGACAACGCGAGACGGGCTGGGATGGTCAGTGCGTCACCGATCAATCGATCAGGCGCAACTTGCGCTCCTGAGAGGACCAGACCCAGGAGGCATGCTTGTCGATTGACTCATAACCCAGAGGTCACAGGTTCAAATCCTGTCCCCGCTACCACCGGGACACCGCCTCCGACTAGGCCATGAACCAGTCGGAGGCGGTTTCTTTTTGTCCGGCGTGCAACGTCGTGTAACAATCCGCCTCCCATCGAGGAGGCACAACGCCCGATCATTCGCCGAGCATCTAGTCGCCGACACCAATCGGTAGGTGGTCGGACGGGACCATGACTCTTTATCGCGACCCGGGTAGTCGCAGCGGAGCTCTGTACCGACCGCAACCGGTGACCATCCCCGACCGGCTTCCTGTCCCGTCAAGTCGTAGCGCCCGGCCGCCAACTCCTCGAGGGCGCCCTGGCCTCAGCTATCGAGCCGGCGTCAACAGCGAACCTGCGCGCAGTGCCGAACAGGGCTGCCGCAAGCATCCGGTTGGGGTCAGGTGACTTCCCATGACGACACTATAGAACACGCGTTCGATACAAGACTGCGCCGGGATGCTGCTACCAGGCACTGAGACCGGGAGAACGTGCCACTAGGTCGAGGTGGGTGCGCCCCAGTCGAACTCACGCGCCGTCGGCGATCGATGCTCAGACTCTAGGTCCGAACTAGAAGCCGGCAGGTCGATGTGGACAACTTCGCGATATGAAATGATCCTCTTGTAGCGAACCGGCGAGACGAATGCAACTTATCGGGCGCTAGAGTTGAACTGTGGATCTCAGAACGTTCGAGAACGATCAGATGCCAGGAAGCCTCGTGCCGATCGCCGGCACCGATCCCACTACCGGTCCGTGGGAACACTACGCGTTCGTGGCAGATCCCCTCGCACTGCGAGACCCCGATCTGAGCGGGGCAACCTACCGCCAAGTCGCCCGAGCACACGCCGCGTTGGCGAGACTCGACGCCGCAGCGCGGCAGCTACCTAACCCCAGACTCCTGCGACAGCCAGTACTGCGACGCGAGGCCCAGAGCACCTCAGCGCTCGAAGGCACCTACGCCCCGCTGGCAGAGGTTCTTGCCGAGGACGAGCACGCGCCAACCTCAATGAACTTGCGCGAAATTTTCAACTACCTCTTGATGGCCGAGCAAGCGTTCGAGTGGATGAGCGACTCCCGACCCCTCACCGCCGGACTCTTGGCCGACCTGCAGGGAACCCTGGTGAGAGGCACGCCCAGCGAACGCACGTGGCCGGGCCAGATTCGCGGGGAGCAGGTCGTGATCGGACGCCGCTCCGAGGCTGCACCAGACGAGCCTCCAGTGAAGGCGGCGCGTTTCATCCCTGCGCCGCCGGGTCAAGATCTGCAGGCCAGGGTTCGCGAACTCGTCGACTGGATCTCCGCCACCGGCGATCACGTTGACACTCTTGATCCGGTCGTCGCAGCGGCGATGGCGCACTACCAGTTCGAGACGCTCCATCCCTTCCATGACGGCAACGGACGCGTCGGCCGGCTGCTCATCGTCATGCATCTGCTGACGGCCGGCGTCCTGGTGGAACCAACCCTGAGCGTCTCCCCTTGGTTCGAGGCGCGGCGTACCGACTATTACGAGCACCTCCACGCTGTCAGTTGCAACGGCGCCTGGGACGCGTGGATACGGTTCTTTGCGACCGGTCTGGAAGCGTCAGCGATCGACACGCACCGCCGGATGACCGGGCTGCTGGACGCGAGAGACCAGTTGCTCGACAAACTAGGTCGCTCACCACTGCGATCGGCCACTGCACGGACCTTGGTCGATCTCGCCGTCGCGAGATCATCGTTCACCGTCAAGCAAGCAGCCGCCCATCTCAGCGTCAGCTATGCCAGAGCCAACAAACTCATCGCCCAACTCGTCGAACTCGAGCTGTTGGCGCCCGTCAGCGAAACCGCGACCTACGACCGGCGCTTCCATGCGCCCGCCGTCACGGATGTCTTGCTGGCCGCCTGAGCCTCGGTTTGTCGAGACCCAACCGCCACAGCGTCATGGGTCACGCCCGCGGCATCGAGAACGTGTCCGAGGAGCAGGCTGGCATCGAACGCTGGCGCGACCTTCATGGTTGTCACCGTAGATCGTTCCTCGGCGCTGGTGCCTTGAGCTCATCAGGTAGATGCACTCTCTGCAGTCCGTAGCGTTGGCCGGTAGCCAGGACGAACGTCGACACGGTTTGCCACTCGTGGTCGTTCAGGGGATGTCGTCTCAAAGAATCCGTGTCCCGTTCCGAATCACCGTTCTCCTGCTACCGGAGCGTGACCCGCAGTTCCGAGATCCCCGACCCACGTCCGGCGGGCACCTGCACCTCCAGCCCACGGGTCGTCCGCACCAACGCGGCCCGGACCCGCTTCCCATCCAGCTGAACCGTACGGATCTCGGACCCGACCGGCACCACGGCACCGATGGTGAGTCGCACGTCGCCGCGACGTCGGACCTCGGTGAAGTAGGTCTTGTCCTGTCGCGTCGCCGACACGTCCATGCTGCGGTCATCGCCCAACATGATCCGCTGCGCCGACGCCGTCCCCTGGTCGGGCGGCAGCTGGGGCACCACCGCCAGCCGGCCGCGCCCGAGGTCGGGAGACACACCGAGCCACTGGTGGACCACCGGCCAGAGCACTCCGTACGCGCCCCAGGCCTGCATCACCATCGACCGCTCGGTGAACAGCCGGTCGATGTTCGCGCCGAAGTCGCCACCCGGCACGATCTCCGGCATGGCGCCTGGCATCTCCCACAGATCCGGGTCCAGCTGAGAGCGGGCATTGCCGCGGATGTACGTGCCCTGCTGGTCGCTGTCGAGTCGGCCGTAGTTGCCTTCACTCACGGCGGCGATCGCCGAGTTGAGGGTGAAGATGTTCCGCTCGCTCGGCACGGCCGAGATCACGGTGTCGCAGGTCGCACCGGGGTTGCCGGCCGGGGCCGAGGTGGATCCGGTGCCGGTGTGAAAGAGCCCGAGCTCGCTGGTGTAGCAGTCCCGTTCGTGTTGCGTCAGCGTGCTGCTGGCGTGCTCGACCGAGGCCAATGGTCCGGCGGGACGGCCGGGCTGGCGGGGCAGCACCGCGTCGGTCGGGGTGAGACCGATCCAGTGCCGCTGGAAGACCTTCACGTTTCCGGGGTCATCGAGCGAGTCCGCGTACGAGTTCGCCCCGTCCCCGCCGTACCACCAGTCACCCTCGAACTTCTGCAACAGCGCGCGGGCCTTGCCCAGGGCCCAGACGCGGGTCTTGTCGTCCCCGACCGCGGCGGCCATGTCGGCGAGGTCGGCGTAGCCGCGGATGGTGTAGACGGCGTTGTCGAGCTTCTCCTCCCCCATGCCTGGCCGTTCGACGTTGCCCAGCCCCTCCGGCCAGCCGTCCCCGTCCTCATCCAGCCCGGCGACGAACTGCATCGCCTTCTTGCTCGCCGGGTACAGATCGCGAAGGAACGACTCGTCACCGGTCCAGCGCCAGACGAGAGCCACCGCCGACGGGTACTTCGACGACTCGTCGGTGTTGCCGTCGTCGGCGTCGTCGCCGAAGAACACCGCGCCGTCCGGGGTCACCTCGTGCACGATCTTCCCGCTGTCCGGGTTGATCACCACCGACACGTCGCGAAGGGCGCGCAGGTGGTCCTTGATCACGGAGAACTGCCCGGCCGCGACGGCGGCGTACGCGGTGTACTCCCCGTCGGTGCCGAACAGCCAGGTGTAGTCCGGCCACCCGGCACCGAACCAGCGCATCTGCTCGAGTGTGCCGGCCGGTGGCGGGTACTGGCGGCCGGCCCGCACCGGGCGGAGCTCGAGGTCCTCGACCCGCTGCTCGGAGGCGGCCAGCATCTGCTTGGACCAGCGCACGCTGTCTTCCACCGTCGGGTTCCCCGGCAGATCGACCGCTGTGCGCCGGTCGATCCCGGTCCGCTGGCCGATCTTGTCGGCCAGCGCACCCTCGGGGTCGCTCAGGGCCGTCCGGAGCTGGCGCCGGGCGTCCGCGGGACTGGACGCCGAGCCGGCGACCGCGAACCAGACGGTGCGCACCTGGCCGGCCCGCAGGCGGACCTCGTAGGTGAGCCGGCCACCTGCACCCTGCCCGTAGTCGGTGTCGTCACAGCGCTCCGGCTGCGGCGGGGCGTCCGGGCCCGAGGCCGGGCAGATGACCGCCGGGTCCTGCGGCCCGCGGAAGTTGTCCCCGGAAGACGCTTCGGTCGGATTCAGCGCCGAACCGACGGCGGCGGTCCAGTCGTGCTGCTCGGCGTTGGCGTGGCGTGGGGTGCCCCTGTCGCGGAACTCGAGATGCTGACCCACCACAGACGGCGAGTCGGGCAGGTTCGCCGCCAGCTGGTTGGGATTCGTCTCGCCCCATGGGTAGGACCCGAGTAGCTCGGAGTGGGCGTCCGCTTCGAGCCGGATCGTCCGGTCCCGGTCGGCCCGTAGGGTCAGCCCCACCAGTGCACCGGAGACACCGTCCGGCACGAAGTCGGTGCGGCTGGCCCCGACGCCGTCCGTGGTCGGCAGATCGGCCCGGACATAGCCCCAGCCCGAGGTGGTCTTCGTCGCCGGGCCGATCCAGTCGCCGTTGATGCCGAACCAGATCCCGTCCAGCAGCTTGAGGTTCGGCAGCCAGAAGCCGCCCATCTCGCCACGGGTGTGGAACCCGGCGGCCGGGTAGCGGCCGTCGGCGGTGCCCAGGGCCCAGGCGCGGTCCCCGGTGACCACGACGCGGCGATCGGCCAGCCGTCGGGTCTCGGACAGCTCGGGCGAACGCGCCAGGTCCCGGTCGACCACCGAGGTCGGAGCGGCCGGCGACGCCGACGGAGGAGTCAGCACCAGGGCCAAGGGAGTGGCCATGGCGAGCAGGACCAGGGTCTTCTTGCGCATTCTCGACGACACGGTCAGCCTCTCGGTGGGGCCTGCGTACGCGCCGCCTTCCGTGCCTGCGGCCGAACCCCTGCCACCCCATCGGTGTGGACAGCACTGACGCGCACCAGACTGAGAGCCTTCCTACCGCTTGCGACAAGACCGGCACAAGGGGCGGCGCCCTTCGAAGCCAGAGGTCTCCTGCTCCAGGACCAATCCAGAGGCCTCAGCGTCGGAACGGTAGCCGCCCGCGGACTCCCTGACGTCCGCCCCGCGCTATCCCGCGCCCCATTGGCTGTACGGCCGACTGAACAGCTCGGAATTGGTGTAGCGGAAGTCGCTGGTCACGTTCTCCCCCGCCCAGACCGGCACCTCCCAGGGAGTGTCCTCCGCCGCCACCTCGAGCTCGGCGACCACCAGACCCGCGTTGGCGTCGGCGAACTCGTCGACGATCCAGCCGGCCCACGGATCTCCCAGCTCGTAACGGGTCTTGGTGATCGGAAAACCGTCGGTGATCATGGCCAGCAACGCCCGGGCGTCATCGACGGGAATCTCGTACTCGTACTCGGGCCGACCGATCCCGACCTGCTTGCCCTTGATCGTCAAAAAGGCCAGTGCGTCGTCGACGACCCGAATGCGGATGGTCATCCCCGGCTTGGCGCTCAGGTAGGCCTGGCTGAGGGCGCTGGTGATCGTGATCGCGTCCCGCCACTCGTCGCCGACGACCACCAGCTTGTGTTCGAACTCGGTCCCCATGACGGCAGCCTACTGACAGCCCTCGCCGACCTTGCCGGGCGAGGAATCCGTCAGCCGTGAGAGTCCCGGATGGGGGCGGAGGTTCCGGGATTGATGTCCGGCGTGTCCGGGACCGCGTCCGCGCCGCCGGCCGAGGTCTCGTCGCCACCGAAGCCCGATGGGCCCTCGGACACCTGTCCCTCGGACTGCTCCTCGCTGTTGTTCCGCTCGTCCTTCGGATCGTCGTCGTTCGAGGTGGGTTCGTGCGTCTGCTCAGCCATGCTCACACCGTAGGCGACGGCTGCGTACCTAGGGCGGCAGTAGTTCCTGCGCCGCTGGTCGGGTACCGCCGGCAGGTGACGGCAAACCGCCTCTCGCGGGTGCGCGCACGGCGTGTCGCACCGGCGTGTCGCCCTCGAGCGGCGGGTTCCCGTCAGCTTGCTCGGCAGCTCGCGTCAGTCGTCCAAACCCAGACCCCGACGGCCGATGTCGTTGAGGTCGTCGACCCCGAACCGGTTGGTCCAGGACGCCTCGTAGTGCTCCTCCGGGAAGTCGTACGGGCTGTGGCCGGCCAGGAAGGCCTCGCGCACCTTCGTCTGGTACGCCTTGTTCTTCGCGCATAGCGGGGCGGCCGGGATGTACATCACGTTGCCCCAGCCCTGCTGGTCGGTGACCGGCGCGACCGAGTGGATCATGTCGCAGTGCCACCACACCGAGTCGCCGGGAGCGACATCGGGGATCGAGGAGCCGGCCTCGAGCAGGATCGCGTGGTAGCGCTCGTTCACCGGGAAGGTGCGGTTGGGCTGGACGCCGCACATCTCCTCATCGGCGACATCGTCCAGCAGCGGCCGCAGCATCAGGTAAGCCATCGCCTTGGGGATCGGCACGGTGTGCAACACGCCCTGGTCGTTCCGCATCTCCGACAGCGCCGTCCAGCCCTGGAAGGTGCGGAAGGCCGAGCACATGGTCGATCCCGGGTACTGCGTCGCCTCGGTCCGGTAGGACGCGTCCCACGGGTCGTAGGCGGCGACGTCACCGGAGAACAGGTGGCGGAAGTGCTGCTGGTAGCCCTCGGTCATCCACAGATCGAGGGTGCCGGGGTCGAGGTGGGTGCCCAGCCCGCCCGACGTCGCGCCCGGCGGGCGGCGACGGATCCGGTCGGGGTAGAGGGTGTCGACCTCGGGATCGAACCACTGGTGGCCACCGGTCTCGGCGATCCACTGCGCGTTCAGGAAGGCCTGCACGGTCGCCATCCGCGGGTGCTGCCGGGCCTCCATCTGCGCGCTGGACCAGTAGATCGGATAGATCTCGGGCTTGCTCATCTCCGTGCCGAGACTGCCGAAGAAGTCGTCGGCCGGGCCGGTGTAGGCCTCGAAGAACGCGTTGCTGTCGACGTAGTCCACGGCGTCGCGGTCCCACTTCTCGGCCTCGGGCCGATCGAAGTGACCGCGGACCACGGCGCACCCGCGGCGCTTCAGCAGAGCCAGCTGGTCGGCGGAGACGGTACCGGCGGCGATGTCGGCGTAGTCGATCACCGGCCACACCTCCTCGCCACGCGCCCGAGCTGCCTTGATGTCAGCGATCTCGTCCTCCAGGAACGATTCGATCTCGGCGATCACGTCGGCGACCTTGCGACCCGAGGCCTCGATCCGGGCCCGGATGGCGGCTTTGATCTCGGCCGTCGCCACGGGGATGTCGGCCGGAATCGTCTCCCAGTGCGGGAGTCCGGTCACGGCGGAGACGGTGCTGGTCCCGGCGGGTGTGGCGGTGGTGGTGGTGGTCATCCTCGTCCTCCTGATGAGTTGTAACTAACCCTTACTATTGGGTGACAAGAGCGTACGACGAGAACCCGCTAAAGTGCAAGGGCTCCTAACAATTTTTTTCCGGATCGGAGACTCGAGGTGCCTGAACAGAGCGACGGACCCCGACGACCCTCGCTCGGCGTCGTCCGTGAGCTGACCGATCGCCACGTCGTCGACCAGCTGCTCGACAACCCCGAGCTGACCCGGGCCGAGCTGGCCGCGCGCACCGGGATCTCCAAACCCACCATGTCCGAATCCGTCCGCCGACTCTCGGAGGCCGGGGTGCTCGAGGAGGCCGGCCAGCAGGTCGGACGTCGCGGGCCGGCCGGCACCTTCTACCGGCTGCGGGGGGACATCGGCGTCGCGATCGCTGTCTCGGCCGGACCCGAGGGTGTCCTCGCCGAGCTGCTCGATCTGCAGGGCCGACGTCTGGACCAGGTGCACCGGGCCGTCGCCGTACCCGCAACGCAGTCGGAGCTCGAGCCGGTCCTGGCCGCCACGGTCGGACAGGTCGTCTCGTCGGCCCCCGGTCGCGTGCTGGCCGCAACCCTGAGCGTGGCCGGTCCGGTGGACCGGGCCACCGGGAGACTGGTCCGCCTGCCCGACTCCCCCTTCCTGGTCGACGCCCTCGACCCGGTTCCCGTGCTGACGCCCCTGCTGGGACTGGCCCCGATCGTGGACAACGACGTCGACTGGGCGGCAATGGCCGAGCGGACCGAGGGCAGCGCCCAGGGGCTGGACGACTTCGTCTACCTCTACCTCGGCCCCGGCCTCGGCGGCGCCGTGGTCAGCGCCGGCAGAGTGCTGCACGGCGGACGGGGGCTCGCGGGCGAGATCGCCCACGTCAGAACCATCGGGCCCGGCGGCCGAGCGGTCCGTCTGGTCGAGGTGTTCGCCGACCTCGGGCTGCGCCGGCCGGGCAGCGCTGCGCTCGATGTGGAGCGGATCCGTACGGTGCTCGACGCGGGTACCGTCGAGGACGCGACCGCGGCCGACGTGATCATCGCGGCCCTGGCCGGCGTCATCTCCTCGATCGGGACCGTCCTGGATCCGGAGGCGGTCCTGGTCGGGGGACCGTGGGCGGGCCACCCGGCGCTCGCCGAACGGCTTCCTGCCGCCGTGGTGGCGATGGCGGCGGCGCCGACCAAGGTGCGCTTCGCCGATCTGGGCCCGGACGCGCCGCACCGAGGTGCCTGCCGGGCCGCCGTCCGGGCCGGCCGCGCGGCCCTGATCGACACGCTGCAGGTCGCCGATCGGGCTGTCCCCCTCCCCTAGCGGCGGCCACGCTCCTCCAGCAGGGAGGCAATCTCCTGGCCGTTTCGGCCCAGTTCGGCGGCGAGGATCTTGACTCCGGCGGCAGCCCCATCGGCGGCGATCGCCGCGAGAGCGTCATCGTCCTTCTCGAGCCGGCCCAGATCGCCCTGCAGCTGCTCGTGCACGGCCACCAGCGCGCCACCCAGCGCGACGGTCTCGACCCAGCCGGGGTCGACCAGCTGGGCGAACCTGAACGGAGGCGGATCAGGGATCGGCACCGGCCAGGGCCGCAGTCGCTCGTAGAGCCGCAGGCGCGCGACCAGGTCCAGGCTCAGCTCGATCCTCTGGCACTGGGGAGCCACCCGATGGAAGGCGTCCTTCGCCTTCTGGCCCACATCCAACAGATACTCCAGGCGCTCACCGCGATCGAGCCGCCACGCGCGCAACGCCATGACCACGTCGATGTGCGTCGCGACGAGCCAGAGCCCGCGGCGGCGAACGCACCGTTGGGTGCTCGCCCGAGCCAGCCAGATCGCCGTGTTCTGGAAGTAGTCCTTGATCTGCTGCCAGTGACCCGCTCGCTCCAGCATCAGCGGATCGGTCGACCCGGCCTGGACCGCGTCGTAGGCCGAGGCGAACTGTTCGACGTTCATCCCGAACAGGTGGTGCCAGGTCGCGTCGACCACGATCCGGCCGACCCCACCCGGGACCTCGTCCACGAGGTGCCCGTCGTAGGCGCCGATCACACCGAAGGCTCCACCGGGCGCGTGATGATCGACGGCAGTGGCGATGACCAGCGGGCTCACCCGGACCCCGTCGCCGTGCTGGTACTCCTCGACATCGATGCCGTCGACCGGGAGCGACAGGTCCACGGGCGGGACGACGATGGCTCCCTCGTGCATGTGATCGGGGAGCACCGTGACCGGCCCGTTGCGCCCGCACAGCACCGGGTGGGGAGCAACACGTCGGAACAGGACCGTGTGGGACCACCCGAGGGGGTACATCTGCGGCGTGATCACCTGGGGTGTGCCGTCGAAGTCGGAGCCGACGGTGGTCTCGTGCCGGTCGGCCACCGCGCCGGGGGCGACCGGCTCCCCGTGAGGCCCGGGCGAAGGGTAGTGCCACCGACGCATGCTCCGAACCCGCGGGATGCCGCCGCACAGGGCCACCCCGAGGTTCGCGTGGTTACCGGTGGCGAAGACCCCGCCGCCGGACTGCATGAATTCGTAGAGCGCGGTCAGCTCGCCCGGCAGGTAGGCGTTCGACCCCGATCCGACCGCGATGATCCAGACCTCGTCGAACCCGGACAGGTCGCTGGTGTGGAACCGGAACGACGGGATGTCGAAGACACCAAGGCCGGGAAAGGAGGCGTGACGTGCGGTGGTGACGTTCACCCGCACGTAGGGTGGCAGGTCGGTGGTCATCGCCTGCACCAGGCGGCCCAGGCTGTAGGTGACGTCGAAGCTGAAGTCGGCTCCGTCAGTCACGATGAGCACGTCGACACTGCACCGCAACCGCAGGGTGAACTGTGGTTTCAGCCTCTCCCGCAACGTCTCGTCCAACCAGGGTCGATCCAACAGGTGGGCCGGGATCCTGGCTCGGCCGTCTGGCAGGTCGTCGTTCATCGCTGGCTCCTCACGCCGTGGACAGGTCGATTCCCCCGGATGAGCGCCGGCGTCCGGGCGTAAATACCTCCGCCGAGGGGCGACGGGTGGAGTGGCCGGGGCACGGTCGGATCCTGCGTGCTTGGATCGGCCCATGAACGCGGTCGACGACGGCTTGACAGCGAAGCTGACGATGCGTGCCCGGCAGGCCGGCTTCGTCCAGTCGTGTTCCCTCGCGGTCGGTCGACTGCTGTCCGCGCTGGCGGCGTCCAAGCCCGAGGGGAGCTTCCTGGAACTCGGCACGGGAGCCGGCCTCGGCACTGCCCACATCCGGAACGGGATGACGTCGGGAGCGAGCCTGGTGAGCGTGGAACGCGATTCCGCACTGTCGCGCATCGCGGTGCAGGAGGTCGCCGATCCGCGGATCGCGTACGTCGTGGCGGATGGCGCCGAGTGGTTGGCCACGCAGCGAGCGGCCGCCGGTCACTACGATCTGGTCTTCGCCGACACGTGGCCCGGCAAGTTCGACCACCTCGACCAGGCTCTCGCCCTCGTCGCTCCCGGTGGGCTGTATGTCATCGACGACCTGTCCCCTCAAGCCACCTGGCCCACCGGGCACCAGGCCCGCGTCGACGCCTTGACGGCGAGGCTCGAGGCAATGGACGGCTGGCGGACGTTTCGGACGGATGACGCCACCGGGGTCATGATCTGCACCAGGTTCCCCGGTCTCTGATCGACAGCTCGCCGGGTCGACCGGCACTAGTGCCTGGTCGCTCGAGTTCCTTGCCGTTCGGCGGCGTTCAGGTGCGTGCATCGGCAGGCCGACGGGGAAGGGATACCGAGTCGTACCACGACCGAGGAGAACGCAGCGAGGTGCGTGCCTGGCCGTCGCCGAACGGCAAGAGATTCGGGCGACACGGCACTAGGGTGCTGAGGTGGCTTCCGCGCCGTCCCTGTCCGAGCTCCGTCACACCTTCGTGAACCCGCCGCCGGAGGCGCGGCCGATGATGCGCGGGTGGTGGTTCGGTCCGGAGGTGTCCCGAGGCGACATCGAGCGGGATCTGACGGCGATGGCCGCCGTCGGGATCGGCGGGGTGGAGGTGTCCTACGTCTACCCGCTGGTCGAGCACTCCACCCGGCTGGGCTCGGACAAGTTCTTGGCCGACCTCGCCTTCGCGGCCGATGTGGCCGAGAGTCTGGGTCTGCGGTTCGACGTCACCCTGGGCAGCGGCTGGTCGTTCGGCGGCCCGCACATCGGGCCGGAGCACGCCGCACGCCGACTGCGCTGGGAGCACCGGGAGATCGGACCGGAGGCCCTGGAGCTCGCCGGCGGTCGGCAGGTCTGGCCGGGCGACGAGCTGATCGGGGTCTACCTGGGCGCCGGCTCGCTGCAGGAGGTGCCGGAGGCGTACGCGTCGCTGCCCATCGGTGCCGACGGCATGGTGGAGGTGCCGCCCGGTACGGGCACCCGGGTCGTGCTGACCGCAACGGCCGGACTCACCGGGCAGAACGTCAAACGCGCCGCGGCCGGCGCCGAGGGTCCGGTGCACGATCATTACGACGCGGCCGCTGTCCGCGAGCACCTGACTGCGCTGGGCGACCGGCTGATCGCTGCCGTCGGGGCGCACCGGCTGGGCTCGGTGTTCTGCGACAGCCTGGAGGTCTACCACGCCGACTGGACACCGACGTTGCCGGAGGAGTTCACCCGCCGCCGCGGCTACCGACCCGAACCCGAGCTCTGGCGGCTGGCCGCGAACGGCCCGGACGTCGCCCGGTTCCGCACCGACTACCACCGCACGCTCTCCGAGCTCTACGAGGACAACTTCCTGGTCCCCATGGCGGAGTGGGCGCACGGTCACGGCGTACCGCTGCGGGTGCAGAGCTACGGCGAGCCACCGGCCACCCTCGCGAGCTTTCGGCACGTCGACGGCATCGAGGGCGAGCAGTGGGGCTGGACCAGGATGCCGCCGACCAAGTGGGCGAGCTCGGCCGCGCAGCACCTCGGCCAACCGATCGTGTCGTCGGAGACCTGGACCTGGGTGCATGCACCGTCGTTCCGAGCGACCCCGCTGGACCTCAAGGGGGAGGCACACGAGCACTTCCTGCTGGGCATCAACCAGCTGATCGGTCACGGCTGGCCCTGTTCCCCCCGACCGGAGGGCGCGGACGACGGACTCGGTTGGTTCTTCTACGCCTCGGCCGCCCTGGACGACCGCAACGCCTGGTGGCCGGCGGCGCCGGATCTGATGACCTATCTGCAGCGGTTGTCCGGGCTGTTGCGCCTCGGTGAGCCGGTCCGCGATCTGCTGCTCTACCTGCCGACGACCGACGCGTACGCCCGGCTGGGCACCGCGACCTCGTTGGATCTCTGGCGGACCCTGGCCGGCATGGTCGACGAGCAGCTGATGGTCTCGCTGCGCACCGCCGGCTACGACTTCGCCCTGCTCGACGACGACACGGCGGCGATGATCGAGCCCGTCGCCGGTCTCGTGGTGGTGCTGCCCGGCCGGGTCTCCGTGCCCGCGGCGACCAGGACCTGGCTGCACCGGGTCGAGGCGATCGGCGGCCGGGTGCTCACGGTCGATGAGGGCGACGACGCGGCGACCATGGTCGGTCGACACCTCGCTCCGGATCTGACCCTGCACCCGACCCGGACCGACGTCGGCATGGTGCACCGCCGGATCGGTGACCTGGAGGTGCATCTGCTGGTCAACACCGGACCGCAGGCCCGCACCCAACGCGTGGTCCCCCGGGACACCCGCAGCCGGCTGGAGGTCTGGGACCCGGCGGACGGCACCGTCATCAGCGCTACGACCGATCCCGGACTGCACGGCATCGAGATCGCCCTGGCCCCGTACCAGGCTCTGGTCCTGGTCGGTCACGACCGCGACCTGTCGACCGTGGACGCTCGCCGGAGCCGGCCGGCCCCGGACTCACCGCGCGTGGCCCTCGACACCGACTGGCGTCTCGTCCGCCCCGACGACACCGACCTGGGCGAGGTGTCGCTCCCCCACCGCTGGGAGGACGACCCGCGGATCGGCCCCCACTTCTCCGGCACACTCGCCTACGTGGCTACGATCACCATCCCGGCGCACCCCGGACGGGTCCACCTCGACCTCGGCGACGGGCGCGCGGCCGACGACAGCGGAACCGCTCCAGCGCATGGCATCGAGGGCAACTCGTACCGGGTGCAGCTCAGCCCACCGGTCGGCGAGGTGGTCCGGGTGCTGGTCGACGGCGAGCCGGTCGCCGAGCTGTGGGGTCCGCCGTATGCCTGCGATCTCACGGATCACCTGCGGCACGGGAAATCCGTCACGCTGCGCCTCGAGGTCTCCAACACGACGGCCAACGCGCTGGCCGCCGACGACACCGTGGCCGGCTGGGTCGCGGACGCGGAACGTTGGCACGGCCGCCGGTTCCGGATGCAGGCCCTCGAACGCGTGCGCGAGGGCCTGTCGTCCGGACTGCTGACCGTGCCCGAGCTCGTCCTCGGCTGAACGCCCCCTGCTCAGATGGTGAATGGTTGAGTGGTCCCGTGGGTTTCACCAGGGCCGAGCTGCAGGCCTTCAACGACGCGTCCGTCCCCGATCTGGTCGGACCCGGCCTGCGGCTGCTGTTCGTCGGTATCAACCCGGGCCTGTGGACCGCCGCCACCCGGACCCACTTCGCCCACCCGGGTAACCGGTTCTATCCGGCGCTGCGGCTGGCGGGGATCGTCGACCGCGAGATCAGCCGCAGCGAAGGGATGACCGACGCCGATCGGGTCTACCTGGTCGGGCGGGGCATCGGCAACACCAACCTGGTCAACCGGGCGACGGCCCGGGCCGATGAGCTGACGGCCGCCGAGCTGCGCACCGGCCGGGCGAGGCTGGAGTCGTTCGTGGCCGAGCACCGGCCAGCCGTCGTGGCCATCGCCGGCATCACGGCCTACCGGACCGCCTTCGGCCGCCCGAAGGCTCAGCTCGGCGAGCAGCCGGAGCGGCTGGGCGAGGCCCGACTGTGGGCGGTGCCGAACCCCAGCGGGCTGAACGCGCACGCCACCGTCGCGAGCCTGGCCACCGCCTACGCGGAGCCGGCCCGGGCCGCCGGTCTGGAGCTGACTCCCCAGCCCCGGCACGAGACCGAGCAGACCTAGCTGCCGCCGCCGCCATCCGAGCCGGCGGACACGGCGACCATCACGGCCGTCATCTCGGCGATGACGTCCTTGACCGCCTTGGCCGCCCAGTCCCCCTCGCTCAGCCGCTTGGCCCGCGACTTCAAGGCCTTCTTGTCCTCCTCGGCGAACACCTTGGTCAAGATGCCGGTCGCCTCCAGCAGCGCCACCAGGGCGACGGTGCGCTCGGTCGGGGTCAGGCCATCGACCAGGGCCGATAGCAGCCGGTTCCGGATCTCCTGCTCGGGGGCCGGGTCCAGTGTCGGGTACCGGCGGATCCCCCACACGGCTGTGCGCTGCTCGGTCAGGGTCCCGCGGTGCACCAGCGCCGCCAGCCGCCGGTCCTTCAGCCCGGACGAGATCGGTTTCCAGGTCATCGGGCTGATCAGGTTCTTCACCTTCTGGCCGTCCTTGGCTTCGAGCTTGACCAGCACCGCATCCAGGTCCGGGTCGTCGGTCGGCGCCGTGTTGATGACGGTGATCCTGCCCTTCTCCCGCCAGCCCGCCTCGGCGGGCGTGATGGAGATCCGCTCGCTCAGCGCCAGCTCCACCAGCAGGGCAGCCGCCAGGGCGGCGTCCAGGTTCGTGCCGGCGGCCAGGTTCCTCCCCGTCGCGTCGTCGATGGCCAGCAACAGCAGTTCGTCCGCGATCACCATGATCTCGACGCTACCGTGGGGAGCATGCCAGTCGTCCCTTATCCGGTCCACCAGCGTCGGCTCGACAACGGGCTGCGGGTGATCGCCAGCCCCGATCACGCCGCCCCGTCGGTGGCCGTCAACCTCTGGTACGACGTCGGATCGCGGCACGAGCAGCCAGGCAGAACCGGTTTCGCGCACCTCTTCGAGCACGTGATGTTCCAGGGCTCGGCGCAGGTCGAGTCCGGCCAGCACATCGGCCTGCTGCAAGCGGCCGGCGCCTCGGTCAACGCCACCACCTGGTTCGATCGGACCAACTACTTCGAGACGCTGCCCACCGGCGGTCTGGACCTGGCCCTGTGGCTGGAGGCGGATCGGCTGGGCAGCCTGCTGGACGCCCTCACGGAGGCGAATCTGGACAACCAGCGGGAGGTCGTCAAGGAGGAGAAGCGCCAGCGCTACGACAACGTCCCGTACGGCGATGCGATGCAGCGGCTGATCGAGCTGACGTTTCCGGCCGACCACCCGTACGGGCACACGGTGATTGGTTCCATGGAGGATCTGGACGCGGCCACGGTGGAGGACGTGGCCGCCTTCTTCGCCACCCACTACGTGCCGAACAACGCCGTGCTGTCGATCGTGGGTGACTGCGATCCCGAGACCGCCTTCGCCAAGGCCGAGACCTACTTCGGGTCACTGGCGGCCGGTCCGCGCCCCGCCGCCCCTGCAGCCGAGCCGCTGCTTCCGCTCAGCGGGCTGCCCCGGCAGGAGACGTCCGCCGACGTCCCCGCCGACGCCGCCTACCTCACCTGGCGACTGCCGGCGGTGGGCACCCCCGCCTTCGATGCCGTCGACCTGGGCATGACGGTGCTCGGGCACGGTCAGACGTCGCGGCTCCACCGCCGCCTGGTCCGACGGGACGAGCTGGCCGAAGGCGCCTCGGCCAGCACCATGGGGCTGATCGGAGGCACCTCGTTCGGCTACGCGTACGCCCGGGCCCGCGACGGCGTGGCCGTCGAGCGCGTCCACGACGTGCTGCTCGAGGAGGTCGAGCGGATCGTCGCCGACGGCATCACCGAGACCGAGCTGCGCCGGGCCAAGGCCCAGTTCGAGCGGCACTGGCTGCACGAGCTCGCCCGGATCGACTCCCGGGCCGACGCGTTCGGCGAGTTCGCCACCCTCTACGGCGACCCCGAGCTGGTGAACGTCCGGCTCGACCTGATCGACGCCGTCGACACGGCCCAGGTGGCTGCCGCCCTGCAATCGGGTCTCGCGCCCACGCACCGTTCGACCCTGATCTACCGCAAGGAGAACTCGGAATGACCGGTCGCACCGGTCGCGCTCCGCGCTCCGCGGTCCTGGGCTCCGCGGTGTCTCACTCGTTCGTCGCGATTCCGTGCGACGCGGCTCTGCATCTGTCAGGTGGGCGTGTCGCCCAGAATCGCTCCTGCACTCCCGAGAGGCTCCGCCCATGACCGTGAGCACCCGCCCCGAGATCGCCCCGCCGGGACCCTGGAGCTTCCCGACGGTCGAGCGCAGCCGGTTGAGCAACGGGATCGAGCTGCACGGCTATCACCGGCCGGGTCAGCAGATCGTCGCCGCTCACCTGGTGCTGGAGGTGCCGCTGAGCGCGGAGCCACGGGATCGCGAAGGGGTCGCCACGATCACCACGCGCTGCCTGGACGAGGGGACCCGCAGCCACGCCGGTGAGGAGTTCGCCGAGCTGCTGGAGACCGAGGGGGCCGGTTTCGGGGTGGACATCGGGCTGTCGGGTCTGCAGGCGGTGCTCGACGTGCCCGTTCGTCGACTGGATCGGGCCTTCGAGCTGTTCGCCGAGGCGGTGATCGAGCCGGCGCTCGCCGCCGACGACGTCACCCGCCACGTCCAGCTCCGACTGGCCGAGATCGAGCAGGGTCGGGCCAACTCGGCTTCCCGGGCGTCCACCGAGTTCCGACGGGTGGTCTTCGCGGCCGACAGCCGGGCGGCCCGGATGAACGGTGGCGAGCCGGAGACGGTCGGCGCCGTCACCGCCGCCGACGTGGTCGCCTACCACGCGGACCGGTACGGACCGGATGGTGCATCGCTGATCGTCGCCGGCGACCTGACCGGGATCGACGCCGTCGCCCTGGCCGAGCGGACGTTCGGCGGCTGGCGCAACGAGTCCCAGCGTCGCGCACCGCACACCACGGCCGGACCGGGCCGCCGGACCGCGCTCCTCATCGACCGACCCGGGGCGGTCCAGGCCGATCTGCGGCTCGGGGCGTACGCGGTGGACCGGACCGATCCCCGCTGGGCGGACCTGACCGTCGGCGGCTACGCCATGGGCGGCGCCTTCTTGTCCCGGCTAAACAAGGTCCTGCGGGAGGAGCGGGGCTACACCTACGGGGTGCGGCTGGGGTTCTCCCCGCATCGGTCGGGAGGCTCGTACGCGGTCCAGGGCTCGTTCCGTACGGAGGTGCTGGTCGACGCGGTCCGCGAGGCGCGGGAGCTGCTCGACGTGACAGCACGCCCGTTCGAGCCGGCCGAGGTGGCCGACGCGGTGGCCTACTACGTCGGCACCTCACCGCTGCGGTTCGCGACCGCGGACGGGGTGGCCGATCAGGCCGCCAGCCAGGTCCTGGGCGGGTTGCCGACGGACTACCTCGACCTCAGCCTCACCGCGCTGCGCGAGGTGACCCCCGACTCAGCCACGGCCGCGTACGCGAGCGTGGTCGACGCCGGCGCCGCCAGTCTGGTCGTGGTCGGTGCCGCCGACCAGCTGGCCGAGCCGCTGCGGGCCCTCGGTTACGACGACCTGGTGGTCATCGAGGGCTGACCGCACGCTACCTACCCATCGCCTTGGCGGCCCGTTCGGTGGCCGCCTTGGCCTTTTCGATCTCGGTCTGGTACTTCCCGAGATCGCCGTCGGTCAAGGCCTTCTGGGCCGCCTCGAAAGCGGTCTTCGCCTCATCGATGGCCCGAGCGGCGGCCGGGTTGTCCGGTTCCACCGGCGTGGACGGCGCCGCCGAGCCCGACGGTCGCGGTGTGGGCGACGCCGACGGGTTGGTCTCACCCGTGGTGGCCCCGGAGTCACCGGCGAACACCTGGTCCAGCGCCTCCTGCAGCGTGTCGCCGATGCCGACCTGCTGACCGAACCGGGCCAGCACGAACCGCAGCGCGGGATAGGACCCACTGCTCCCCTGCCGCTGGGTGTACACCGGCTGCACGTAGAGCAGTCCGCCGCCGACCGGCAGGGTGAGCAGGTTGCCGTACGAGGCCTGGGCCGTGCCCTGCTGGAAGGGCCGCAACCGCTCGGCGACGGTCTCGTTGGTCACCATCGCGTTCGCGGTCTGCCCGGGCCCGTCGATCTGGGTGGTGTCGGACATCCGCAGCACCCTCAGCTTGCCGTAGTTGGGGCTGGCCGCATCGGCGTCGACGGCCATGTAGGCGGCGAGGTTGGACCGACCGCGGGGCACGTACACGCTGGTCAACGAGAAGATCGGGTCCTCGTCACCCGGCCACTTCACCGACAGGTAGTACGGCGTCTCCTTGGCGGTGCTGTTGGCGCCGCCGACCGGATCGTTCGGCACCTCCCACAGTCCCGACTGGAGGTACCAGTTGTAGGGGTCGGTCATGTGGTAGCGAGCCAGGATGCTGCGCTGCACCTTGAACAGGTCCTGCGGGTAGCGCAGGTGCTCCCGCAGGTCGGCGGAGATCTCGCTCTTCGGCAGCACCGTGCCCGGGAACGCCTTCTCCCACGTCTTCAGCACCGGATCGTTCTCGTCCCACTGGTAGAGCTTGACGCTGCCGTCATAGGCGTCGACGACGGCCTTGACCGAGTTCCGCATGTAGTTGACGTTGGTGTCGGGCTGGGCGACCACGTTGGTGTTCTGGGCCGTCGTCTGGGCGTCGGAGGTGACCGCGTTCAAGCCGACCCGTTGCGCGTAGGGGTAGGAGTTCGAGGTCGTGTAGCCGTCGACGATCCAGACGATGCGTCCGTCGACGACCGCGGGATACGGATCGCCGTCCGCCTTCAACCACGGGGCGGCCTTCTGCACCCGCTCGCGTGGGGTCCGGTCGTAGATGATCTTGGAGTCGCTGTTCACCCGATCGGACAGCAGGATGTTCACGTCGGCGAACTTGGCTGCGTAGAGAAGCCGGTGCCAGAGGCTGCCGATGCTCACCCCGCCCTTGCCCTCGTAGGTGTAGGTCGTCGGGTTGCCACTGTCCCCTCCGCCCGGGGTGTCGAGCTCGATCGGCGGACTGCCCTCGGGCGCGCCGACGATCGAGTAGTCGGTCTGGATCTCGCCGAAGTAGATCCTCGGCTCGTGCTCGTCGATCTTGCCCTGCGGCGGGATGTCCCGGACGATCCACTCCGGCTCGCCACCGGACTGCCGCTTGTTCCCGTACGCCGCGACCAGTCCGTACCCGTGGGTGTAGACCGTGCGGAGGTTGTTCCAGTTCTGGCCCTCGATGCCCTTGACGTCCATCTCCCGCACCGCCACCACGGCATCGGTCTCGGCACCGTCGATGGTGTAGCGGTCGACGTCCAGGGTGGGGGCGAACTTGTAGTAGCCGCGGACCTGCTGGAGCTGCTCGTACGCCGGGCTGACCACTGCCGGGTCCATCAACCGGATGCCGGGCAGTGCCTCGGCGTCGGAGCGCAGCTGGCCCGCACTCGCCTGGGTCCTCGCCGAGTAGTCGGTGATCTCGACGGTGTCCACGCCGTAGGCCGCCCGGGTCGCCGCGATGTTGTTCGCGATGTAGGCGCGCTCCTTGTCCGGCTCGTCCGGCCGCACGCTGAAGTACTGCACGGCACCGGGGTAGACGATACCGAGCACGATCGAGGACAGGATCAACAGGGTCAGACCGATGACCGGGATCACCCACCGGCGAAGGATCGCGTTGGCGAAGAACAGCAAGGCGCAGATGCCGGCGATCACCGACAGGATCAGCTTCGCGTTCACGGTGGCGTTGTCGGCGGTGTAGTTGATACCGGTGAACGCGTCCCCGCCGAGCGTGGTGTTGGCGATCTCGAGGCCGTACTGGTCGAACCAGTAGCTCACTCCCTTGACCAGCACGGCCAGACCGACCAGCACGGACAGGTGCGACTGGGCAGCGCCGCTGCCCCCGCGGGCCGGTCCGCTGAACCGCAGCCCGCCGGTGATGTAGTGCACGACGGCCGCGATGATCGTGGCGAAGACCAGGGCGGTGAACAGGAAGGAGGCGACGAACCGCCACCACGGGTAGGCGAAGACGAAGAAGCTGATGTCCAGCCCGAACTTGGGGTCGGTGACCCCGAAGTCGGTGGAGTGCCGCCAGGCGAGGAACGTGTCCACCTGACCGGCCGCGGCGCCGCCGGCGAACAGCCCGACCAGCACGGCGACCGCGAGCACCACCCAGACCAACCGGGCGTCCAGCAGCTCCCGGTAGCGCTCCAGCAGCGGGCTGGTGGGCGGACCGAGCCTGGTCTTGCTGCGCAGCCGGTAGGCCAGCACGGCGTTGCCGCCGACCAGGGCGGCCATCACGAGCCCGAAGGTGGCGAACAGACCGATCCGGGTCAGCAGCATCGTGGAGAAGACGGTGCCGAAGTCCATCGACTGGTACCACAGCCGATCGGTCCAGAAGCTGGTGAAGATGGCAAAGGCGACCACCAGGACGGCGGCGATGATCAACGTCGGCAGGATCGCACTGCGCCGTCCGCTGATCCGTGTCGTACTCACTCGGTTTCACTCCTGTTTGCTGTGGCCAGCCGGCTTGTCGTCGCGTTCGGTGCAGTCAGCGTATGTGGGGTGTGGAAGCCCTACCCGTGGGTAACTCTCCGGCGGGCTCACAGGTTCCTGACAACGGGCTCCTGGCCAGGGTCATCCGGCGCACCGGGTGACCCGCTCGTCCCCGCCCGGAACAGAGAGCACACCGAGCTGGCTGATGGCCTCGCCCAGGGTCGACACCTTCACCAGCGTCACATCCGTCCGTACGCCGGCCAGGTCCGCGCAGTTGCCGCTCGGCACGAAGAACACCGTCGCTCCCGCCCGCTCGGCCGAGGCCAGCTTCTGCCGAACCCCGCCGATGGACCCGACGTCGCCACTGGGGGTGATCGTGCCCGTGCCGGCGACGTCGCGACCGGCCAGCAGCTCGCCGGCCGTGATCTTGTCGTAGATGCCGAGGGCGAAGACCAGGCCGGCGCTCGGCCCGCCGATCTGCTGACCGAGGTCGAACGTGATCACCGGCGTGTACGCGTAGCCCTGGCCCACGGTGATGCCCACGACGGCGACCCCGGGATCGGTGGCGGACTCCGCGGCCACGATCCGCACCGTGGTCTCCACCCGATCGCGCAGCACGACGAAGTCGACCCGCTCGGTGGGCCGATGGCTGCGGATCTGGTCACTGACCGCGTCCGCGTCGGGGGTGGTCACACCGTCCACCGACTTGATCAGGTCACCCGGCAGGAGCTTGCCGGCCGCCGGACCGCCGATCGTCACCGACGAGACCGCCGGCAGCTGCTCCACCGGTTGACCGGCCGCCCGCAGGGCCGCGACCACGGCGTCGTCCTGGGACGTCTCCATCATCTGCGCCTCGGCCTTGGTGACCTCGTCGGCACTGCGCCCGGGCGGGAACACGGCGTCGCGCGGCAGGGTGTCGCGCCCGGGCAACCAGTACGCCGCCAGGGCCTCGGGCAGGGTGAGCCGGGAGTCGGCGCTCGTGCCGGAGACGACGGTGAGGTCGAGCTGCCCCGTGGTCGGGAAGGTCGGCACGCCCGCGACGGAGATCAGTGGCCGACCGTCGACGTCGCCCAGCACGTCGGCCGTGCCGCCGGGGCTCCAGGCCACGAACGGCACCGGCAGGACCGCCAGCGGCACCGCCAGGGCCACGAAGAGCAGCGCCGACACCAGGGCGGTCCAGGTCTGCCGCGTCACGCCGCGCTCGGTCCGGTCACGGCAGGGTGAGCCCAGAGCCTCACGGCAGGGTGAGCCCAGAGCCTCACGGCAGGCCCACCCAGGTCACGCCACCGGCGGTCAGGTGCTGTTCCTTCCAGATCGGCACCGTCTGCTTGAGGTCGTCGATCAGCGCCCGGCAGGCCTCCAGCGCCGGTCCCCGGTGGACGGCGCCGGTGGCGACGACGACCGCCAGATCGCCCACCTCGAGGTGGCCGATCCGGTGCTCGACCGCGACGGCGCGGACGTCGTGGGTCGCCGCGACCCGTTCCGCACTGGCCAGCAACGCAGCGGTCGCCGACGGGTGCTGGCTGTAGTCGAGGGAGGAGACCTGCTCGCCGGAATCCGTTTCGCGCACCACCCCGACGAAGATCGCGATACCGCCGGTGGCGCGGTCGCTGACCAGGGCCAGCAGCCGGTCCACACTCAAAGGACGGTCGCTGATCTCCGCCAGCCGGACGCGCGATGACATGCACAAGACTGTATGTGCTCCGTTTGATCGCGGTGAGGGCTTGTTCGCGGTGGGCTGACAGGTCTGGTCGACACCGACGACCCGCGTACGGTGGGATGTACACCACCGCTGCACCCTGCGACAGGAGCACCATGGCCGACGAACGGTCCCCCGGCGAGCCGGAACCCGGCGACGACCCCACTCCCGGGTCGGGCTCCGACGGTTATCGGCTCGGCGGCGGCAGAGGTTCTGGATCCGGTGCGGGTTCCGGCTCCGGCGGGTCGGGCGCGCAGGGATCGGGCGGCTTCGGCTCAGGCGCTTCGGGCTCAGGCGGGCAGCCGGGCAATCCGTTCGAAGCCTTCATGAACCAGTTCGGGGGCGGCGGCGACATGAACCAGCTGATGTCGCAGCTGCAGAACGCCTTCTCCATGTTGGGGGGTGGGGGCTCGTTGTTCGGTCAGCCGACCACCGCCACCGACTCGGGAGTGAACTGGGAGGTGACCAAGGACACGGCCCGCAAGACGGTGGCCTCCTTGGGCGCCGATCCCAGCCCCGGCTTCGGACAGCAGCACGAGATCACCGAGGCCGCGTCGATCGCGGAGGTCTGGCTGGATGCGGCGACCGGCTTCCCCCGGGTCAGCACCGTCGTGTCGGCCTGGAGCCGGGCCGAGTGGATCGAGAACACGATGCCGGTGTGGAAGCGGCTGGTGGAACCCGTGGCCAGTCACATCGCCGACGCCATGGAGGGTGCGCTGAAGTTCGGCGACGGCGAGCAGACCGAGGCCATCCCCGGTCTGGCCGGGATGGAGCAGATGCTGCGTCCGATGCTGCGCACCTCCGGCGCGAGCATGTTCGGGCTGCAGCTCGGCCAGGGGCTGGGGCAGCTGGCCACCGAGGTGGTCGGTGTGACCGACATCGGACTGCCGCTCAACGAGCCGGGCCACGTGGCGCTGCTGCCCACCAACATCGCCAAGTTCGGCGAGGGTCTGGACCAGTCCTCGACCGATGTCACGCTCTACCTGGCCCTGCGGGAGTGCGCCCGGCAGCGGCTGTTCGCCGCCGCCGGCTGGTTGCGCGAGCAGATGCTCACCCTGGTGGAGGAGTATGCCCGCGGCATCACGATCGACACGTCGGCCCTGGAGGAAGCAGTCGGCCGCGTCGATCCGGAGAACCTCGCCGAGCTGTCCTCCCAGCTCGAGGGTGGTCTGTTCGAACCGCAGAAGACACCCGAGCAGCTGGCCACCCTGGAGCGACTGGAGACGATGCTCGCCCTGGTCGAGGGTTGGGTCGACGACGTGGTCAGCCAGGCGACGGCCCCGTGGATGCCGGCCGCCTCGGCACTGGCCGAGACCGTACGCCGGGCACGAGCGACCGGCGGTCCGGCGGAGGCGACCTTCGCCACCCTGGTCGGCCTGGAGCTGCGTCCCCGCCGGATGCGCGACGCCGCGAATCTGTGGGCGGCGGTCCGCGACGCGCGCGGAGCTGATGGCCGCGACGCCGTCTGGAGTCATCCCGATCTGCTGCCGACCTCGACCGACCTCGATGACCCCCTGGGCTTCGTCGGTCGCGAGGACGCGGCGGCCACCGCGGACGACGACTTCGACGCGGCACTGGCCGCGCTGTTGGACTCCGCCGACACGCCGCCCTCAGCGGAGACCGGGTCCGACGACACCGCAGGTGACGACACCGACGGTGAGCAGAGCCGCTAGCGGTCGTGACCACTGCACGGTCATGCTCCTTCGCCCCACGTATCCCGTCCTCACCGATCGCCTCGCCCTGCGGCCGTTCGTGGTGGACGACGTCGAAGCGATGCTGGCGTACCGCGGCCGGGCAGACGTCTGCCGCTATCTCCCCTTCGAGCCCCAGGATCGGGCCACGCTGCTCGAGCGCCTGGCGGGCCCGATCCTGTCCCGCTCGGACCTGACCGGAGAGGACCAGGCCCTGACGCTGGGCGCCTGGCGTCGCGACAGCGGCCAGCTGGCCGGTGACGTCATCCTCTTCCTGCGCAGCGAAAACGACCGCGGCGGCGAGATCGGCTGGGTCTTCGACCCGGACCACAGCGGGCGGGGTTTGGCGACCGAGGCGGCCAGCGCCGTCCTCGATCTGGCCTTCGGCGACCTGGGCCTGCATCGGGTGGAGGCTCGACTGGACGCACGGAACGAGCGGTCGGCCGCCCTGTGCGAGCGGCTCGGCATGCGGCAAGAGGCTCATTTCGTCCGCAACGAGTGGTTCAAGGGCGTCTGGAGCGACCTGCTGGTCTACGGCCTCCTGGCCGAGGAGTGGTCGGGAACCCAGAGTCACGCGCTCAGGACCTGACCGGTCCCACCCGCACCGGGATCCCGTGGTCGTGCGCGGTGCCGAGCAGCCGCTCCCGGGACGGGCGACCGTCACCCGACCAGAGGGCGGTGCGTACCTCCGGCTTCTCCGCCGCGTCGCTGTCCGGCGGGTACTCCATCCCGATTTCGGCCACCCGGTGGTCCCGGCCGTACGCGGACAGAGTCGCGCGGACGGCCGCGATCTCGGCCGCGGGCCAGTAGAGCTGGGTGACCGAGTGCCAGACCACGGTGAGAGTGCTCGGATCCCGCGGCCGGTCGGCCAGCTGCGCGATCAGCCAGTCCGCGGCCGAGGCTCGGTCGACCGCGGGCGGGTGCACTGCCGCCAGCCGCAGCGCACCGGCCAGCCGTTCGTGCCGGTGCACGTCGAACGGTCAGACGAACGAGGTCAGTCGGAGCCGTCCCTGGTCGCTGGTGGCGTCCACCGGGTCCAGGTCGCAGCCCCGGGCCGCGACGATGCCCAGCGCCACGGGCTCGATCGTTCCGTGCACGGCGTCGAGCAGCTGGACCGGCGACTCCTCCGGCCCCCACGACCAGTCGTCGCCGACCACCCGGAACCGGTCCACCAGCTGGTTGAGTCCGGCGCTGGCGCCCAGCTCGAGCAGCCGGACGCGGTCGCAACCCGACGCCGTCGCGAGATCGAACATCCCGACCAGCAGCGCGACCGACCGACCGACCTCGTTGGTCTGTGGCGCGATCGCCAGCGCCTCGTGCAGCTCGGCGGGGTGAGCAGCGATCACCCGCCGCATCACCGGCCAGGCCGTCGCCGGGGGCTCGACGCCGCCGAGGCAGGCGTAGTAGGGCAGCAGCTCCGGCGCCCGGCCGGTCAGCACGAGCCGGAAGATCCCGGCCAGCAGGCGCAGCTGGATCACCGCGCCGGTCGGAGCCTCTTCGTAGCCGCGCACCACCCGCAGCGTCGGACCTCCTGCCTCCAGGTCGTCGGCCATCCCGCGCAGCACGTACCCGTACAGGTGGGTCTGCTCGCCCGCGTGGGCCCGGAACCGCTGGGCCAGGGTCGAGCCCTGATCGAAGCCGACCATCTTCCTCCGCCCGTCGAGAGCTCCTTTCTATCGTGGCGACTCTCTGTCGTAACGGCGTGCTGCCCCGCCGCTGACCTCAGGGCAGCACGCTGACCTCAGGCAGCACGCTGACCTCAGGGCAGCAACAGGGCACTGTCTCCGAACTCGTGCCACAGGTAGCCGCCTGCCACGGCCGCGTCGTAGGCCCGCTGGGTCAGGGCCGCCCCGGCGACTGCTTCGACCAGCAGCAGGTGTGACGCCTGCGGGTCGTGCCAGCCCGTGATCAGCCCCGTCACCACCCGCGGCGGCTCCGCCGGGGTGACCACCCGGTCCGTCCACCCGCGTCGGGCCACCAGGCGGTCGTCCACCACGGCCGACTCCAGGGCGCGGGTGACGGTGGTGCCCACGGCGACCACCCGACCGCCGCCGGCCCGGACGGCGTTGGCCAGGCGGGCGGTGGCCTTCGACACCTCGAACCGCTCCCGCTGCGGCGCCTCCCCGGCCTCCTGCGACGACAGCCCGGTGTGCAGCGTGATCGGGGCGACGGCGACGCCGCGGGAGACGAGCTCGGTGACCAGGGACCGGGTGAACGGGCGACCGGCCGAGGGCATCTCCGCGCTGCCGGGCACGGTCGAGAAGACCGACTGGTACGCCGTCAGCGGGTACCGCCGGTCGAGATACCCGTACGCGATGGGGCGGCCCGCCACGGCCAGCAGGTTCGGGAGGTCCCCGAGGACGTGGGCGCGCCAGAGGCGGTTACCGCGACCGGTGGGCGAGGAGCCGTGCCGCGGATACGGCTCGAGCAGCCTCAGCTCGACCTCGCCGACCACGAACCGGTTGCCCGGCGCGGCGTCCAGCACCGACCGGGAGGCATCGGGTGTGGTCCGTACCTCCAGGATCCAGCTGCCGTCGTCGAGCGGGGTGCCCAGGTGCAGCACCACGGGACCCCGCGGGCCGACGGCGTCGATCTCCCCGGCGACGGTGGCCGAGTTGTTCACCACCACCACGTCCCCGGCCGCCAGCTGCCCCGGCAGGTCGCGGAAGGTCGTGTGGCGGATGCCGTCCGGCTCGGCCACGAGCAGCCGGACCGCATCCCGGGGGGTGCCGCGGGCCTCGGCCGGTGCCGGCGCGAAACCGCGAGCCGGCGGGGCGAACACGGTGGTGGGGGACTCGGTGAGGATCGTCATGTCAGACCACCACCGGCAGGAAGTCGGCGGCCCGGTAGCGACCCGAGGGGGGACGTCGCCGGAGAATCTCCAGGAAGGCCGGCACGACCGTGGCCGGCAGCGGCCGGTCGGAGATGTCCTCGCCCGGGAACGCCGCTTGGTGCAGCGCGGTGCGCAGGTCGCCCGGGTCGATCGCGTACGCGAGCAGGTCCTCCTCGACAGCCCAGGTCCCGGAGAGGTGATCGAGAGCGGCCTTGCCGGCCCCGTACGCTCCCCAGGTCGGGTAGTGCTCGACTGCGGCATCGGACGACAGCGAGATCAGCACCCCGTGCGAGGCGCGCAGCCGAGGTAGCAGCGCTCGGGTCAGCTCGTGCGGCGCCACTGCGTTGACCAACCAGGTCGCGGCGAGATCGTCCCCGGTCAGCTCCCGCAGCGGTCGCAGCGGCAGCGGTCCCAACGTGCTGGCGTTGTGCACCAGCAGGTCCAGTCGGCCCAGTCGTTCGACCTCCGCGACCAGGGCCGCCCGATGGGTCGGGTCGGCGATGTCGCCGGCCACCCTGACCACTCTCGGGATACGGACCTCGGCCAGTCGGTCGGCATCCCTCCCGTCGGTGATGACGGTCCAGCCCTGCCCGGCCAACGCCTCCAGCAGCGCCAGTCCCAAACCGGCCGAACCGCCGGTGATCAGTGCAACAGACATGTCCACTCCTTGTTCGCCTTGTCTCTTCGATGTCACACCGGCATTATTGAAGTTCAAGTCAACTTGAGGTCAAGCCCACGGAAGGAGGATGATCCGGTGGACAGTCACGACGAGCTGGCGATCAGCCAGGTGGTGGAGCGCAGCGGCTTCGCCGCCTCGGCCTTGCGCTACTACGAGAGCCAGGGGCTGATCGAGGCCACCCGGAGCGGCGGCGGACAGCGGCGGTACGAGCGGAGTGTGCTGCGCCGCCTCGCGTTCATCCGGGCCGCGAGCAACGTCGGGCTCAGCCTGGAGGAGATCGGCGACGAGCTCGAACGGCTCCCCCACGGCCGTACGCCGACCCGGGCCGACTGGCAGCGGATCACCCGCCACTGGCGGTCGCGGCTCGACGAGCAGATTGCGGCCCTGGAGCGACTGCGCGACGGGCTGGACTCCTGCATCGGTTGCGGCTGCCTGTCCCTGAAGCGGTGTGCCATCTCCAACCCTCGCGACGTCGCGGCGCGATCGAGCGATGCACCGGGGGCGGTCTACCTGCCGGCGGTGTTGCGGCGGCAGCCTCGGCCGTAGCCCGAGCAACCCCCGCTGGGTCAGTCGACGCCGTCGCCGGGCGGCTCGCTGTCCGGATGATCGGCCGACGCGTCCGAACCGCTGGCCGCCTGATAGCCCTCCAGGTAGCCGCGGGCCCGCTCGGCCTGCGGGTAGCGAGCCACCAGCGCCCAGAACCGCGCCGAGTGCGACGGCTCGACGAGGTGCGCGAGCTCGTGCAGCAGGACGTAGTCGACCACCCAGCCGGGCAGCCGACGGAGCCGGTCGGAGACCCTGATCGCACCGCTGCTCGGGGTGCAGGACCCCCAGCGCAGCCGCTGGTTGCCGACCCACCGGACCGACGTCGGCATCGGCGCCTCCTCCAGGTAGGCGGCGATCAAGGCCGCCGCGCGATCGGCGAGCTCGGTGTCGCCCTGCGGACCGGCCGCCCGCGCCTCGCGGGCGAGCACCCGGCGCACCATCTGGTCCACCCACTCCCGCTCCTCGTGAGCCGACATCCGGCCCGGGATCAGCACCACGATGGTGTCCCGTTCCCGAAAGGCGGTCACCGTTCGCTTACGGCGGCCGCTGCGGCGCACCTCGACCAACGGTTGCGGATCAGCCGACCCCGATCGCTTCTCACCCACCCCGCGCTCCTCCTCTGCCCTCGGCCTCGCGTACGAGGTTTCCACACGGTGACGGGCGGCCCAACACGGTGTGGACGGCTGGTGTCCACACCGAGTACCGGCTTGCTCACACGCTGTCCACACAGTTGTCCACAGGCGGTGGATGACGCTGCGTGCCGACGGCGGCTTGCGCGATTGACGCCGACCCGAACCGGCGGTTACCGTCGAGCCCACGAAACCTCCAGATGGTCGGACCGCTCGCAGGGGAAGGCAAGCGGCACCGATGTTCCTGGAGGTTTCGTCCTTCCGGCGGCGTGCTCCAGTCGCGTGCGCCCCCACCTGTCGTAAAGTAACCGGCGACCGAGGGCTGAGAAGACGACCAACCGGTCGTCGCGACCATCGAGGCCCGGCCGACGAGCAAGGAGACATCATGGCGGAGACCTACAGCGGCGAGTTCTACTGCGTGAAGTG
>DATDAP010000455.1:0-2385 GCA_036525335.1 Microlunatus sp. | reverse complement strand
CTGCAACGGTCGGGCTGGCCGCCCGAGGTCTGCAACTTGGTGGCCCACCATTCGGGCGCACGATTCCTCGCCGGCGCGGCGGGCCTGGACAGCGAGATAGGCCGGTACGACTTCAGCGTCGACCCCCTGTCCGACGCATTGACGGTGGCGGATCAGAGCACAGGACCCCAGGGTGAGCTGATGACCATCGGGCTGCGACTCGCCGACCAGCTGAGGCGCCATGGACCGGACTCTCCCTACGCGCGGGCGTACCCGTACCGAGGACCGTACGTTCGCTCGTGCGTCCTGCGGACCATCGCGCGGCTCGAACGAACGCAGGACCCGCTCGGCTTTGCGGCCGGAATGTCGGCGCCCCGGGGTCGGCCATGAACGATTCCAGCACGTCCCATCGAGGGCGAGTTTCGCGCGGAGCAGCGTTGTGACTCGCCAGCCCCACAGTGGCCCGTCGGCGCGGGTGTGGTCGTGCGGGTCATCGAGAAGGCGCGGTCGGGCAGCGGCAGCTGGGTGAGCTGGACGACTGCCCGACGATGCCACGTTCGGCAACTCGGTCCGCTGGACCTGGCGGCAGGCAACGACCTGGCCGACGGAGGGTGATGCCGGATCAGGGTTGTGCCGAAGCGCCGGCGACGGCGGCGTGCACGGTGGGGTAGACGTGTTCTTCGCCGATGAGTTCGAGGACGCCGGCCTCGGTGAGGTGTTCGACCATGGGGCCTTTCAGCCGGGCGAACACGAAGGTGATGTCTTCTTTGCGGAGGGATGCGATCAGGTCGGTGAGGAAGTCGACGCCGGTGGCGTCGACGTGGCTGAGTCCCTCGGCGTCGAAGACCAGCCAGTGGACGGGTGTGGGTGCGCCGGCGATCGCTTCCCGGAGTCGGGACTGGACGTAGTTGACGTTGGCGAAGAACAGCCGGTCGTCGAGGCGGTAGACCAGGACGCCGGGGGTCACCGTGGCCGAGGGGTGGAATCTCACATCGGCGTAGCGGTCGAGTCGGTCGACCCGGCCGAGGACGGCGTCGTGGGGCTGCGCGCTGCGCCGGATCGCGTCGATGACGGTCAGGGCGACGGCCAGCAGCAGGGCCTGTAGGACGCCGACGGTGATGACGCCGATCATGGTGATGGCGGCGATGGCGACTTCGACCTTGCTGACCCGGGCGAGTCCGCGCCAAGCGTTCGGGTCGATCAGCCCGATCGAGGCTGCCACGATCACCGCGCCGAGCGTTGCGGTGGGCAGGTACTACATCGGAGCGGTGAGGAACAACAACACGAGGGCGATCACGCCGGCGGCCAGCAGACCGGAGAGCTGCGTTCGGCCGCCCATCTCGTCGTTGACAGCGGTGCGTGAGCCACTCGCGCCGATCGGCATGCCCTGGCTGATGCTGGCGGCGAGGCTGGCAGCGCCCAGGCCGGTCAGCTCAGCGTCGGCGCGGACATGCTGGCCGTGGCGTCCGGCGAACGACCGCGCTACCAGGATCTCGTCGGAGAAGCTGACGAAGAAGATCGCCAACGCTGCCGGGACCAGATCAACGAGGGTTCTCAGGTGCAGGTCCGGCAGGGTGGGGCTGGGCAGCCCGGCGGGGATCTCCCCGACTTCGGCGACGCCGTACGCCGCCAGTCCCAGCGCGGCGGATGCGGCGATGGTGAGGGCCACGACGATCAGCGCGGCCGGGAGTTTGGGGGTCAGCCTCCGCCCCAGCAGTAGCAGGGCCAAGCACGCGGTGCCGATGGCGACAGTTGGCCAGCTCACCTGGCCGATTTCGCGCATGGCCTCGATCACCTGGCCCGGTGGTGTCTCCGCGCTGATGCTGAGGCCGAGCAGCTTTCCCAGCTGCCCGACGATCATGACCACAGCGACGCCTTGCAGGTAGCCGATGAGCACGGGCCGTGACAGGTAGTCGGCGATCCAGCCGAGCCGGGCGAGGAGGGCCAGGAGGTAGGCCGCACCGACCAGCAGGGCCAGCGAGGCCGCGAGGGAAGCGCGTTGGTTGGGGTCGGGGGTCATCGGGATCAGTGCCGCACCGACCATCGCGGCGATCGCGCCTTCCGGTCCGACGATCAGCTGACGGGAGGAACCGAGGAACGCGTAGGCGACGGCCGGCAGCAGCAAGGTGTACAGGCCGACGACCGGGGGCACCCCGGCAAGCTCGGCGTAGGCCATCGCCGCCGGGAGCGCGAGCGCGGCCACCGTGACTCCGGCCAGAGCGTCACGACCCAAGGTTCTGCCGCGATAGCCCCGCACATGCTCAGCGGCCGGCACCAGCCGTTGAATCAGCGGCCGGCGGGGCGGCGGACGAAACGGCGATGCCTCTGCGCCGTAGCCCTGACCGGGCCCGGTCGTCGCGTCATCGTCGTCCATGCCTCAACCCCCACCGATCCTTGAAACTGGAT
>DATDAP010000454.1:0-4355 GCA_036525335.1 Microlunatus sp. | reverse complement strand
GGGCAGGGCCTTCCAGGTCGGCTGCTTGTCGGCGGCGGCGATGACCCCGCCGCGGCTGTCGTCGAAGATCACGTCGCCGCTGAACTCGTCGATCTTCTCGTAGCTGACCTCGTTGAAGTACAGCGACGGATCCGACACCTTCGAGTCCACGAACGTCACCCCGAGGGTCTCCAGATAGGCGAAGTCGGGGTGCTGCGCGGCGTTGGCGATCCAGATCTTGTCGGCCGAGCGGCTGATGCCGAGCACGGTCAGATCCGGCTTGGCCGCGACCGCCGCCTTGACCTTGGCCACCGCGGCCTCGAAGTCGGCCTTGGCATCGGTCACCGCCGGGGCGGTGATGTCGGCCCCGAGCTCGGCCGCCAGGGCGGAGAAGTTCTCGATGATCTGCAGCAGGTTGAGGTTCAGCATCTCCATCGCGATGGTGGGCGAGACGGCCTCCACCTTGGGCTGCAGGTCCTCGGGCAGGTACCAGAGCTGGTCCTTCACGAACATCAGATCGATCAGCACCTGCGGGTTCATGGCCGCGAACTTCTCCACATCGAACTGCCCGTACACGTCGGCCAGCACGGTGATCGTGCTCGGGTCGAGGGAGCCCGCCTGATAGCTGAGCTTGCCGTCGATCGGCTTCAGGTCGCCGTACGCGCCGGCCACCTGGTAGCCGAAGTCGAGCAATGTCGCGGCCGCGCTGCTCTGGGCCACCACGGCGGTGGCGGGCAGAGCGAACTCGACGACCTTCCCGCGGGCGTCGGTGTAGCTGAAGGTGGCTGCGCCCGACGGACTGGCCTCGGAGCCGCCGCCGGCACTGGCGTTGCAGCCGACCAGGGTGGCCACGGAGAGGGCGCCGAGACCGGCGAGGAAGGTACGCCGACCGAGGGCGCTCTGTGCTGTCATGCAGGCAAGGCTAGCCTTACATCTTGGCGACGGTCACCATCGCGCCGCTCTGACAGCATGGCGAGATGCCTTCGCTGGCCCCGGCCGAGCTCGACTCCGACCGGCTCGCCGATCTCCGAGAGACCCTGGACGGCGCCGACTACACCGTGGATCGGGTGGTGGAGGCGATGGGCCCGATCGCCCATGCCGCGCTGGCCCGCAACCACACGGTGCCCGCCGAGCGGGCGCTGACCGGGCGGGACGACCCGCTGGCCACCCTGATCCGGCTCTGGCCGCTCCAGCGACCGGTCGACCGTCCGTCGGCCGAGGCGGCGCTCCCCGGCTTGATCGCCCCGCTCACCCGAGCCGGGATCCTCTCCGCCGTCGACGCGGCGGGCACGATCACGGCGGCGGTGGACCTGCGCCCGTACGCCGCCGACGACACCGATTTCTGGGTGTTCTCCGACCTGACCCCGGGCCTGGACAGTGACATCGCCCCGATGCGCTCCGACTTCGTCCTGGGTCTGTCGTCGGCTTCCAGCACGTTGGCCCAGCTCACGACCCGGCGGCCGGTGGCCTCGGCGCTCGACCTCGGTACCGGCTGCAGCGTGCAGACCTTGCACCTGGCCACCCACGCTCAGGCGATCACCGCCACGGACGTGAACGCACGGGCCCTGGAGCTCGCCGCAATGACGCTCGCCCTCAACGGGGTCGAGGCCGAGCTGTTGAACGGCTCCCTCTATGAGCCCGTACGGGATCGCCGCTTCGACCTGATCACCACCAACCCGCCGTACGTGATGTCGCCGCCGCGCACCGGCGAGGCCCGGCTGGCCTACCGGGAGACCGGCTACGTCGGCGACGAGCTGATGGAGCACCTGGTCAGGCACGCCGGCGACCACCTGAATCCGGACGGCACCTGCCAGATCCTCGGCAACTGGGCGCACCGGGCCGGGCAGCCGTGGGACGAGCGGTTGGCGGGGTGGGTGGCCGGCTCCGGGCTGGATGCGCACGTGGTGCAGCGCGATGTGGTCGAGGTGCCCGCGTACGTGGAGCTCTGGCTGGCCGACGCCGGGCTCACCGGGTCGCCGGACTACCGACTCCGGTACACCGAGTGGCTGGACTACTTCGCCGGGCTGGGAATCGAGGCGGTCGGCCTGGGCTGGCTGCTGCTCACCCGCGCCGGCCGGGACGACCCGTGGCTCCGGTTCGAGGACTGGCCGTACGCCGTCGAGCAGCCGATCGCCCCGGCCCTCGCCGCCGAAGCCGGCTGGATCGGCGCCTCCCGGCTGCCGGACGCCGAGCTACTCGCCCGAGCCTGGGCTTTGAGCGGAGACGTCGTGGAGGAGACCACCGGTCAGCCCGGCGCCGCCGACCCCCAGCACATCGTGCTGCGCCAGCAGCGCGGCTTTCGCCGCGCGGTCGAGGCCGAGACCGGGCTGGCCGGGGTGCTCGGCGCCTGCGACGGCGATCTTCCGCTCGGCGCCATCATCGACGCCCTGGCCGACCTGCTCGCGGTGAACTCCGCCGCGCTGCGCGCGGACATCCTGCCCCGTTTCCGCACTCTGGTCGCCGACGGCTGGTTCGCCTGATCACCACCACTCCGCGGTGGATATATCCCCCGCGGAGTGCGTTCTCAGGACTGCGCGGTGGATATATCCCCCGCGGAGTCGGGTTCCGCGCGGACTGCTGCCTCCCGGGGCGGAGTGGACAGGGCCTGTATGGTCCCGTCCGTGGCCGCATCGGCCGCCGAGTGCCATCGTTCCGTCGTCGTAGAGTGGCGGCGACTCGGCCGGTGGGGTCACAGGCAGCAGCCGACCACCGGCTGGAGCACGGGCAGGACAAGCAGTAGAAGAGGACAGCGTGGCTACGAGTAAGGGCCGACGACTGGTGATCGTCGAGTCGCCCAAGAAGGCGACGCAGATCGCCAGCTTCCTGGGCGATGGGTACATCGTCCAGTCCAGCCGTGGGCACGTCCGCGACCTGCCGACCGGCGCCGCCGAGGTGCCGGCCAAGTACAAGGGTGAGAAGTGGGCACGGACCGGCGTCAACGTCGACAACGACTTCGAGCCGCTATACGTGGTAAACCCGGACAAGCGCGCCACCATCCGGTCTCTCAAGGACGCCCTCTCTGGCGCCGACGAGCTCCTGCTGGCCACCGATGAGGACCGCGAGGGCGAGGCCATCGCCTGGCACCTGCTGCAGGAGCTGAAGCCGAAGGTGCCGGCCCGGCGGATGGTGTTCCACGAGATCACCCCGCAGGCCATCGCCGAGGCCGTGGCCAACCCGCGCGATCTCGACGTCAACCTGGTCGACGCCCAGGAGACCCGCCGGATCCTCGACCGGCTGTACGGCTACGAGGTATCTCCGGTGCTGTGGAAGAAGGTCATGCCGCGCCTCTCGGCGGGCCGGGTGCAGTCGGTCGCGACCCGGCTGGTGGTCGACCGCGAGCGCGAGCGGATGGCGTTCCGGACCGCCTCCTACTGGGACATCGACGCCGTCCTGGACGCCGGCGCGGAGGCCGAGCCACCGCTGTTCGCCTCCCGCCTGGTCACCGTCGGTGCCCAGCGAGTCGCCCAGGGACGCGACTTCAGCTCGCGCGGATCCCTGCGGAGCTTGGGCAACGAGCAGCTCATCCACCTGGACGAGGCGTCTGCGACGGCGCTCACCGAGGCGCTGCGGAGTGCCGCGTTCACGGTGAAGAGCATCGAGTCGAAGGAGATCACCCGGCGTCCGTCGGCCCCGTTCCGCACCACCACGATGCAGCAGGAGGCCGGCCGCAAGCTTGGTTTCACCGCGCAGCGGGCGATGTCGGTGGCGCAGTCGTTGTACGAGGACGGCTTCATCACCTACATGCGTACCGACTCGGTGCAGCTCTCCGACACCGCGATCAACGCGGCCCGCAACCAGGTCCGGCAGCTCTTCGGTCCGCAGTACCTGCCCAGCTCGCCGCGGGTCTACACCTCCAAGGTGAAGAACGCACAGGAGGCCCACGAGGCCATCCGGCCGGCCGGGGAGACGTTCCGTACACCGGCCCAGACCGGCCTGCGCGGCGACGAGTTCCGCCTGTACGAGTTGATCTGGATGCGCACCATCGCCTCGCAGATGGCCGACGCCAAGCTCCAGCGGGTGACCGTGCAGATCGATGCCCGCCCGGCCGCCGACACGGGTCAGCCGTCCTGTGGCTTCACCTCGACCGGCTCGACGGTGACCTTCCCCGGCTTCATGAAGGCGTACGTGGAGTCGACCGACGACGGCTCAGCCGATGACGAGAGCCAGCGCCGCATCCCGCAGCTCACCCAGGGCCAGTCGCTGCGCCCCGACGAGGTCACCGCCTCCGGCCACGAGACGCGACCGCCGGCCCGCTACACCGAGCCGTCGCTGGTGGCCAAGCTGGAGGAGCTGGAGATCGGTCGGCCGTCGACGTACGCCTCGATCATCCGCACCATCACCAGCCGGGACTACGTGTTCAAGAAGGGATCCGCGCT
>DATDAP010000453.1:0-6234 GCA_036525335.1 Microlunatus sp. | reverse complement strand
CACGGCTTCTTCAAGGCGAACATGTTCCTCGGCGCCGGCTCGGTGATGCACGGGATGGACGACGACGTGAACATGCGGCACTACGGGGCGCTGTCCCGGGCGATGCCGGTCACCTTCATCACCTTCGCCGCCGGCTACCTGGCGATCATCGGCTTCCCGTTCTTCTCCGGCTTCTACTCCAAGGACCACATCATCGAGGCCGCGTTCGAGCACAGCACGCTGGTCGGCGTGCTGGCCATGCTCGGCGCCGGCGTGACGGCCTTCTACATGACCCGGTTGATGCTGATGACCTTCCTCGGCCAGAAGCGGTGGTTGGCCGCCTCAGCCGGAGGCGGCTCAGAAATCATCCGTCACCCGCACGAGTCGCCGGCGGTGATGACCGTGCCGCTGATCATCCTCGGTGTCTTCTCCTTCGCGAGCGGCCTGCTGCTGAACAACTGGATCAGCGGCTGGCTGGATCCCGCGTTCGGCATCGCCCACGGCGAGGAGCACGCGCCGAGCTTGCTGCACGTCACCCCGGTCGGCGTCGCCACCTTGTTGCTGGTAGCCGTCGGGGTGGCCATCGCCTTCGTCTTCTTCGGTCCCCGCAAGGACATCCCGCTGACAGCACCGCAGAGCCGTTCTCCCTTCACCCTCGCCGGTCGCAACGACCTGTACGGCGATGCGTTGAACGAGGCGGTGTTAATGCGACCCGGCCAGCAGCTCAGTGACGGCCTACTGCGGTTGGAGGACGACGGCATCGACGGAGCGGTGAACGGGACCGGGTCGGTGATCACCCAGGTCTCCGGTCAGCTGCGCAAGGTGCAGAACGGTTTCGTGCGGTCGTACGCACTGACCATGGTCCTCGGGGCCGTGGTGGTCGGTGCTGTGATCGCCCTCGGACGGCTCGGCTAGGAAGGAGCTGACATGATCCCCTGGTTGAGTGTTCTCGCCCTGCTGCCACTGGTCGGCGCGGCCGCGTTGATCGTCGTCAAGGGCCACGCGGCGAAGCTGCTGGCCCTGACGGTGTCGCTGATCGCCTTCGTCATCTCGGTGGTGCTGCTGGTCTCCTACCGGCCCGGCGCCGGGATGCAGTTCAGCGAGCAGGTCGCGTGGATCAAGCCGCTCGGGGTCTACTACGCCCTCGGCCTGGACGGCATCGGGATCACCCTGGTGCTGCTGGTCACCATCGTCACCCCGCTGGTGATCATCGCCAGCTGGAACGACTTCGACGCCGACGGGGCGCCGGCGTGGGTCGCCTCGGGCGACCAGACGGCTCCGCCGCCCAAGTACGACAGCCGGGTGTTCTTCGCTCTCGTGCTGGCCGTCGAGAGCTGTGCGCTGTTCCTGTTCCTGGCCACCGACGTGTTCCTCTTCTACGTCTTCTTCGAAGTCATCCTGATCCCGATGTACTTCCTGATCGGCGGCTTCGGCGGTGCCCGTCGCAGCTACGCCGCGGCCAAGTTCCTGATCTTCGGTCTGCTCGGTGGCTTCGTCATGCTGGCCAGCGTGATCGGGCTCTACGTCCTGTCGGTCCAGGCCGGTCCGGCGAGCTACCTGCTGTCGGACCTGAGCCAGCTGGACATCGCGACCGGCACCGGTCGCTGGCTGTTCCTCGGCTTCATGTTCGCCTTCGCGATCAAGGCTCCACTGGTGCCGCTGCACACCTGGCTGCCCGACGCCGCCGAGGAGTCCAGCCCCGGTGGCGCCACCATGATGGTCGGCGTCATGGACAAGATCGGCACCTTCGGGATGATCCGGTTCTGCCTCGGCCTGTTCCCCGAGGCCAGTCAGTGGGCCACCCCCGTGGTGCTGGTGCTGGCCGTGATCTCCATCCTGTACGGGGCGATTCTGGCCATCGGCAGCCGTGATCTGATGCGGCTGATCGCGTACACCTCGATCAGCCACTTCGGCTTCATCGTGCTGGGCATCTTCGCGTTCACCAGCCAGTCGATGGTCGGCTCGACGCTCTACATGCTGAACCACGGTCTGTCCACGGCCGCGCTTTTCCTGGTCGTCGGCTATTTGATCAAGCGGCGCGGCTCGCGCGACGTGTACGCCTTCGGCGGGGTGCAGAAGGTGGCCCCGGTGGCCGCCGGCCTGCTCCTGTTCGCCGGGCTGTCCACGCTCTCGCTGCCGGGTCTGTCCAGCTTCGTGTCCGAGTTCATGGTGCTGGCCGGCACCTTCAGCCGGCACCCCGCGTACGCCGCGGTCTCGACCCTGGCCATCGTGCTGGCCGCGCTCTACATCTTGTTGATGTACCAGCGCACCATGACCGGTCCGGTCACCGCCGACGTCGAGCGGACGATCACCGACGACCTGAACGGTCGGGAGCGGCTCGCGCTGGCGCCACTGGTGATCTTGATCCTGCTGCTCGGGGTCTTCCCGAAGCCGATGCTCGACATCATCGAACCCACGGTGGAAGCGACCGTGCAGCACGTCGGGGTGTCCGATCCACAACCGTGGGTGACGGCAGAGGGAGGTAGGTGAGCCTGATGGAGATCACCGCTCCCACCATCGAGTACGGGCTGTTGATGCCCTTCATCCTGGTCTTCGCCGGTGCCTGCCTCGGGGTGCTGGTCGAGGGCTTCGTGCCCCGGACCAGCCGCCGGGTCGCCCAGCTGACCATCGTCTACGCCGCTATCGGGGCCGCGCTGTTCATGACGTTGCGCAACTGGCGGGTCCATCCGCCGACGGTCGCCGCCGAGGGGTCGGTCAGCGTCGACGGGCCGACCTCGTTCATGTGGGTCATCCTGCTGATCTTCGGTGCGGTCTCCTTCCTGCTCATCGCCGACCGGACCGCGGAGAACGGGGCCAGCGTGTTCGCCCCGCAGGCCGCGGCCGTACCGGGTACGGCCGCGGAGGCGGAGGCGGCCCGCGCCGGGGTCGAGCACACTGAGGTCTACCCGCTGGCGCTGTTCGCCCTGTCCGGGATGATGCTGTTCCCGGCCTCGACCGACCTCATCACCATGTTCATCGCGTTGGAGATCTTGTCGTTGCCCCTCTACGTGCTGTGTGGGTTGGCCCGCCGCCGTCGCCTGCTGTCCCAGGAGTCGTCGCTGAAGTACTTCCTGCTCGGGGCGATGTCGTCGGCGATCTACCTCTATGGGGCGGCCCTGCTCTACGGCTACGCCGGGTCTTTCGACTTCTCGGCCATCGACACCGCCCTGCGGGCCGGCACCGGGGACTCGCTGCTGCTGCTGGCCGGGATGGCCCTGGTCGGGGTCGGGCTGCTGTTCAAGTTCGGCGCCGTGCCGTTCCACTCCTGGACCCCCGATGTGTACGCCGGTGCCCCGACCGCGGTGACGGCCTTCATGGCGGCCTGCACCAAGATCGCCGCGATCGGCGCCCTGATGCGGGTCTTCTACGTGGCCCTCGGCGCGGACCGCTGGGACTGGCAGCCCGTGATGGCGATCATCGCGGTGGCCACGATGGCCGTCGGTTCGGTGGTGGCGATCAGCCAGACCGACGTGAAGCGGATGCTCGCGTACTCCTCGATCGCCCACGCCGGCTTCCTGATGACGGCGTTCGTCGGAGCCTCGCAGGCCTCCTCGGGCAACCCCGCCGGTGGTCTGACCAGCGTCTCGTCGGTGATGTTCTACCTGGTGGCGTACGGGGCTGCGACGCTCGGCGCCTTCGCCGTGATCACCCTGGTCCGCGATCCCAGCGGCGAGGCCACGCTGCTGTCGAGCTGGGTCGGTCTCGGTCGGCGCTCGCCGGCCGCTGCCGTGGTGTTCTCGGTGTTCATGCTGAGCTTCGCCGGCATCCCGTTGACCAGCGGGTTCATCGGCAAGTGGGCGGTCTTCGCGGCGGCCTGGAACGGTGGCGCGGAGTGGCTGGTCGTGGTCGCGGTGGTGATCAGCGTGATTGCCGCGTTCTTCTACATCCGGGTCATCGTGCTGATGTTCTTCTCCGAGCCGACTGCCGGTCCGGTGGCGGTGATCAAGCCGGGAGCCTCCACTCTCGTGGCCGTCGGTGTTGCCGTGGTGGCTACTGTGGCTCTGGGGCTGTTCCCCGGGCCGTTGCTCGAACTGGCTCAGGCAGCCGGGGAGTTCGTCCGCTGAGTCACAATGGTGACTCGCGCGCCGCGTTCCGCGGTGGGGGTGACTCGCGCGCCGCGGAAAGTGGCGAGGCGGACGAGGATCGAGGAGTGTTGTGCTGGCAGAAAGGGCGCGGGAGGTCGCGTTGGAGGCGACCGTCCGCGAACGACTCGAGCTGATCGAGTCCGCGCTGCTGCGGGCCGCCGAGGCCGATTCGCCGATGGTCACGGAGGCGGCTCAGCACGTCATCGCGGCCGGCGGGAAGCGGTTCCGCCCGCTGCTGGTGGTGCTGGCCTCCCAGTTCGGTCCGGTCGACGGACCGGCCGATGGAGCCCCGGTCGACGACGTGGTTCGAGCCGCCATGGTGGTCGAGCTGACCCACGTCGCCAGCCTCTACCACGACGACGTGATGGATGAGGCCCGGTTGCGGCGGGGCTCGGCCAGTGCCAACGCCCGCTGGGGCAACACCGTGGCCATCCTGGTCGGTGACTTCCTGTTCGCCCGTGCGTCCGAGGAGGTCGCCGAGCTCGGACCCGACTACGTACGTCTGCAGTCCCGGACGTTCGCGCGGCTGGTCCAGGGTCAGATCGCCGAGACGGTCGGGCCGCAGGACGCCGACCCGCTCGAGCACTATCTCTCGGTGGTAGCCGACAAGACGGCCTCCCTGATCGCCACCTCCGCCCTGTTCGGGGCCAAGGTGGCCGGCGCCGAACTGTCGGTGCAGCGGGCACTGGCGGCGTACGCGGAGGAGATCGGCACCGTGTTCCAGCTCTCCGACGACATCATCGACGTCACCTCCGACGAGACCGGCAAGACGCCCGGCACCGACCTGCGGGAAGGCATCCCGACCCTGCCGACCCTGTTGTTCCGGCGCTCCGCCGACCTGGCCTCAGCCGTCGACGCCCGGCTGCTGCAGCTGTTGGACTCCGACCTGCGGGAGGACGCCGACCTGGCCGAAGCGCTGGTCCTGCTGCGTGCCCACCCGTGCGTCGAGCAGGCCCGGGCCGAGGTCCAGCGTCGCGCCGACCGCGCCCGCTCGTTCCTGATCGACCTGCCCGCCGGTCCCGCCCGCGACGCCCTGGCCGACCTCTGTGACTCGGTGGTCAGCCGGTCGCGTTAGTCGTCACTCGCTGCTCTCCGAGGCGAGTGCGGAAAACTCGCCCCGACCGTCGCTGAGCGGCGTGTCGCGACGTCGCGGGCCCGGTCGGGGCGATTTCGACGCACGGTTGGCGCCACCGATCCCCCGATCGGTGGACCCGTGGTCACCCGGCCGATCGTCGATCGCGGGAGACCGCGGGCCGCAGGGGAGGGACAGGCTGACGACATCAGAGCGAACCGCCGCTCCTGAGGCAGAAGGAAAAGTCAGCATGTCCATCGTCATCGGTCCCCGTCGTCGCGCCCACCTGCGGCGCACGGCACTCGTCGTGGTCCCGGCCGCCCTCCTGAGTGGCGCGCTCTGCTGCGGACTGTTCACCTGCACGCCAGCGGAAGCGTCCGCGGCCACGGTCGATGTCTCCGCCCCGACGGTGACGTCCCCCAGCGACCAGCCGATCGCTGGGGTCGGCTTCATCGTCGTGGCGTACGTCAAGTTCCGCGAGCACAAGGACAACCCCACGGGCTGACCCGCCGAGGCCGGAGGCGATGCCCCACGGGCGGCACCCATGTTCCCTCTTTTGGGTCACTCAAAAGAGTGCTAGCGTGCGTACCGATGACTCTCAGCCAACCCGAACCCACCGCCGACGACGCGATCCGTGCCGTCGGGCTGCGGGTGACCGACTCCCGGCGGGCGGTGCTCGACGCTCTGCGCGATCGCCCGCACGCCAAGGCGGACGACGTGCTCGACCGGGTCCTGATGACCGTTCCAGGCACCAGCTTGCAGTCGGTCTACAACGCCTTGAGCGACTTCTCCGAGGCCGGGCTGGTCCGACGGATCGAGCCGGCGGGACACCCCGGACTGTTCGAGCTGCGGGTCAGCGACAACCATCATCACCTGATCTGCACCGACTGCGGCGCGGTCGAAGACGTCGACTGCGTGGTCGGAGAGGCCCCGTGCCTGACGCCCTCCGACGACCGTGGCTTCGTCGTCCGCGTCGCCGAAGTCACCTTCTGGGGTACGTGTTCGCGATGTGCGACCCCACCCGTTCCTGATGATCCCCACCGGCCGAACAACGCACAGATTGGACAGCGATGACAGACAGCGACACCCCCGTCGTCT
>DATDAP010000452.1:0-5402 GCA_036525335.1 Microlunatus sp. | reverse complement strand
CGTGCAGATCAAGGATCCGAGCAAGGTCGCGTGGCTGAGTCAGACCACCCTGAGCGTCGACGAGACCCTCGCCACGGTGGCCAAGCTGCGCGAGAAGTTCCCGCTGCTCATGGACCCGCCGAGTGACGACATCTGCTACGCCACCCAGAACCGGCAGCTCGCGGTCAAGCAGATCGCGGCCCACAGCGATCTGGTGATCGTGGTCGGCTCGGCGAACTCCTCCAACTCCGTACGCCTGGTCGAGGTCGCGCTGGAGGCCGGCGCCAAGGCCTCCTACCGGGTGGACTTCGCGTCCGAGATCGACGAGGCCTGGCTGGAGGGCGTGTCCTCGGTGGGCGTCACCAGCGGCGCGTCGGTGCCCGACGACCTGGTCCGAGGGGTGCTCGACTACCTCGAGGCGCGAGGCTTCCCGCCCGCCACGGAGGAGCGGTTGACCGAGGAGAACCTCGTCTTCGCGCTGCCTCCGGAGCTCCGCCGGGACCTGCGCAAGAACGCGGTCAACGACTGAACCTGAGGTCGAGGGTCTCCGGCCGATCGTTAGGACGACGCTGTAAACCGCTGATACCGTGCCCGAGCGTCCGGTCGGGGGATCTCGGCCGGCGAGTCGCCGCCGAACTCGTCCAGGAGCCGTCCATGTCTGCGTCGTCGTCGCCCCGCCCGTTGGCGGGTCTGGCAGCGGCTGCTCTGGTGGTGGGACTGGTCGGTGCCCCGTGGGTGGCCTACGCGGATTCCACCCCCACCCCGACGCCTGCGGCGAGTGCAGCGGCCACCCCGTCGACCGACGCCCCGAGCCCCAGTGCTTCGATCTCACCATCGTCCGAGGCCGAGTCACCGTCCGGTACGCCATCGACGAGTGACGAGCCCACGAGTGACGAGTCCACGAGTGACGAGCCCACCAGTGGCGAGTCGACGAGTGACGAGCCCAGCAGAGACGAGTCGACAAGTGACGAGTCGACAAGTGACGAGTCGGCCAGCGACGAGTCGCCGGATCCCAGCCCGGACGCGAGCAACGCAGCTCGTGTCGGCGGGGATGCGGTCGGCGCTCCCGGCCCGACGACGTCGGCGACCCCGACGCCCGAGGTGGCCGCGCAGGCGGTGGCCGGCCCCAGCATCACGCTGGCCAAGTCGGCGATCCCGAGCCGGGTGTCGAAGGTGGGCCAAGTCGTCACCTATCGCTTCGCCGCCACCAACAACGGGAGCGTCGCGCTCAGTGACGTCCGGATCACCGACGAGCTCGAGGGACTCAGCGAGCTGACCTGCAACCAGTCCGGGGCGACCCTGGCGCCGGGAGCCGCCCTGAGCTGCTCGGCCACTGTCACCATCACCCAGGCCGCGCTGGACTTCGGCGATCTCTACAACTTCGCCACCGTCTTCGGCAGCTACCCGATCCCGGAGTCGCCGGAGACCGACTACGTGGGCGCCAACGCGGCGGCCCGGGTCGTCGTCGACCAGCAGCCGTCGATCGCGCTGCAGGCGTCGGTGAGCCCGACCGGCAGGGCTGACCAGGGGGACCGGCTGCGGTACGAGGCGACCGCGATCAACACCGGCAACGTGACGCTGACCCGGTCCCGCATCACCAGCAGCCTGAACGCGCTCGATCTGGACTGTGATCCGTCGGCCGGCGCGACCCTGGCGCCCGGGGCGAGCGTCAGCTGCGCCGGTTCCTACCGGGTGAGCGCGGCGGACGCGCGACGTGGGCGGGTCACCAACAAGCTCACCGCCCGGGCCGAGCGGCCTTTCGGCGACTCGGGGTCCAGCAGCGATGACGTGACCGACGGCGTCCGGCTGCGGGTGGCCGTCACCAAGCCGCCCGCCGACTCCTCCGACCCCGGGCTGGCCGACACCGGTGGCCCGGCGCTGCCGATCGGTCTCGCCGGTGCGGTCGGGGTGGCCGCCGGACTGGTTCTGCTCCGCCGTGCGCGCCGCGCCTGACCCTCCTCAGCCGACGCCCGGGCCGCGCGGGTCAGGACCAGACGCGGGACTGGCCGTCGTCCTCGTCCGGTGGCCGCGCTTCCTCGACCAGCTCGAACAGCTCCGGATCCGTCCGGCGTAGCTCATCGTCCTCGGGCAGTGCGGTCCGACGACGGGGGCGACGCTGCCGACCCACCATCGGCTCGATCTGCACGGCGTCCTCGACCAGCTCGGGTGCCTGGATCTGCCGCACCGGGTCATCCACGCTGGCCACGGTCTTGAGCTCCGCGCCGCTGACCTTGAGGTCGGTGAACTGCCTCGCCTTCACCAGCACCCGGCCCTCCATCGTCGCGACGGCCTCGTTGTAGGCGATCACCGAGGCGCGGACGGCGCGACCGAGCTTGTCGAACCGACTGCCGAGAGTGCCCAGCCGATCGTGAAGCTCCCGTCCGAGCTGCAGCACCTCGGCGGCGTTCTCCGCCAGCTTGGCCTGCTTCCAGCCGTACGCCACTGCACGGAGCAGCGCGATCAGAGTCGTCGGGGTGGCCAGGACCACGTCGCGGCGGGACGCGTACTCGTGCAGATCCGGCAGGATGGCGAAAGCTTCCGCGGCGAGCGCCTCGCTGGGCATGAACAGCACGACGAACTCCGGCGAACCGGCCCCCGACTGCCAGTAGCGCTTGCCACCGAGCTGGTCCACGTGGGTGCGAACGTTCTGGGCGAACCGGGTCATCGCCTCGTCCCGGGTCCTGGGGTCATCGGTCTCCTGGGCGTCCAGGAACGCCGAGAGCGGCACCTTGGCGTCGACGTAGACGAACTTGCTCTCGGCCAGGTTGACCCTCAGGTCGGGTCGGATGACCCGGTCGTCGGCGGTGTCGGTGTGCTGCTTCACGAAGTCGCAGTGCTCGACCATCCCGGCCAGCTCCACCACCCGCTGGAGCTGCAACTCGCCCCAGGCCCCGCGCACCTGCGGTTTACGCAGGGCGGTGGTCAGGGCCTTCGTCTCCCGCCGCAGCTGCTCGCCGGTCTGCTGCACGGTCTGCACCTGGGACCGCAGATCGGCGGCGATCGCGACCCGCTCCTTCTCCACCTCGGTCAGCCGGTCGTGAAAGCGGTGCAGCGAGTCCTTCACCGGACTCAACAGCTGCTCGGTGGCCTTGAGCCGTGCTTCGGCCTGGGCGTCCGCAGCCAGACTCTGCCGGTCGATGGTCTCGGTGGACATCACCTTGAACTGGGCCAGCATCTGCTCACGGTCCGCCGCCAGGGCCCGGGCATGCTCCACCGCCGCGTCCCGCTCGGCCTCCGCTCGTGCCACCGCCGCCGACACCTCGGCGGCCTCCGCCTGCGCGGCGGACGCCAGGGCCCGGGCCTCCGCCACGTCGGTGCGGGACTGAGCGGACTCGGCGCGGATCTGGGCGGTCTCGGAGCGGGCCTGCGCTGCTTCGGTCCTGGCCTGGGCCACGTAGGCCTCCTGGCGAGCACCGTCGGCGTCTCCGCGGGCCGCGTCCGTCTGCCGACCGGCCCGGATGATGAGCACGGCGGCAGCGTACCCACCGGTCGCGCCGAGGATCACGCCGGCAACCAGCGCGATCGTGGTGGTGATGTCCATGTCCGCGATCCTGCACGCTGCCACCGACATTCCTCCGGACGTGCTCGGGAGCGTCGCCGTGCCGGACCGGTCTCAGCGGTTCCGGCGGCGTCGGATGCCGGTGACCAGCGCGGCCCCGAGTCCGACCAGGAGCAGCGCGAAGCAGCTGGTCAGCGTGACCCACTTCGCCGCCGTGAAGACCGGAGCGAGCTCGGCCAGGACGGGGGTACGCGCGGGGTAGCGGGCCACCACCGTGGCCGTGCAGAAGTTCTCGGCGTAGTCCAGGAGCACCACCAGGATCGGCAGCAGAGCGATCCGACGCCAGCGACTGCCCGGGGAAGTGGCTCGGGCCCAGACCCAGGTGAGCCCCGTCAGCAGGAAGATCCCGTACGCCAGCGGCCAGACCACGTCGAAGGTCACCCGGGCGCGGACGTACGCGGATCGTCCGGCCTCGCCCCACGCCTCGGCGGCCAGGTAGAGGTCTTGGGCGGTGTACCACCACTCGGTGTCCGGAGCCGGGTACCGACCGGTGTAGAAGGAGCCGGTGGCGGCCTGGGCGGGCAGCACCACCACGATGAACAGGACGAACAGCACCAAGCCGAGACCGGCCACCCAGCCTTGCACCCGGTTCGCGAGCCAGCCGGCCACCCGGTCGAACAGCGGTAGCGCTCCGGGTCTCATCGCAGGCATCCTAGGGTGGTCGGGTGAGCGCCTCCCTCGAGCACGTCCGCGATCTCGCCACCTTCGTGACGGAGTCACCGACCTCCTTCCACGCCGCGGCGGAGGGTGCGCGGCGGCTGGTTGCCGAGGGCTTCGCGCTGGTCGACGAGCGTTCGGACTTCGTCGGGGCGCCGGGGGCGTACGTGCTCATTCGGGACGGGGCCGTGCTGGCTTGGCGGATCCCGACCGCGGCCAAGCCCGGCACCCCCTACCGGATCGTCGGCGTCCACACCGACTCACCGGGCTTCGTGCTCAAGCCTCGGCCCGACATCGGTGTGGCGGGTTGGCAGCAGCTCGGCTTGGAGATCTACGGCGGTCCGCTGCTGAACTCCTGGTTGGACCGGGAGCTCGGGCTGGCCGGTCGGGTGATCCTGAACAGCGGCGAGCAGCGGCTGGTCCGCACCGGGGCGATCATGCGCATCCCCCAGCTGGCCATCCACCTCGACCGCGCCGCGAACGAGGACGGCGTGAAGCTGGACCGGCAGCTGCACACCGCTCCGGTGTGGAGCGTCGGCCGCCCCGATCTGATGATCATGGAGCAGATCGCGCTGCTGGCCGGCTGCGAGGTCGGCGAGATCGATGGCTCCGATCTGTCTGCGTACGCCACCACGCCGCCGGAGATCTTCGGACCCACCGACGAGTTCCTGGCCGCGGGCCGGCTGGACAACCTGTCCAGCGTGCACGCGGCGCTGACCGCTCTGATCGCCGCCACCGACAGTGACCTGATCACCGTCGTCGCCGCCTTCGACCACGAGGAGATCGGCAGCGCGTCGCGTTCCGGGGCCGCCGGCCCGGTGTTGGCCGATGTGCTGAGCAGGATCTCGGCCGCGCTCGGTGGTTCGCCCGACGACCACCAGCGAGTGCTGGCCGGATCGGTCTGCCTGTCCGCCGACACCGGACACGCCGTGCACCCGAACTACGCGCAGCGGCACGATCCGGCCAACCGACCACTGCTCAACGGCGGTCCGCTGCTCAAGATCAACGCCAATCAGCGGTACGCGACCGATGGGGTCGGCGCGGCGCTGTGGCGGCGGGCCTGCCGGGCTGCGGGGGTGCCGACTCAGGAGTTCGTGTCCAACAACGCCGTCCCGTGTGGCAGCACCATCGGTCCGCTGACCGCCACCCGGTTGGGGATCCGCACGGTCGACGTCGGGATCCCGCTGCTGTCGATGCACTCGGCCCG
>DATDAP010000451.1:0-2022 GCA_036525335.1 Microlunatus sp. | reverse complement strand
TACCGGGCTGGGGGCGAACAGCTTCCAGTGCCCCTGGGAGATGACGTCGACGGTGCCGTCGACCACCTTTATGGCGGTGTCGTCGTCGATTGCGTATGCCGGATTCGTCAAGCCGGAAGCCCATCGTTCTGCCTCGGCCATGGTGTTTTCCGGCAGAGCCGGGTGATCCAGGTGCGGGAAGATCGAGAAGTCGACGACGCCCAGCGTTTCGTCGCTGCCGCCGGGCGACGTCCAGCCGACGAAGTTCTCGCCGATCCGGGGGGTCAGCACCATGCTCCCGGCGCTGAATCCCACCCAGACGCTGTCGCGCAGCGACGGCAGGAGATCCGCGAGACCGGATTCCTGCATCCAGTGGCACAGATACAGCGCGTCGCCGCCATTCACCAACAGGGCGTCGGTCTCGCGGACCCATTGGACCCACCGGTCTGAACCCGCGCTGGGAAGCGCCGTTAGCTCGAGCACGCCGAGCGATTTCCAACCGAGCTCGGTCATCGGCTGGTCGGACCTTCCGCTGATGAACCGCCACGGGCCGGCCGGAGTGCTGTAGGAGCTCCCGTACGCCGCGGTCGGGATGCAAAGAGCATTGGACTCCGCGATGGGCTTGCCCAGCAGGTCGACGAGCGCGTCGTGGATGCTCGGGTTCTTGATGCCAGCGGACGTGAGCAAGAGCTTCATGAGGCCTCCGGGAGTCGTTTCCTGCTGGGCGACAACGTTCCAACTGCGCACAAATCCGTACTCGGTAGAGACTGACCGTCCACCAAGAACTCATCGGTCTCGGTGAGATCCAGCCTTCCCGCACACTCGCGCATCCGAGCGGCGTTCTCCGGGAATGTCACCTCTGTCACCGCCCAAGATCGTCGACTGGCCCTATGCGTCCACGCTGAGCAGGCGGTAGCGCCCTGATGCGGGCCAATGAGTTCGGGAATATCACCAGAACGCATCGGGCCATACTGCGAGCGTGCATGGACGCTACGCGGGCGACTCGGCGGGGCCGGCACGCGGTCGAATCGTTCTCCGAACAGCGCGTCTGATCCTGATCCCGCTGAGACGACTCGACGAGGCCGAGCACGCACGAGCGTCGAAGAACCCCGCCGACGCATTGCGCGACACTCGCGCCGCCGAGCTGCAGTGGCGAGAGCACGGCTTCGGCCCCTGGGCGATCCGGGACAGACGGGACGAGAGCTTCCTCGGCGGCGCCGAGCTGCGCCTTGCCGGTCATGGCATCGAGGGAATCGCACCCGACGAGGTCGAGGCGGGCTGGTGGGTGACCGAGGAGCGGCGGAGGGAAGGCATCGCGACCGAGGCGATGGAAGCAGCCATCGATGACCTCTGGGGCCGTACCGATGTCGAGATCATCACGGCCTACATCGAGGAGGGAGCGAACGAACCATCTCGTCGCCTTGCCGCCAACCTCGGATTCGCGGCGCGGGGCCCAGGCCTCGGGCGCTCGGGCGAGCCGATGACGGTGTACGAGGTTCGCCGAGACGATTGGCTCCGACGAGGACTCTGAAGCCAACGGGGCGAGAGTGGCCTGGGCGAGCGTGTTCCCACGTAACGCGACTGTTCTGCCCTATTGATCCTTGCTAAGTAGCGGGGGGAGGCTACTTTCCGCAGGCTCGATTGAGTTGAGCGTACGCAGCCTGAACTCTTGCCCACTTGGCATCGATTCGGTGTACGCGCACCGGGATCTCCTGCCCAGACACGGAGGCAGCCAACTCAGCGGTGTTGTTCAAGACGAACCGGTGGAGAGCGGTGAAGCGATTGCGAATGCGCGCAACGTGCTTTAGGCAGCGTCCCTCCGCGTGCTCAAGCTCTTCGAACACCCCGACGACAGGGGCTGCTCGCTCTTGAAAGTCGCGCAGCGAATCCTTCACGCAGGGCCGAGCGTCCTCAAGCAAATCGTCGGCACGGAACTCGAGGCAGAGCATCACCGAGCCCACCAGGATGTCCACGTGGTCTGGATACCGGTCGAGGTCGTAGCCGAGGGCAGCGACAATCCCTGGGGTCTCGGAGCGGAGTTGT
>DATDAP010000450.1:0-44002 GCA_036525335.1 Microlunatus sp. | reverse complement strand
GATGAAGGCGGCGATGGCGGTGCCTGCGCCTTCGAGCGGGCGGGCTCCCGCTGCGACCTCCTCGACATAGACACCGGGTGACTGATACGGCGGCATGCTGGGCTCCTTGGGTGTGAACGTGGCCTAATGCAGCCTCTTCCGGGCGCGCTCCGGCCGGTACGTCCCCCCGGACGCGGCGGAGGGCAGTGTCTGCTGCCCGAAAGGGAAGGATGCCGACGACGTCGCCTCGTTGGCGGTCGTGACGGCGGCGGTGAACATCGATGGGGATCTCGGGCCCACGACAGTGAGCGGGGCATCGAGGAAACCAGGTCGGCCGGCGGAACAGTACGAAACTGTGACTCATCCGCATCGAGACCCCGTGAGCAAAAAGCGTACGGTTCAGCCTGAACCGGGCCGGCGAAACAGGCGCTGGGCTGCGGCAGCCAGCCAGGCCGCGCAGCCGACCGACGTCAGGCCGGCATCTCCTCGTCCTCTTCACCCTCGCGCTGAACGAAGAGGCCCTGCACCGGCTCTTCGTCTTCCTCGGGCACTTCGCCCTCACGTTGCACGAAGAGGCCCTGCACCGGCTCATCCTCGTGATCCTGGCCGGCGTGGCGCTGGACGAAGAGCCCCTGGACCTCTTCATCCTCCTCACCCTCCCGCTGGACGGCGGGACCGGAGGCGCTCAAGGTCTGCACCGGCGCCGGGCCGGACATCACCCGGTCGGCGTTGGCCGCCGCCTCCTGCTCGAAGCGGTCGGAGGGGTCGCTGACCTTGATCCCGCCGGGAGCAGACGTGCCGTCGACCGGTCCGCTGCGTTGCTGCACCACGTGGGTCAGCTCGTGGGCCAGGGTCGTCCGGCCGTCGCTGGAACCAGGGTCGTAGGTGTCGCGCTGGAAGACGATGTTGGACCCCACGGTGTAGGCGTGCGCATTCACTGCCGAAGCCGAGGCCGCCGCCGCCGAGTCGTCGTGCACGCGCACATCGCTGAAATCGTGGCCCATGCGACTCTCCATGTCGGTGCGCACCTCCGGCTCCAGCGGACGGCCACCGGAGGAGATCACGTCGTGCACGGGGGAGCGCTCCTCCTCCAGCATCGAGGACACCCCGGCGTTGCCGATGCTGCGCTGCAGACCGAGGATCTCGTCGGAGCCCAGGGCGTCCGTGCGGCCGGAGGCGGCCGCCTTGCCGGTGTGGGTGCTGACCTCCTGGTCGATCCGTGAGGCCGCGGGCCGCAGCGTCTCGACACGCTCGTCGTACCGATGTTCGTGCATGACCACAACCTCCGCGAGTCGGCGACCCTCCCACTCTGGCACGGGTCCGGCCTGCCCACCAGGTCCTGGGGTGGAGCAGGAGGCGCACCCTCGACTGCCCGAAAGGGCAGCTCGAGCGCTCAGGCGATCATCGAGAAGTAGCGGCCGAACTCGCGCTCCAGGACGAGCCGGCCCATCTTGCGGTACTCCTGCTCAACGGCGGCGACCAGGTGCAGCATGCCGACCGGTACGGCCTCGGCGGCAGCCAGGTAGGCGGCTGTGGTCGAAGCCGATCGGATGTTGCCGCCGGCGAAGTCGAACGACGAGGCCAAGAAGTCGTAGTCGATGTCGGCCGCGATGGGTAGCGGGGGGGCCAGGCAGCGCTGCCAGAGCGAGTGACGCAGCTCCTCGGTCGGTTCGGGGAAGTCGATGATCGCGTCCAGGCGCCGGGTGAAGGCGTCGTCGATGTTGGCCCGCAGGTTGGTCGCCAGAACCGCCAGCCCGTCGAAGGTCTCCAGCCGTTGCAGCAGGTAGGCGCTCTCGATGTTGGCGTACCGGTCGTGGGCATCGCGGACGTCGCTGCGCTTGCCGAAGATGGCATCCGCCTCGTCGAAGAACAGCACCGCGTTGACCCCGCCGGCCTCGGTGAAGATCCGTTCGAGGTTCTTCTCGGTTTCCCCGATGTACTTGTCGACCACGGTGGCGAGGTTGACCGTGTAGAGGTCGAGCCCGAGGTCGGACGCGATCACCTCGGCGGACATCGTCTTCCCGGTGCCGGAGTCGCCGGCGAACAGCGCCGTCACACCGTGCCCGCGGCCACCACCGCGGCGCATCCGCCAATCCGTGAGGACCGTGTCGCGGTGTCGAGCCCGGGCGGCGACCTCCTTGAGTCCGCGCGTCACCGTTGGCGCCAGCACGAGATCGGCCCACGCCACCTCGGGCACGATCCGTCGCGCCAGGCGTTCGAGCCCCGCCGCGTTCTGCGCGCGTACGCCGCGGCGCAGGTCGTCGGCCGAGACCGGCCCCCCGGTCATCCGCGCAGATGCTTCCGCGGCACGGACGGCCTTGGTGACCTGCCCGGGGCCCAGGGCCAGGTGAACGGCCAAGGAGGCCGGATCCAGCGACGGGTCGTGAGCTCCCAGCTCCCGCTCCCACAGCGCCAGCCGCTCTCGTCCGCCGAGCACCGGAGCATCGGCGAGCAGCGGGCTCTCCGTCGACCACTGAGGATCCCAGGTGGTCGAGCCGACGAGCAGCACCGGTATGTCCGCCGCCGTCAGCCGGTGCATCGGCTCCGCGCCGGACTCGGCGAGCACCTCCACCGGTCCGGCCACCAGACCGGCACCGATCAGCAGCGCTTCGCGGATCGCGAGGTCGGCCAGGGCGGCCGCCTCGTTCGACGCGACACCGCCCAATCGGGTCAGGTCGAGGGTCAACGCACCCATCGAGGCGGCCGAGAGCGCCGCGACGGCCACCGCCGCACCGGTGCCCACGACCTGCTCACGCAGATGCACGAGCCGTACTCCGGCCGAGAGCGCCCGGCCGAGCTGATCGGCCACGGGCGCCCAGTAGGGACCGACCTCGTCGATCAGGCCGGCCAGTCCGGCGGCCGGAGCATCGTCACCGAGAAGGTGGGCACCGACTCGGTCGGGCACCCGCATTCCGCGGGTGAGGAAGGGGCGCTCGGGATCCTCGACCACGATCAGTCCGCGGCTGACCAACGGTCGGCTCAGCTCCAGGCGGGCTCGGGTGCTCGCCGTCATGGCCGACTCCCCGGCCAGCTGCAGCGCCAGCCCGACCGATGCGCGGCGCCGCGTCACGTCGTCGTTGAGGTACCCGTACAAGCGCTCGAACCGGCTGTCCAGATCCGGGAGCAGCGCGATCATCAGCAGCTCGACATCGAGCGGAGTCAGACCGGCAGTCCGAGCGAGTCGCCTCAACCGCAGCGGGGTGCCGGCCGACTCGGCCGCGTCGGCGTCGACCTCGAGGTCCACCCGGGCGTCGCTGTGCAGGGGGTGGATCGCGGCCACGGTCGTGGTCAGCAGCTGCTCGACGGTCTCTTCACTCACATAGAGGCCACGGAACGGGTCGTCGGGCGCCGGGTCGCCGGCTCGGCGGAGCGCCACCAGCTCCCGCACCCGCCCCTCGACGAGCTGAGCCCGACCGAGGAGGTAGGCGAGATCGGGTGTGCTCACGGACGCTTCTTGGTCTGCCGGGTCCGGGTGATCGCGACCCGCGGACCGGGTCGGCCACCGGACTTGGCCCCACTCGCTGCCTTCTTGACCGGCCCGCCGGCTGACTCCGCGGCGTTCAGCGCGGCTTCATCGATCTCCTGGCCCGCCCCGACACTGCCGGCACCGCCGGGGGTGCCACCCCGCAGCCGGCCCGCGGCGCGTTCCGGCAGCTGCTCGGAAGACTCTGCGGAGCCCGGCGGCGCCATCGCGTTCGCCCAGCCGGTGGCGAGGTCCCAGCCACTCGAGGTCGTCGTGCCAGAAGATTCGGCCGAGGCTGGGCCGGAACCGGCACCCCCACTCCCCGTGCCAGACGTGGCCTTGCCACGGTTCCCAGCCCGCGTACGGGACGACCGCTTGCCGGCTCCCGCTGCGGGTGTATCGGCTTCTCCCTGCTCGGGCGCCGCGCCCGGTGTCGGACCTTCGGTGCCAACCGGCCACTTCTCGACACCGTTGCGGCTCTTGGTCTCCCGGGTGGGCCAGCCGTACGACCCACCGAGACTGACGCGCGGTGGCAGCTCGACGGGCGGTCCGGTGTGGAAGCTCTGACCGGTGTCCAGGGGCGTGCTCACCACCACGTCGATCGACGGCTTGAGCTCACCACCCAGCGCCGACCAGACGTCGGCGAAGGCCCTGTCCTCCGGGGGTGGCAGGGCGATCGTGATCGGGATCGGCAGCCCGAGCTCGGTCAACGGTCCGGTCAGCACATCGGAGGGCAGCGCGTCGTACTTCAAGAAGCAGAGGAGCAGGGAGGACAGCAGCCGGTGCTCGTCCTCGGGTCGCTGGGTCCAAGCCGTGACGAGGTAGGACAGCTTGAAGTGGCGCGGAGGCAGCCGCCGGGACACCACGGTGTTGGACTCGTCGTAGACGTTGTGCATCCCGCGCTCGCGTCGCCGCAGGTCCTCGCGGATGTCGTAGAGGTAGACGTCGATGGTGGGCGAGTTGCGGCGCCCGGCCCACTCCCGGGTCGGGGCGTCGAACACGATCTCGACATCGCGCATACCGGCTGCCTCGCGTTCGATCAACGTACGCAGCGCGGAGTCCACCTCGTGGATCACGTCAGCAGGATGCCCTCCCCAGCGTGACCGACGGCAGGGCGAGTGAGCCGATTCGAGGGCACGTGTCGGTGCCCGATCGTGCACCGCGACCACCCGGATTCTCACTGCCCTCCGGCGATCCGTCGCTCTATGCTGACGGCGTGACTGATCCCATCGTCTCGCTGGACGTCGACCGGATCGCGGTCGAGCCTGGCGGGCAGGTGTCGATCACGATCAAGATCGCCAATCCCGGGACGATCGTCGAGGGCTACCGGGTCGAGGTCATCGGCGAAGGCGTGTCGGAATGGGGCGAGGCGCTGCCGCCCGAGATCTCGATCTATCCTCAGCAGGATGCCAGTGCCGTGGTCGTGTTCAGCCCGCCTGGGGGGACCGGAGCTCCCGGTGGCACCTGGCCGTTCGGCGTTCGGGTGCGGTCCACCGAGGACGCCGACGCCAGCGCCGTCGTCGAGGGAGATCTGGAGATCGGCAAGGTGTTCGGGCTGCAGGCCAAGCTGCTGCCGGTCAACTCCTCCGGCCGGTGGCGCGGCCGCCACGTCATCCAGCTCAGCAACTGGGGGAACTCGCCGGCCAAGCTCAGGTTGACCGCGTCCAACCAGGACGAGGCACTGGGCTTCTTGATCAGACCCGAGGTGGTCGAGCTGGGCCTGGGCGGAACCGGGACGGCCATGCTCTGGGCCAGGACCAAGAAACCGACGCTGCGCGGCGCCCAGAATCGCATCGCCTTCACCGTCACCGGGGAACAGGTCGATGCCCCCGCCCAGCAGGGCCCGGCCTCCCCGTACGGCGGGACACCCGACCGCCCCACCGTCGACGGTGCCTTCAACCAGAAACCGATCCTGACCGCCGGCGCGGTGATGCTCCTCGCCCTGGTCCTGCTGGCGGTCGGGGGCGGAGTGGCCTGGGCGCTCACCCGCAAACTGCCACCCGAAGCGACGTTCCAGGAGCTGGGTCCGCCCGCGCCGCCGCGGGACGTCAAGGTCGGGCCTCTCGGGCCGGATTCGGTCGAGGTCCGGTGGGCGGCGGTGGAGAACGTCGAGGGTTACACCGTCGTCCAGGTGAAGGACGGATCGACCACGGGTTCGCAGCAGGTTCCTGGCACGGACACCGCCAAGATCATCGGCGAGCTGACTCCAGCGACGAACGTGTGTTTCGCCGTTCAGTCCCGTCGCGGTGACCTGTCGAGCCCCTTCACCGAGGAGGTGTGTGCCGAGACGCTCGCCGCACAGTCCACGGTCAGTCCGTCGCCGACCGGCGTCGGACCGGCATCATCGCCCGGCAGCTCGCCGGATCAGGGGGGCGGCACATCCGGTGGGAGCAGCAGTGGCGGCGGCGGGGTCGTACCCCCGAGCGCGGACCAGGGCTCCCCGCCTACCACCGGACCGACGAGCTCGACCCAGCCGCCCTCGGGTGACTCCTCCACCGGCATCGACACCGCGCCCGACGCGAGCTTCAAGGGCAAGTGGTTCGCGGCCGACTGGTGGCCGGTCGAGGGGACCGGATACGACCCCGAGGACAAGCTTGCCGAGCTGCGCGACCTCGACCAGCACGCAGGCATCGTCAGAAGCCGTGAGTACCCCGATATGGCGCCCCGGCTCAAGGCAGACAGCTGGGTGCTCTACCTCGGACCATTCGACACCAAGGCCGACGCCGGGGCAGCCTGCGTGACCTTCAAGAAGGCTCATCCGTTCTGCCAGACCGTCCAACTCGACCCCTGAGGGGTCGGTGGCGATCCGCCGTCACCTGACCGGCGGCCGGGACAGCAGCGTGATCTCGGTGAAACTCAGCACCTCCTGCTGGCCGGTCGGCTGGTCGGGTGGAAAGGCGCTCTGGACCCCGATTCGGATCGAGTCGACCGGCAGCTCGGTGTCGATGGAGACCGGCTGGCGCTCCACGTTCTTCAGATCTCGGTCCTGGCACTGGTCGGCGTAAGCGATCCAGATCTTCTGTGGTCGGAACTGGAGCAGCCGGTTGGGGTTGTTCTCCAACAGTCCCGCCCTCAGATCGATCTCGCGGATCCGGGTCCGGGCGAACGACAGCTGGATCACCGCCGTCGTGGGAGTCACTCGACAGGGACTGCCTTGGGTGGCAGTGGTCCAGGCCATCTGCCACGCCTTGGCCGTGCCGTCGACCAAGGCATCCGGCGTCGTTTCCGGAACCGACGCCTCCGGCGGGATGATCTCCGCCGTCATCCCCGGCACCGGGACGCGGACATTGCGCAGGTCGTAGTAGCGGGCCAGGACGAAGGCCTTGGGTGATCGGTCGACGACGGTGAGACCGGCGCCGATCAGACCGAGCGCCAGTATCGCGATGATCACTCGCCGCCAGCGGTACAGGGGTGGGAGGCTGCGCCGGTACGCCCGTCGGGCGACCCGGTCCTTGCTGTCCCACAGTCGGGTCCACCACGTGCTCCGCTTCGTCGACCGAGTGACCGGAGCACTGGTGCCCGGCCAGATGAACTGCTCACCGCAGTGCCCGCAGAACCGTCGCGACGGATCGATCGCCCGGCCGCAGGTGGGGCAGCCGCTGGGCTGCGGTGGCGGCACCGGTGCCATCACGCTGGTGACCGGGGACGGCTGCGGAGCGGATCGGGCGGGTTCGGGGTGGGCGGCGTTCTCGGGTGGGGGCACGGGACGCACCGTGGGCAGCGGTCGGACTGGTTGAGCGAGAACCGGCGCCGCCGGCGCTGTCCCCTGAGTGGCTCGGGTCGTGGGAACCTGCGCGGGGGCCGGTGGCTGAACCGGCTGCACCTCGGTCACGTCGTTCGCGCCGGCAGGTTTCTCCTGCGCCTCCCAGCCCAGGTAAGCACCGCAGAACAGGCAGAACTCCGTGCCGGGCTTGTTCGTCTCCCCGCAGTCCCCGCAGATCACGTCGGCGATGCCACCCTTCCTCGCGTCGGCTGGTCCCCTCGTCGGCACGGGGGAATGGCTGATGAAGCCGAGCCGATGCAGCCGAGCCGTGTGTTGTCAGTGTCCAGCACAGCGGTGGGTCCCGTCGAGTGCATTCGGGTCCGTGCCGACGACATCGAGCTGGCCCTTCGCCAACGGTTCCGGCGGTCACAGGAACCTGGGTCCCTCGTGCCTGGTGAGGCGACGCGATAGCCTGCGCACTGACTACCTGGCACAGGCTAATTGTCGTGCGCTGTCGGCACCCGACCCTCAGGATGGAGCAGTGATCACCTGCGTCAACTGCGGCACCGAGAACGAGGCCGACTCGGTGTTCTGCAGTGCGTGCAATCACTTCCTCCAGTGGGAAGAGCCCGTGCGGAAGCCGCGCAGCCGGCGCCTCCGCCGGTCTTCGGATCTGGCTGCCGCCCTGGGAGCAACACCGGAGCCTGCCAACCCCGCGCCGACAGCGGCGGCGCCCGAACCGACACCGGCGGAGCCCGAACCGACACCGGCGGCGCCCGAACCGACACCGGCGGCGCCCGAACCACCGGCGCCGCCCGAGGCTCCCGGAGTGCCAGAGGCTCCCGGAGTGCGCACGGCCCCGCCCGACACCCAGGCTCCCCCGCCGACGCCCATCCCGGAGCCCCGCTCAGCAACCCGGCCGCGGTCGGTCGGTACGGCCGAGTCTCGACCAGGGGACCCGGCGGCCGGGGTGAACGAGATCATCGCGGCGATCGACACGGGCCGCGAGATCGCGAGCAGCCAGGGCCGGACCGACCTCGACAAGCATCTCCACGAGACCAAGGAGCGGCTCGCATCCGAGCAGATCCAGGTCGTCTTCTGCGGACAGTTCAAGGTCGGCAAGTCGACCATGATCAACGCTCTGCTGCAGCGCGCCGTCTGCCCCGTCGACGCCGACGTGGTCACCGCAGTGCCGACGATCGTGAAGTACTCGGCCCGACCCAGGGTCACCACCTACGCGCGGACCGAGGACGAGACCAAGATCGAAGAGCAGGAGCGCCCGCTCGGCGAGATCGACCTGCTGGTCACCGAGGAAGCCGATCCCTCCGACCCGGAACGGGACCGGGTGGTCGAGGTCGGCCTGCCTCACCGGATGCTGCGCTCCGGATTGGCGATGGTCGACACCCCCGGTGTGGGCGGGCTGGATTCCGCTCACGGCTTCCTCACTCTCGGTGCCCTCCGTTACGCCAAGGGCGTGGTCTTCGTCACCGACGCCGCCCAGGAGCTGACCGCCCCTGAGCTCGCCTTCTTGAAGACAGCGGTCGACCGCTGCCCGACGACAGCCGTCGTGGTGACCAAGATCGATCTTTACCCGCACTGGCGGCGCATCTTCGAGCTCGACCGCCAGCACCTTTCCAACGCGGGTCTGGATCTGCCGATGATCGCGGTGTCCTCGTTCCTGCGCCTCCGAGCCGCCAAGGATCCAGGGCTCAACGCCGAGTCCGGGTTCTCCGAGCTGGTGGCGTTCCTGGCCCGCGATGTGGTGGCCAGGACCCGCGAGCTGGCCGCAAAGAATGCGGCCGCCGAGGTTGACTTCGTCGCGAGCCAGCTCGAGCAGCAGTCCCAGGCCGAGCGCGCCGTTCTGGAGGCGCCGCAGTCGAGCGAGGAGGTCGTGCAGGAGCTCGATCGGGTCCAGGAGCAGGCGAAACGGCTGATCCATCCGACCGCGACCTGGCAGCAGACCCTCTCCGACGGGATCCAGGATCTGGTGGCCGACGTCGAGCACGACCTGCAGGCACGGCTGAGGACGGTGATCCACGACGTGGAAGAGGTGATCGACTCTGGGGACCCGAAGGACACCTGGAGCGACACCGAGGTCTGGCTGCGCCGTCAGATCGCCATCGTCACGATGGCCAACCGTGATCTGCTCACCGGGCGGACGGAACAGCTGGCCCAGGACGTCGCTGATCACTTCGAGCTGCCCGAGGGTACTCAGCTCAAGCTGCCTCTGGGTGGCAACGTCGACGTCGATTCGGTGGTCCTGGCTCCTGCGTCGACCCTGGCGATGCCCGGTGGCAAACTCGCTCCGTTGATGGTGGCGGCCCGCAGCAGCTATTACCTGCCGATGATGCTGGGCACCGTCGCGGCAGGCTTGCTGACCGCCGGTACGGGGACCTATCTGGCCATCACGGGATTCTCCCTGTTGTTGGGCACCGGGATCGGCAAGAAGATCATCGGCGACGAGAAGAAGCGGCAGCAGACGTACCGCCAGCAACAGGCCAAGGGAGCTGCCCGACGCTTCGTCGACGAGGTCGCCTTCCTGCTGAACAAGGAAACCAGGGACGTCCTGAGAACCGCGCAACGCCATCTCCGGGACGACTTCCAGGGCCGGGCCAAGCAGCTGGAGCGGTCGGCGTACGAGGCGATGGAGGCCGCGCGCCGACTCGGCGGTCTGGACGAGGCCCAGCTCGCTGCCCGGGAACGGGAGCTGCAGGCACGGGAGGGGCAGCTGGAGTCGGTCCGGGCCACGGCCCGGGTGGTGGCGGGCGCCCGGAAGCCGGTGGACAGTCGTGGCTGATGCATTGGTCGACAATCTCGGTGCGCTGTTGGATCGGGCGGTGTCGAGCGCCATCAGCGACGAAGCCCGATCGAGACTGAGCGATGCCCGCGAGCGGCTGACGGGACCGCTCCGGTTGGCGATCGCCGGCAAGGTCAAGGCCGGCAAGTCCACCCTGCTGAACGCGATCCTGGGCGACGAGCTGGCACCGACCGATGCGGGAGAATGCACCAAGATCGTCACCTGGTATCACGAGGGAACCTCACCGCAGGTGACCGTCTACCCCCTGGTCGGCGACGGCGTCGTTCGTCCATGGACCCGGGACTCCGGCGCGCTGGACGTCGACCTCGGCGACCTGCCGGCAGCCGACGTCGACCGGATCGACGTCAGCTGGCCGACCAGCAGGCTGCGTGAGCTGACGATCTTGGACACGCCGGGGATCGCTTCCATCTCCGCCGACATCTCCGCCCGAACCCAGCGGGTGCTGGCCGCCGAGGACGGCCGGGTGCCGGTGGCTGACGCCGTGCTCTACCTGATGCGGCACACGCACGCGAGCGACGTACGCTTCCTGGAGTCCTTCCACGACGACGAGCTGGCCCACGGTACGCCGATGAACTCGGTCGGGGTGCTCTCGCGGGCCGATGAGATCGGCGCCTGCCGGCTGGATGCGATGGAGGTCGCGGATCGGATCGCGCTCCGCTACGAAGCGGATCCGCGGCTGCGTCGGCTGTGTCCGGTGATCGTTCCGGTCAACGGCTTGCTGGCGTTCGCGGCGACCACACTGCGCGAGGTGGAGTACGCCATGCTGGCCACCTTGGCCCGCGCGGAACGCACCGAGGTGGAGATGTTGCTGCTCACCGCGGACCGCTTCCTGCACCGATCCTCGGGGGTGACGTTGACCGAGATCGAGCGGGAGCACCTGATCGAGCGGATGGGTCTGTTCGGTGTCAGGCTGTCGGTGGAGCTGATCCGGGCCGGCTTCGTCACCTCGGCGGTGGAGTTGTCCGATGAGCTGGTGGAGCGCAGTGGTCTGAATCGGCTGCGGTTGGTGCTGACCCGTCAGTTCGAACAGCGCAGTCGGGTGCTCAAGGCTCGATCGTCCCTGGCGGTGCTGTTCGACGTGCTGCGGGGCGGGGGGTGTACCGACAGCGAGGTCCTGCTGACGGCGGCGGAACAGTTGTCGGCGAGCACGCATGAGTTCGAGGAGGTGCGGCTGCTCAGCGCGTTGCGCTCGGGATCGCTGGAGGTCCGTCCGGACCGCCTGGCCGAGCTGGATCGCCTTCTCGGCGGCAACGGCCACAGCTCCTCGGCCCGCCTGGGGCTGGCCGAGGACGCGACCGTGGACGAGGTTCGGCAGGCCGCCCTGGAGTCGCTGGCGACCTGGCAGCGGCTGGCTGAGCACCCGCTGTCGGGTAGGCAGGTCAAGGTCGCGGCCCGCGCGGCGACGCGGACGCTCGAAGGCATGGTCGCCAGCAACACGGTCGCTCCATGACCGGGCTGGCATCGGCATCGGTAACCTCCCGAGGGAGCGGTCTCGCTCGCGTCCTGAAAGCAGCACATGCCTCTTGTCAGCGTCATCATCCCGGTGCGCAACGCCGGGCGGTACCTGCGCTCGTGCTTGGACTCCGTCCGACGACAGTCCCACCTGGATCTCCAGGTCGTCTGCGTCGATGACGGCTCGAGCGACCAGAGTGCGGCCGTCCTCGAGGAGCACTCGGACGCTGATGCCCGCTTCCAGACGATTCGGCAACCGCACGCCGGGCCCGGATCCGCACGGAACGTCGGGCTGGCCCACGCTCTCGGCGACTACATCATGTTCGTCGACGCGGATGACCTGGTGCCCCCGGAGGCTGTCGAGAGGCATCTGAACGCCCTCCGGACCAGCACATCAGACTTCTCCACCGGCCGCGTCCTGCGTATCTCCGGGACCTGTCGCTGGCCCTCGATGCTGCACGAGAACGGCCTCTCCTGGCCGGCGACGGGCACTCACATCTTCAAAGACCCAGCCCTCGTCTTCGACACGACCTCGTGGAACAAGCTGTTTCGCCGGGATTACTGGACTGGCCGACGCTATGCGTTTCCCGAGCACGTCATGTTCGAGGATGTGGCGTTGATGACCGAGACGCACTGCCGGGCCTCCGCTGTGGAGGTGTTGGCCGACGTGGTCTACCTCTGGCGTCGACGAGACGACGGCACGGCATCGATCACGATGCGAAGGGACGATCCGGACCTCCTGAGGGACCGGGTCGCAAGTCTTCAGAGGGTCCGCCGTCTGCTGAGCGACGACGCCGCTCCGACACCCGTGCGGACGGCCGCTGAGTTCAAGTTCCTCCGGTACGACCTGGGTAGCTACTTCCGTGAGCTGGAAGACACCCAGCATGAGTTCCAGGACGACTTCGTTCACCTTGTCCAAGGTTTTCTCGACGGATCTCCAGGCAACGTCGTTGATCGGCTTGCGCCTCATCTCCGAGTGGCGTACCGCCTGGTGAGTCTGGGACGGCGGCACGAGCTCATGGACTACCTCGGCTTTCTGCGGGAGAACGACTGGCGGCTGCCTTTCCGCAGGCGAGGTCTGGTGCTGCGTGCAGACCTCGGGCCGGCGCGGAAGAGCGTCCATCGCAGCTACCGCAGTGCCCGTCGGCGGCTGCCGCTGAGTATGGGTGTGGACGCCTTGTCCTGGCAGGGCGACGCGCTCGTCATCGAGGGCTACGGCTTCATCGACGGGATGGCGATGAACCATCCTGCGGCATCGGTTCGACGACTTCAGCTGATCGACGCACGCGGTCGTCAGGAACGGCACGTGTGGATCGGACCCAGACGGCTTCCGGCGGTGGACAGGCGAGGCTGGTCGACCCACGCCTACGACGACTGGTCCGGATTCCGCGCCGAGATCCCGATGAAGCTGCTCGATCCCGGTGCGGCGCGAACCCCGGTGCGATGGCAGGTGAACCTGCAGGTCCTCGCTCTCGGCGCGGGGAGCGGCAGTGCTCTCGGTCCACCATCCGGGTCCGCCTTCACCGAGGTCAAGCACGGCCCGAGGGGACTCGTGCTCCGAGTCAGCTGGGCTGCGGGTCAACGCCTGGTGATCGAAGCCGCTCGAGCATCGGTCGCGCTCGCCGCCGTCGAGAGCGTCGGCGGCCTGCTGTCCCTGTCGCTCCGGTCGGTGAGCTCGCTGGCTTCTCGGCCACACACACTCCGGCTCACCTCCGAGATCGGGGATGCTGTGGACGTGCCGTTGAGTTCCGCGGTCACCGAGACTGGAGCTACCTTCCGAGCCACGGTCGACCCGGTTCTCCTGCAGATGATGAAGGGTGCTCGACGCCACCTCTCGTTCTGCCTGGCGGCTGTCGCCGATGATGGTGTCGCCGCCGTGACCACGCAACTGCCCCACGAGTTCGCCGTTCCACTGGGGAACCACACCGTGGCGGTCGCAGATGACGGTCGGGGCGGAGCGGAGATCGTCATCGGTGCACCCGGTGTGGCGATCACCGCCACTACCTGGATCGGTGATCGTCTGCAGGTCCGGGGCATCTGCTGGCCGAGTGATCAAGGTCCTCCTCGGCTGGCCTGGTGCCACGGTGCGGGCAGCATGATCCAGGCGGTGGCGCACCGGAACGGCCACGGTTTCGAGGCAACCTTCGAGCTGGTCTCGTCGTCAGGACCGGAGGGGGTACATCCACTCGCTGCGGGTGAGTGGACTCTGATGCAGGGACTGGTGGACGGATCCTGGGAACCGGCGGTCATCCTGCACGAGCGTCCCGTGACGAGTGTGCGGTCTCCGTCGGCCGACGTTGCGGGCGTTCGGATCGGCGTGAACTCACATCGGCAGCTCGCGATGTCCGTCACCGCCCTGGGAGCCGCCGAAAGCAGCTCCCACGGCCAAGATCGGCTGCGGCGTGGCACCTATCGTCGAGCTCGTCGGGCCTCAGTGAGGGATGTCATCCTCGTGGAGAGCTGGGGAGGAAGGAAGTTCTCAGACAATCCCCGAGCCCTGATCGAATCCATTCCGGCGGCTTGGCGCGACGCGACTGTGGTGGTCGTCGTCAGCGATCGATCCGTTCAGACACCTGGAGGACTCAGCCAGGTGATCGCCGGGAGCCGTGACTACTACGAGCACCTCGCCCGGGCTCGCTTGATCATCTCCAACGACAGCCTGCCTGTGCACTACGTCAAGCGCCCCGGGCAGCTGTACCTGCAGACCTGGCACGGAACCCCGTTGAAGCGCATCGGCCTCGACATCGAGAGAATCCGATTCCGGAACAAGAACTATCTTCACGAGCTGAGGGTCGAATCGGCCAACTGGGACGGACTCGTCTCCCAGAACTCCTACAGCTCGGAGATCTTTCGCAGAGCATTCGCCTTCGATGGGCCGATCATCGAATCGGGGTACCCGCGGAACGATCTCCTGACCGACCCGAACGGGGCGCGTCGCCTGGCCCGACGCGACATCACCCGCCGATGGCTGAACATCGGTCCGGATCAGACCGTCGTCCTGTGGGCCCCGACCTGGCGGGACGATGCACACGCACCCGGAGGTGGTTACGGCACATCCCTGCTGCTGGAACGCAGCGAACTTGAAGCGTTGGTGCCCGGCAACACCGTGGTTCTGGTGCACGGTCACCATCTGACCGGTGCCGCTCAGACGCACCTCGGGTACGAAGGCCAGGTGCGCGACGTCTCCAGCTATCCCGATCTTCGCGATCTCATCGTCGCGTCCGACGCCCTGGTGACGGACTACTCCTCCATCATGTTCGACTACGCCCTCACCGGACGCCCGATGATCTTCTTCGTGCCCGATCTGCTGCACTACCAGCAGATTCGTGGCCTGTACCTCGATCTCGCGTCCGTCGCGCCCGGGCCGCTGGTATCCACCGCCGACGGGCTGGCCGATGCGTTGCGATCCTTGTCAGCGCTGGGGGCAGACCACAGAGAAGCCATCCGGGACTTCCGCGAGCAGTACTGTCCGCTCGATGACGGACAGGCCGCGGAACGTGTCTGGGCGGCGGTGAGCGACCTCTCTCGATCCTTCTCACCGTGAGGGCCGGCGACATCCGGGGGACCGGTCAGCCTTGAAGAGGGACGCTTCTCCGGCCCAGGACGTCGGCGTACCAGCGTGCCGATGCCTTCGGTTTCCGGTGTTGGGTCTTGAAATCGACGTTCACGAGTCCCCACCGCTGTGAGTACCCTTGCGCCCACTCGAAGTTGTCCATCAACGACCAAGCGTTGTAGCTCTCCAGTCGGGCGCCGTCGTCGACGGCGGTCTTGAGCGCCAGCAGGTGATCTCTCAGGAAGCGGGTCCGGAACGAGTCGTCGAGCGCCTCGTCGGCTCGACCTCCGACCCCATTCTCCGTGACCGCGATGAGCGGCGCACCATATTCGCGATGAATTCGGAGAAGGCATTCAGTCAAGCCGCCGGGATACATCGGCCAGTCGATCGGCGTCAATGGGAAGTACTTCTGGCGTTCACCCCGGCCGTTGATGACGACAGGTGTGTAGTAGTTGATCCCCACCAGATCAACAGGTTCGGAGATGATACGCAGATCGCCGTTCCTCTGTGCTGACTCGATACTTCGTTGTACGCGAGGTGGAAGTTTTTCCGTCAGCTCGGGATACTCGCCTTTGAGCACCGGATCGAGGTAGAGGGTATTGAGTTCAGCGTCCTCCAGCGCAGCCGCGCTGACGGCCGACGGCGAATCGTCAGCGGGATAACAAGGCGATAGCACATGACAAGGTCCGATGACGCCTGAAGCGCTCGAAGAGCGGAACGCCTGAACGGCGCGGCCATGGGCCAGTGACAGGTGGTGCAGGACCCGACCCGCGGCCCGTTCGTCAGCGATGCCTGGGGCGTGCTGTCCATTCAGGTGACCATTGTGAACAACGACGCGCGGCTCGTTGATCGTCAACCACCGCCTCACTCCGACGAGCTCTTCGAAGACGACTGAGGCATAGTCAGCGAACCAAGAGGCGCTGTCCCGGACTTGCCAGCCACCGAGATCCTGCAGCGCCTGAGGTAAGTCCCAGTGGTACAGCGTCACAAGAGGACTGATGTTTCGATCGAGCAGGCCCTCGACCAGGCGCTTGTAGAAGTCGAGACCGCGCTGGTTCACGGCGCCCCTGCCCTCAGGTAGCACTCGGGTCCAGGCGACCGAGAAGCGGTAGCTCTGAATGCCGAGCGAGGCCATCAGATCCAAGTCTTCGGACCAACGCTGATAGTGGTCGCAAGCCGTCGCGCCAGAGCTGGCGTCGACGATGACACCCTTCCTGTTGCAGAAGGTGTCCCAGATGGAGGGGCCGCGACCGTCCGCCGACACCGACCCTTCGATCTGATAGGCAGATGTGGACAGGCCCAGAAGGAGGTCGGGCGGTAGCGGAACCCGCCCGGCCGCAGTCATCGCGGGGGTGGGAACCGGTGGGACTGGCGAGTCTGGTGTGCACCCGGTCAAGAGCGCGGCAGTGCCGACCGCGAGGATCTCACGCCGCGTCGGTTTCCAGGGTGCGGTCATGTTGACCTCTCGTCACCATGTCCTAGCGGTGCGGTCCCGATCAGAGACGGAGTCTGCGCCCGCGACCAGAAATGGTGCGGGCGATTGCCCCATGATCGCTCGACGTGTGTCCAGCGCTAATTCACGTGAAATCTATCATGCACGTCTACACGGAGCCACGCGCGCGACCATCGAAATCGCGTCGTCGCTGTGCGAGGATCGCCGAGTGCACGACTTGCGGGCGGACTGATGGCGTATCGGCTCGCTGTCGATCTCGGCACCACCTACACCGCTGCCGCCGTCGCTGATGACTCCTCGCCAACCACATTGGGCTTGGGTAATCGATCTCTGCAGCTGCCATCTGTTGTCTTCATTCAACCGGACGGTGAGTTGCTCGTCGGCGAGTCGGCGGAACGCCGTGGTGTGGTGGAGCCGACCCGCTTGGTGCGCGAGTTCAAGCGACGGATCGGAGACCCGGTGCCGATCCTGGTGGCCGGTTCCCCGTTCTCACCGCAAGCACTCACAGCGGCCCTGCTCCGCGGCGTCGTGGAGGTCTCGGTGCAGCGCATGGGAGGCCCACCTGACGAAGTCGTCCTGACCCATCCCGCCAACTGGGGTACGTACAAGTTCGACCTCCTCGGGCAGGTCGCGGCCATGGCTGGTCTGACGTCGGTCTACCGGCTCCCCGAGCCGGTGGCGGCCGCTGTCCAGTACGCCGCGATCAGTCACGTGGAGGTGGGAGCGAGGTTCGCCGTCTATGACCTCGGCGGCGGAACCTTCGATAGCTGCGTGCTCGAGAAGACAGTCGACGGCTTCGGCCTCCTCGGAGTCCCACAAGGTCTCGACCATCTCGGCGGTATCGACTTCGACCAGTCACTTCTCCAACACGTCCTGGACACCGTCAGCGAACAACTCCCGGAGATCGACTCCACCGATCCTGTGACGTTGATGGGACTTGCCCGATTGCGCCGTGACTGCGTTGAGGCAAAGGAAGCTCTGTCGACCGACGTAGATGCGGTTGTCCCGATTGGCGTGCCGGGCTTGTCGACTTCCGTGCGCGTGCTCCGAGCGGAGTTCGAGGCGCTGATCCGACCCGCCCTGAAGGAGACCATGGCGGCGGCGTCCCGGGCGCTGCAGTCCGCCCACATGGAAGCACGTGAGCTGACGGCGTTCGTCCTGGTCGGCGGCAGCTCTCGGATCCCGCTCGTGGCCGAACTCCTCCAGCGGCAGTTCGGCGTCCCTGTAGGCTTGGTTCTCCACCCCACGCACGACATCGCGCTCGGCGCGGCGCGGGCCGAGAGCCTGCGATCGGCGGTCGCGTTGCCGACCACGCAGGTGGGACCAACCGACCTGCCACGCACCAGCCACGACACAGGCTCCGTGCTCATCCGGCTCGATCCTGCGCCGCTTCCCGAACGGGCATCGTCGCAGCAGGCGATCGCCGGTACACCGGAACAATCCATCGATCCGAACCAACCGCCCATCGCTGTCCGCCGGAGCAGGCGCGTCGCTCGGCCGCCACAGCGCGTACTCGTGGGCGTGGCTCTGCTCGCCCTTCTGGCTGTGCCGATCGGCTACCTCGCGGCCTCCCGCGCGCCGAGCCAGCCCGCCGATCGCTCAGCCGGCGGGAAGATCGCGAGCCCGAATGGCAGTGCCGCACCGCGGCCGCTGCCGCGCTCGGTGCCACTGGCCGAGGACCAGCTCATCGTTCCCGCCAAGATCAACGGCACCTGGGGGCTCTACGCAGCGGATACCCGCACGCACATCCCCGGGCGTCGCTTGACTCCCGCCGCCCAAGCTGCCAGCGCGCCGTCACTGTCGACCGACTGGGCCACGGTGATCTATCTTTCCGGTGCGGGCGCCAACGGTGGGTCACCAACTCTTCGAGTTGCCGGCTCCGACGGGCAGGATGCCGGTGTCCTCTTCGACCGGGTCCCGTCCTTCTGCGCCTACGGTGTGTCGCGACCCGCGATCGGTCCAGCCGGATCTGGCGTGCTGGCGCTGTCGTGCGCGGGCGCTGACGGGGCTGATGGCCTCTACATCGTCAGAACGGACGGAACGCTGATCCGCGAGCTGAACACCGGGAACCGACGCACCGGTGATCCGACATTCTCCCCTGATGGAAAGGAGTTGGCGTTCTGGGCGGGCCCCATCTCTGGATTCGACGGCGGGGAGCTGTTCATCATCGATGCGGATGGATCCAACGAGCTCCGCCCTCTTCCGCGCGGGAAACTACCGGGGCAGGACAGCGAACCGGCATGGTCACCCGACGGTCAGTCGATCGCGTTCTCCCGCCGCACCGTCGACGGAACCACCGGCGGAAACAAGGACATCTACGTGGTTCCCGCTGACTCGTCCGCGGATCCAGCGCGACTGACCAAGGATCCGAGCGAAGAGGGATCGCCAACCTGGTCGCACACAGGTGATCACATCGCCTACACCAGCACGAGCGAGAGCTCGTCGTGGCCGGGAAAGCCCAGACAGCGCGTGTGGATCATGAGTAGTGACGGCGACGACAAACAGCCACTGTGGACGGATGGTCCCGACGTCCTGCAGGGCGCTCCCGCCTGGAGCGGGCGTTAGCCGGTTCGCTCCGGCCGAGATCACAGCGACGCGCTGATCTCATCCCACACCCGACGTCCCGCTCGGCCGTCCTCCAGGGATCCAAAACGGTTCCGGAACGCCGCGTACTGGTGGCCGAAGTCGGCCGCGTTCCGCTCTCGATCCACCAGCGCGGCGATCAGCTCGCTGACCGTGTGAACGACCGGGCCGGGAGCGATCGTGAGGGGGTCGAGGTAGAAGCCGCGGATGTCGTCGCGGTATCGCGCGAGGTCGGGCATGAAGAAGATCATCGGTTTGCCGGTGAGGGCGAAGTCGAACATGACCGAGGAGTAGTCGGTGATCAGGAGGTCCGCTGCCAACAGGAGCTCCCGAACGTCGGGATAGCCGGAGACGATCCGCAGCCGCTGGCGTCGGTCTCCCAGTCGCGCGAACGCCTGGTCCATCAGATGGTGACCACGCAACCAGATCGTCGTGTCCGGCGGGAGCCCGGCGTCCAAGGCCTCGATGTCAATCGTGACGGGCGCGCCGTAGCCCCCGCCCGGAAGGTGGGCGTCGTCGCGGAACGTGGGCATCCACAGGGCCACGGTGGTGTCCGGGTCGGTACCGAACCACCGTCTTGCTCGCGCCCGTCCCACGTCCCGCTCATCGGCAGTCGGGCCGGCCAACAGGTCATTGCGTGGGTAGCCGGTCTCGAGGATCGGTCCGGCGAAGTCGAACGCTCGTCGCAGAGTCCGAGTGCTGTGCGGGTTGGGTGAGATCAGCCAGTCCCAGGCAACGGTCTCGGCCCGGAGCCGGTCGAGGTAGTTGCGGTCCCGGAAGTGGACCCGTTCGATGTCGAACCCGACCTTCTTCAACGGTGTGCCGTGCCAGGTCTGAAGCAGCAGCTGCCGCGGGCTCTTCCGGTAGTGGGTGGTCAGCAGGTCGTTGGCGATGATCAAGCGCGCGCTACCCAGGAGCTCCCAGTACTCGCGGCTCCATCGCACGACCGGTTTCACGATGGGCGGGGTCACGATCGACCGGTCCCGCACCGCAACGGCAACGGGTAGGTCGATACCGGCGTCCTGCATGGACTCGACGAGAGCCCGCGGGTTGTCCGAGTACTGCTTGCCCTGCCAGCACTCGACGAGAATCTGACTGACCGGCCGGGCCCGGCGAGCCGCGGCGTAGGTCCGTTTGCGCAGTCGAGCCTGAGAACCCGCGCCGCGTGCCGCTTCGATATTGGCGAACGCCTGCAGCGTGATCTCGGAATGACGGTTCACCCACAGCTTGACCATGAGCTCGGTCGGCAAGCTCGCAGCCTCGATCCCCGCCTGATGTCCGCGCGATGCGACGACCGGAAGCCAGTCCAGCCCGTCGAGCGGCCTGACGAGCTGCCACGTCGCCGTGGCAACGGCATGTACGCCATGAGGTCCAGGGACGCGTCTCAGATCGAACTCCGACCTGAATCGGTCGGTCGAGCGAGACTCGATGCCGTAGATCGTCTGACCGGTGCCGCAGCGGAACGCGAGGTCGGGCAGCGCGCCTTCCGGCAATGAGCAGAAGCCCTCGACGCTGAGCCGGTCGCCGACCCATTGAACGCGGTCCACCGCGACACGTGGCGGCGTGGCCACCAGCTCGGCCCGACCGGATCCGTCGTCGCGGACCAGCAGTGTCTGGACGCCGACCGCGAAGCAGCTCTCATGCTTCAGCGCGATCCCGACCGGCAACGGACCGTCCTCGGTTTCCTCCACGAGGCGGGAAGCAACATAGGGCCGGTCGTCGGGAGGCTGGGCCCCGAGATACGGGTCGACAACGGCCACACCTGTGCACCCTCGATGGTCGGCCGCACAAGACCACGTGACGGGTACGGGGTTCGACCTGTCGCTGCTGGTGGAGCACATGAGCTCCAGCTGATCGGGATGGAACGGGTCGTCATCGAGAGCCGCGATCGTCAGGGTCAGCCCACCTTCGGAGTACCCGACGCCGGTGACGGTGTTCCGGAGGCGACGAGCGTTGACGACCAGGCGGTTTCGCGCACCCCATCTCGCGTACAGGCTGACGCCGTCGCGACGATGTGTGGTTCCGGGGAACCAGGCGACTCCGCTGCGCGGCGGGCCGACCGAACTGCCACCCGCGATGCCGAAGCCGAGCGCTTGCAGGTAGACGTCCCACTGCTCCCGCCAGACACCTGGCGGTAGATCGAAGACTGACAGGGGAACGCGGGCCCGGAACCCTGACCAGAGAAGGCTCTGCGACTGGTCGCCGTGCCGCGCCGCGGCCGCCCGATTGAGGCGCGGAGCCAACCAGACCGATCTCCTGTGACCGGTGCTTCGCCGTACGATCTTGAGCCGGCGGATCGCCACCGACGGGTGCCCGTGAGGGATGCCTCGGAGAAACCCGTACCCGTCGATCTCGAGATGGTGCTCGCTCCAGCGCAGCGCGTCGACGCCGACCGTCAGGGGAGCTCGGCGGCGCGTGTTCGTCAGCCGCGACGGTGTGATCGCCGCGGCTGGCCCTACGTCGACGTGGAGTGAGAACCCACGGCGACGCAGCGGGAGCGCGCCGCCCATCCGTGCGCTGTAGCGCAGGAACTCCAGTAGTGATTCAACTTCTCCAACCTCGATGAGGTGATAGGCGGTGCGCTGTACCGGGGTCAGTTGGGCTCGGGCCAGAGTCGGACTCGCCTGCAGGAAGTCCCGGGTCAGCTCGACGAAGTGCTGCCGGAAGCTGGCCCTGGCGTTGGGAAGATCGTTCAGATACTGGCCGAGGTCGTTGACCAGGAACTTGACTTCTCCAGCGTGGCGCAGTTCCCACGGAGCCAGCCGGATCAGTAGCTCCCGGATCTGTCGCATGCTTCGTACCCGCTCGTCCAGCGCAAAGAGGTCGTCACGCCGCTGCGTGATCGACAGAATGCCATCCTCCCGACGCCGCCATCGGTACACGACGTCACTGATGACGTCCACTGACGATGCACGACAGTGCGCCTCGACCATCAACGGCACGTCTTCGAACAAGACACTCGCCGGAAACTGCAGACCGTTCTTGCGCCAGAAGTCGAGTCGGAAGAGCTTGTTCCACGTCGTCGAGTCATAGAGAAGCGACGGATCACGGGTGATGTGCGTTTCTCGGCCCGGGCGGGCCAAGGCCCGGTCGTGCATCGCCGACGGCCAGGTCAAGCGACCGGCCAATCTCTCGACCCGTCCGCAGGCGAAGTCCGACCGTGTCTCCGCGAGCGGCCGCAGCAGCAGCTCCGCTGCCTGCGAAGCGGCGACGTCATCCGCATCGACGAACATGAGGTACTCACCCGCGGCTCGCTCGATCCCGGCGTTCCGAGCGCCCCCCGGACCGCCACGTCGCGAGGCAAGTATCTCGATACGCGAGTCGGTTCGTGCGGCGAGTGCGATCCGCTCCGTGCTTCCGTCGTGAGAACCGTCATCGACACAGACGATCTGCAGATTCTTGTGGGTCTGATGTCGCACGGAGTGCAGGCATGCGTCGATGTAGCTTCCCGCGTTCAATACCGGAATGACGACGCTGATCAGCGGTGCCTCGATGTCGGCTCACCCCCTGCGATCAGCCAGGCGCCCCGGGAAATTCCGATGTTGCACCGTGGTCAGCATAGGTGAGAGCGAAACCGGCGGCGAAGGCAAAAAGTCCCTTGACAGGGCTGGAAGGGTGCGTGGAAACTTACGGCGATCGTCGATGAGAGATCGACAGAATCCGGGGCCGTCATGAACACACCGCCATTCTTTTTCAGAGTCCTCGGGTCCATCTCGGTCCTGGTCGTCGGCGCCACGCTGCACGCGACGGGCATCGCCGTTGCGGCGCCGGAATCTCCCGATGATCCCGTCAGGGCCGACTTCAACGGAGACGGCTTCGACGACCTCGCGATCGGTGTGCCTCTGGCCGACGTCGGTAACGTGGTCGACGCCGGTGCGGTCCGTCTCTACGCGGGCGGCACGAGCGGACTCACCTTCTTGTCGACGTTGAGCCAGAACTCCGCTTTTGTCGCCGACACCGCCGAGGCCGGAGACCGGTTCGGGTCCGCGCTGACCACCGGGTTCTTCAATGCCGACCGTTTCCTCGATCTGGCTGTCGGCGTGCCGGGGGAGGATCGGGGCCGAACCAAGGACAGCGGTGCCGTGCACGTGTTCTACGGGACGGCGAAGGGGCTGACGGCCACCGGCGACGTCGTGTTCGATCAAGCATCACGCGGCATCGGAGGCTCGGCGGAGGCGGGTGACCGCTTCGGTTCGTCTGTGGCCGCCGGAGATTTCGGACGTACCGGTCAACAGGACCTGGCGGTCGGCGTGCCCTTGGAGGACGTCGGCAAGGCCAAGGACGCCGGCATCGTGCAGGTGATCTACGGGACCACGAAAGGCCTGGCCTCGGCGAAGACGAAGACAATCAGCCAGAACACGAGCAAGGTGGAAGGGAGCGCCGAGTCCGGCGACCGCTTCGGCAGCAGCCTCGCCGTCGGCGACTTCGGTCGCTCGGCGAAGGACGACCTGGCCATCGCGGCGCCGTACGAGGACATCCAGAATGCCAAGGACACCGGAATGGTCCATGTCCTCTACGGTGCCACGAAAGGCCTGACGGGATCGGGAAGCAGCGCTTTCGGTCAGGCGAACCGGGCCATCAGCGGATTGCACGAGACCGGAGACCTCTTCGGATTCAGCCTCTCCGCCGGCAACTTAGGGCGCAGCGCGAAGGATGAACTCGCTATCGGCGTGCCGTACGAGGACATCGGTACCAGGGTCGACGCCGGGCTGCTGCACGTGCTCTACGGTGCGAGCGGAGCGATGAGTGCGGCGGGCAGCGAAGAGTTCAGTGCTGACAGCCCGAACGTGGGCGGCGCGAGTGAGGCCGGCGATCACTTCGGCTTCGCGCTGGCCTCGGCCGATCTGATCGGCACCGCGGAGTCTGAACTCGTGGTGGGCGTTCCGGACGAAGACTTCGAGTTTCCTGGTCAGGATAGGCCGACCATGGTCGATCCTGGCTCGGTCGAAGTGCTGCTGGGGAGCGCGCCTGGGCTGAACCGAGGCGGTCGCAGTAAGGAGCTGACTGCCGAGGCCTTCGAGGTGAGCGCCCAGAGCGAACCGGGCGATCGCTGGGGCGCCGCCCTGGCGACCGGCAACTTCTCCACCTCCCCGTTCGGTGGTGGCACGAAGGCCGATCTCGTCATCGGCGAGCCGGGGGAAGACATCAACAGGGTGACTCCTGCCGTGCCGGACGTCGGCGAAGTCAGCCTCCTCGTCGGATCGGACCGAGACTTCCAGGGCAACCCTGGTGGCGACATCGTAGGGAAGCCCGAAGGCGACCAGCTGTTCGTACCGACGAATCAAGCCAAGGCCGGCGACCGCTTCGGTTCGGCCATCTCGTCCACCCGCCTCAACTGAGGAGCAGAGAGGCAGGGATCAGCGCCTGCTCCACACCGGTGCCCCTTGCATCCCGGTCGCACCGTCGGTCCACAGCACGCGCTTACCTGTGCCGTCGGCGTTCATGATCCACGCGCGAGCGATCGCCTTGCCGGGCCACTCCTTGGTCGGCGCGGCACTCTTGTACACGATCCGATTCCCGAAGCGCGACCACGAGGGGTCCTGCTCATCGGCCGAATCGCTCGTGAGCGGCTTCGGTTCGCTGCCGTTGGACCGCATGCTGAAGATCTCCGCGTTGCCCCCGGTGGTGCCGTCGCTGACTCGGCGGCGGAACACGATCTCGTCTCCGACTGGCGACCAGGCCGGGTCGGTGTCCTGACCGGCCACCGCTGCCTTGGTCACCGCCTCCGGCGCGCCAGCACCATCGCCATCGGTGGTGTAGATGGTTCCGCCGTCGAAGCCGGACAGCGGTCCGGCCCAGAACGCGAGCTGGTCCCCAATCGGGGAGAATGTCGGATCATCCACCCGCTGCTGATCGACCCGCACCTGGTGGATCAGGGTGCCGTTGGTCCGAACCAGGTAGAGACCGTAGCGTCCCTGGTCATCCAGACAGGGCACAGCGAGGACGGTCGGATCGTCGGGTCGCCACGCCGGGCGGAACATGTTGCCGGCGCAGAAGTCAGGGACTGTCCGAAACAGGTCTTTGGGTTCTCGGCCATCTGCTGCCCCGGCGAAACGGAGGATCCGATGTATGCCGGATCCGTCGGCGTCGACCAGGTAGATCATGGTCGTGAAGTCAGGTGAGAGGGCTGGGGTGTAGGCGTTGCCCGGCCCGGATGTCAGCTGCCGCACCGGGGCGGAGGACTCTGTGTCTCCTAGGTAGAGGCGCCACTGCCCCTTGACCTGCATGGGAACGATCAGTTGGTTGTCGGTGAGAGGAGCCGATCGCGGTAGCGCCGCGGCCGCAGAGCCCTGAGTCGCCGTGGCAGGGGAAGCGGGCGTGGTGCCGTTGCTCGGGGCCGCGGTCTCGAGAGCGGTGCGCGCGGTCGTCGGCAAACCGTCCGGGTCCGGTTGCACGACGACGTAGGCCACCAGGGTGCTGAGGCTCACCACGATGACGGAGGCCAACACCACCGTCCTGCGCAGATGGGGGCGCCCGAGGTGGCGACCCAACCCCCGACGGATGGCGGGCAGCGGTCGCACGGTCCGTTTGGTCAACCCCCGAGCGTCGGGTTCGGGGCGTACCCTAGCGGGCTCCAGGAGAGGCTCCGTGCGTTCTGTCGGGAGTGCTACGCCGCTGTCGTCCTGTGAGCGCTGTTCTCCTGACTGCACCAGGCCCTGCGCGCTGGGACCCGGCGTCAGAGATGCCGACGCATGCTGACTCGGTTGCACCGCCCCCAGGGCGACATCGTGCTTGGGGTGGGTGTCGAGCGCAGTCTGCACCCCGAACTCTCGGATCAGGAGCTCACCCACGAGCGGAATCCTGGAGCTGCCGCCGATCAGCACGATGGCGGACAGGTCCCGCGATTCGACACCAGCTGATCTGAGGGCCCTCGACATCGTTGCCAGCGTCTCCATCAGCGCCGGCCGAATCCGGAGCTCGAACTCTGCGCGGTTCAGTCGCACCGAGGTGTTCAGGCCGGGTAACGACACTGGCAACACCACTTCGGTGTCGCTCGACAAGGCCTCCTTCGCGTCCACACAGTCACGGCGCAAGCGAGCCAGCCCGGCGATGACGCTCGGATCCCCTTGATCCAGTGATTCGAGTTTCCCTGACAGGGCATCGAGCACCAGCTGGATCATGCCTTCGTCGAAGTCGATTCCACCCAGATGCTCGATTCCCTCCGGGGTGCCGAGCACCTGGAACCCGGCTCCGATCTTCTCGACGACGCACACGTCGAAGGTCCCGCCGCCCAGATCGTAGACAGCCAGCTTGTCACCGGGCGCCACGTGGGCGGAGGCCGCGTACTGAGTCGCGGCGGCGAGCGGTTCAGGCAGCAGGCTAGCGGCGGGGAGGTCCGCGAGCGCGACGACCTGGTCCAGCAGCTCGAGCTTGTAGGGGCCCCAGTTCGCCGGGTGGGTGAGAATCACCTCGTGCGGCGCATCGCCCATGCGCTCCGTCGTGCTCTGCACAACCCAGCGCAACATGGTCGCCGCAAGGGCCTGCGGTGAGTACGGGGAGCCCGCGATCAAGATGGGTACAGGATCGCCGATCCGCCGCTTGAACTCCCGAACCACGCGATCCGGCTCGGTCAACCCGCGTCTTTCGGCAGGCTCACCCACGAGGAAGCCACCGTCTGGCTGCAGGAACAGGACCGATGGCACCTGCAGCGCTCGGTTGCCGAGACCGACCATCGCCGGGGCAGCCCCATTCGCTACCGCAGCCGCCGTGAAAGTGGTGCCGAGATCAACACCCAGTCGGTACGGCATCGGTCCTCCCACGGCAGTTGGGTTGATTCTAGGTGGACAGCCCCCTGACACGTCGAGGACGGTCAACTGTGCCCCATACGCACGGAGTCGGGCGCTGGCTGGCGAGATACCTCAGCCGAGCGGAAGCAGTCTTAGAATGGTCTGATCGACGGCAGAGATCGGCGATCAGACCACAGGAGTACTTCGGAGGGCGTCCACATGGCCGTCATGACGATCCGCGAGATCTATGACACCGCGCGTGCGGCCGGCTTCGGTGAACGCGAAGCCGTCACCTGGACCGCCATCGCCCTGACGAAGTCCGGCGGTCGGACCGGTGAGCTGAATGCTCAGGGGGAGTCCGACGGCGGGCTCTGGCGGATCACCTCGATCCCGGGTGTCGACATCAGCCGCTGGGGCGACCTCGAAGATCCCCGGAACAGTGCCCGCGCGGCTTTCGAGATCAGTCGGCACGGCCTGGACATGGGCCCCTGGGCCGCGACCGGTGCCGCCGACGGAACCCAGACCGACTACCGGACCGAACTGGGCAAGGTCCAGCAGGAGATCGGGATCGCCGGCGACTCCCGTGGGCCAGCCGGGAACGGGTCGAGGCCATCGCCCCTGAACCCGGGTGCTCTCCAGGGGTCGTACGACCAGATCGATCAAGGTCGTCAGTTCGGCTCGGGAGCCACGCCCTGGACGGGCACGGGAACGATGCCCACCATCGGCGGTACGGCCGGAGACTCTGATCACGACGGCTTGTCTGACGTGTTCGAGCGTCTGGTCGGGACCGATGCCGCCCGGATCGACACCGACGGAGACGGTCTGACCGACGGTTACGAGGCGAACACGGGGACCGATCCGCTGTCGACCGACACCGATCGCGATGGGTTCACGGACGGACTCGAGGTCGGTCAGCGCGGCAACCCGTTGACCGCGGACGTTTCGGGCACGGTGCCGCGCTGGACCATCGAGGCGGGATCCCAGCGTCGACTCGCGGCTCTGGCGACAGCGCCCCAACCGGCTCAGCCCGGCGCGCTCGCCGGGTCGGCAGGACCGACGACGGAGGCACCGCCGATCCCGGTCCCCGCCCGGGACCTGAACGGTGGTCGCGTCTCCTCCGACGGCGCGGAGCCGAAGCTGGTGGTGTCGCTCGACGCGGCGGGTCACGGTAACTGGCAGGGTGCGGTGAAGTCAGGCAACCACTGGTTCCTCGCCCAGGCAGGAGCAGGGGACAAGTTCCAGGTCTTCCACCGACTGGACGGCGACGGCAAGGCGCTCGACCAGATGAAGGTGGTCGGGGCCGCGCACGCCACCTCCTTCGCCGTCATCGGGAACACCGTGTACGCCACCAACGATGGGGAAGTCGTCACCTTCCCGTACCAGCCCGGAGCGACGATCGACGCCAGCGACTCGACGCCGACGGGCTGGAAGGGCTACATCAGCATCGACCCGACCAACAGGCTCGCCGTCATCCGCAAGGGGAACCACTACCGCGCGTACGACCTGGAGACCCGCGAACCGGTCGGCAAGGAGGTGATCACCCCGACGGGTCAGCGGCAGGGATTCTCCATCGTGGGCGACGCGCTCTACGTTCTGACGGGAAAGACCAACCAGCCGGGCCGGGTGGACTCCTTCTCTTTCACCACAGGAAAGCAGACCGGCACGCAGGATGTCACCGGAGTGGGTCCGGGCCGCCATCGTGAGCCCGAGGGCATGTACGGCGATCTGATGGGGGTCAAGACCGGTCTGGGTTCGGCCCGGCGGCTGAAGATCTATCAGCTGGACACCGGCATCTCTCCGGCCACGGAGATGTCACCGACCACCGACAGGCCGCCGGTCACCTCTCCCGCAGCGACGGTCACCACGGCCGACGACGGCGGCTCCGCTGATCCGCCTGGTGCGGCGGACCAGAGGGCCGGCGACAACCAGCACGCCGAGGACGCCGGCGATGACGGTGATCACGTGAAGTTCGGCGGCAAGACGGTCGACCGGCGCACGGCGGCGATGCTGACGGAGGCCGAGCGACTGGCCAACGTGGAGGATCCGTCCATCGGGCGCTTCAACCTCACCCAGGGGTCCTTCTCGCACTCGGTCGGTGCTTCGGCCGGCACCCACGACGGTCCGGGCGCCTTCGACATGTACACCCGCAGCTACAGCGGCGATCAGAAGGAGGCGATCGGGCTGGCGTTGCGGAAGGTCGGTTTCGCCAGCTGGTTGCGGCGGGAGAGCCAGGGACCGTGGGACGAGCACTGGCACGGGATCGCCATGGGAACCAAGGGTCTGCCGAGCATCGCGAAGAGCCAGGTGGCCAGCTATCTCGACGGCCGGAACGGGCTGCGCGGGAACGGCAAGGACACCGATCAGCGGCCGGAAGACATCCGAACCTGGGAGGAGTACCGCGAGGAACAGGGGCTGCCGAACGGAGCCCCGGCCACCACCGCGGTGGCGCCGACCCAGCCGGTGGACGGGAACCGGTTCGGCATCGGCAGCGGACAGCAGCTCGATCCCGGCCTGGATTCCGACGCCGACGGGCTGACCGACGTGTTCGAACGGTTGGCCCTCACCAACTCCGGCCGGGCCGACACCGACGGCGACGGGCTCCTCGACGGCTACGAGGTGGGCACCTCGAGAAGCGACCCGCTGTTGATCGACAGCGACCTCGACGGTTTCACCGATGCCGCCGAGCTGCGGTTCGGCGGCAACCCTCTCGGTGCGTCACCGAGCGGGCCTGGCCCCGGGTCGGACCCGCTCGGCACGGACCCGGCCAGCTCGGACCCGGCGGGCCCCCAGCACTCCTCCGGGGATCTCCTGGGGTCGTGAGTCGGCCGTAGCGGTCGAACGGGTGAACCGGCGGGGCACCCCGATTCTCAAGGGGGCATGGCTCACTGCCCGATCGGGCACCAGCGTCGCGATCCGTTGCTCCCGGCCCTAGCATTCGATCATGGCGGACCCGCTGATCAGCCTGGACACCGAGCATGCCGTCGTGGAGCCCGGCGGCCAGGTCCGGGTCACGGTCACGATCACCAACACCGGCAACCTGGTCGAGGGCTTCTGGCTGCAGGTGCTCGGACCGGCCGCGGCCTGGGCCGAGGTGGTCCCCCCGGAGATCTCGGTCTATCCGCAGCAGGACGCCACGGCGGCAGTCATCCTGTCACCTCCGGCGGACGGCAGCGCCCTGAGTGGGTTGCTCCCCTTCGGGGTGCTCGCCTCGTCGACCCTCGACGCCACCACCAGCGCGGCGGCCGAGGCCGACCTCGAGATCGGTGAGCTGCACAGTCTGCAGGCGAAGATCATCCCGGTCACCTCCACGGGCCGCTGGCGCGGCAGACACGTCGTCCAGCTCAGCAACTGGGGCAACTCCCAGGCCCGGCTCCAGATGGTCGCCCGTGATCCCGATGACGCGTTGGGCTTCTACGTCAGTCCGTCGTACGTGGAACTTCCTCCCGGTGGTCAGGCGACCGTACGGTTGTCGGCCAGGACCAAGCACCCGTTCCTGCGTGGCACCGCGGTACGCATCCCCTTCCAGGTGATCGGCGAGCCGGTGGACGGGGGCACCCAGCCACCCCCTGCTGTTCCGTACGGGAATCCCTCCCGACCGGTGATCGACGCCGCGCTGAACCAGAAGCCCATCTTGTCGCGCGGAGTCGTGACCCTGCTCGCCCTGCTGGTCGCCGGAGTGGTCGCGTTGGTGGCGTTCGCGCTGACTCGTACGGAGACTGCCGTGCCGGAGCTGTACCCGCGCGGGGCACCACCCAAGGGCGTGCTCCGGGTGGTCGGGGTGACTCCGAGCAGCGTCTCCCTGGCCTGGGACCCGGTCGCCCTGGCGGAGCGCTACGACCTCCAGCAGGTCGATCCGGCGAGCAACAACGTGATCGCGACGAACCCGCTCGACGCCGCCCTCACTGCGACCGATGTCAAAGGGCTACCGGCGGAGGCGGACGTCTGCTTCAGACTGACCGTCACCCGGGCGAAGGTCACCGGTCCGCCCTCCGACCTGGTTTGCACCAAGACCGCCGCCGCGCCCCCGACCCCCGCGCCGACCCCGACACCGACCGACCCGGCGACGACGGCGGCACCGAGCCCGGTGCCGACCCCCACACCGACGACGTCCGCGCCGTCGCCTTCACCGACGTTCAGCCCGGGCGACCCGAACACCGACCCGATCATGAAGCAGCAGTGGATCGCGGTGGCCGTCATCCATCCCAAGAGCGTTGCCGAGTCGGACGTGCAGCTCCAGGTGCAGCAGCTGACCGCTGTCGGGCGTCCCGCCAAGTACCTCGACAGCGTGCACTACCCGCGGATGGTGATCTACTCCACCACGCCGCCGCCCGTGTCGACCCCGACGCCGGAAGGGTCGTGGCTGGTGTTCGTCGGACCGTTCCCCAGCCAACCGGACGCCGACGTCGAGTGCTCGAAGATCGTCGCGACGGGGAGCGTCGCGACCTGCGTCACGGGCCAACCCGATCCGCCCTGATCACTCGCGGAGATCACTGAGGGAAGGCGCGGATGGTCACCTCGGTCAGACTGATCAACGGCTTGAGGTCGGGTGATGCCGGATAGGTCGAGGCGATCCCCAGCCGCAGCTGGGTGACCGGCTCGCCGCTGTCGACCGACGTGTGCACCGCAGCAGCGCCATTGCCCACGGTGGCCGGGTAGCAGGAGCCGTCGGGGAAGCCGATGCCGATCACGCGCGGCTGCGGCTGGAGATCCCGCTGGGGGTTGTCCGCATCGAGGCCGGGCCAGATGATCACCTGCCGTACGCGGGTGGCCGGAAAGGTGAACATCAGAGTGCCGGTTCCCGGAGCGGCGCCGCAGCTCGGCGATTCTCCCGTCGGCGCCCACACCATCGTCCACTCCTGCTTCGTGCTGTCGACCAGGGACTGAGGGTTCGAGTCGGGTGCCGAGGCGGTGGTCGGGTTGACCATCACCTGCACACCGGAGACCGTCACGTACTTCTTGCTCAAGCGGTGCCAACCGTCCTTGGCCAGCGCGACCGGTCCGAGCCGAGCGACGGCCCCGAGACCGATGAACAGGGCGAACACGATCACCGCGATGATCACCCGCCGCCAGCGGTAGAGGGGCGGCAGCGACCGGCGGTACGCCCGGGCGGCTTCGCGATCGCGCGCGGCCATGGCTTGCGGGGTCCAGGCGCTCCAGTCCACGTACGGATCAGAGCCGTAGGCGGCGACGAAGCTGTAACCACAGTGAGAACAGAAGCGACGGGTCGGCGGGTTGACGGTGCCGCAGGTCGGACAGGCGATCTCGGTGTACGCCTGCTCCACGTAGGCCTGATCCGGATAGGTCTGGTCGACGTAGCTCTGGTCGACAGAGGTCTGGTCGACGTAGCCCTGATCCGGGTGCGGCTGGTCGACGTACGGCTGCTCGGCGTACGTCTGGTCGACCGGCACCGGGACCGACGTGGTCTGCTGCTGGCTGATCGGCACGGTCTGCTCGACCACCGGAATCACCGGCACCGTGGATGTGGTGCCGGTGCCGGAGGCGGGTGGCTGAGTATCGGCCGGCGCCTTGTCCCAGGCCAGGAACTCGTTGCAGTTGCGGCAGAATTCGGTGCCGGGCGGGTTCGGCTCACCGCAGGCCTCGCAGATGAGGTCGATCGCGATCACCTCCCGCCGGCGACGTCGCCCCTGTTGGCCCGGTCCTCAGTCAGATCAAACCCTCTCGCACCGCGTACGCCACCGCATGGGTGCGGTTCTTCAGCTGGAGCCGAGTGGTCAGGTCGTGCAGCACATTCTTCACCGTCCGCTCGCTGTAGGACATCCGGGACGCGATCTCGCTCGTGTCGAGTCCGTCGGCGACCAGGCGCAGTACCTCGGTCTCCCGCGGTGTGAGGCCCGTGAACGTCAGCCCGCGGGGGGCGAGCACCTGCCGCTGCAGGCGACCGACCTGCTCCAACAGCCGGCCCAACAGGTCGGCGGGCACCTCGCCGTCACCGGAGGCGACCTTGACGATGGTCCGCACCATCGTGTCGGCGCTCGCATCGCTGCGCCGGAGCAGTCCAGCGACGCCCGCCTCGGCAGCCGCCACGAGGGCCGCGTCGTCGATCGTCGTGGCGACCAGCATCAGTCGCGGATGCCCGTCCTTGCGCAGCGCCCGCAACTCACGGGTGGTGGACTCGTCGACCACGTCGGTGATCATCACGGCCACGGCGGACTGAGGCGCGGTCTCGACGATCTTGATCTCCGGCTGCATCCGGAGCTGGGCGACCACACCGGCCTGCGAGATCGGATCGCGGGCGTGGACGTAGGTGGCGACGGCGGTGGACATGTCTGGACCCCCAGGATTGCTGTCTCGCCGCCGAGGGCGACGAGAAGGGAACTTCCCGTTGCCCCAAGGGTCCGGATCGGCCTCACGATCGGCTCAACGCGCGCTCATCGTCGGCTCATCGTTCTGCGGCTGACCGGGTACCGTCGGAACCTCATGGAGCGATGAGGCCACCAGGAGCTGAGGCATGCGGGTCGGGATCAAACAAGGCGGTGACGGGGTCGCCTGCTGGAACGCCGAGGCGATCGCTGCGTACGCCGCGGACATCGACGCCCGCGAAGCTGCGCTCGCTGCGGCGAATCCCGATCTGGTGGTCACGCCCGGACTGGTCAAGTGCTACGGCTGCGAGAAGCTGGAGTTCGACATGGGGATCGGCTGCACGGCGATGCTGACCCGGACGCTGTACTCGGTGGCCGGCGAGGTGGCCCCGCGCCCCGCCGATGCGGCCGGCTCGTTGGCCGACATCCCGGATCTGCAGGGACGGATCGAGGCGGCCAGCGCGGTGGAGCAGATCCCCGAGGTGCACCAGACGGCACCGCCGGCAGTGGCGCCGACGACGGCGCCTCTACCACCCAGCGCCCCGCCCCGTCGTTCCGGACTGAAGGGACTTCTCGGCCGGCGCGGATAGGGTGCACCGGTGACCCGGATCGCCCTTCTCTCGACGTCCGACACCGATCTGCTCTCGGCCCGCGCCTGTGGGGCGGACTATCTGTGGGCCAACCCCAGCAAGCCGGGTCACACCGACCTGGCCGGGGTCCTGGCGGCCTGCGACCTCATCGTGGTCCGGTTGCTCGGCTCGCCGCGGGACCTGTGCAGCGGTTTCGAGCGGTTCCGGGCCGCCGGCAAGCCGATGGTGGTGGTGGGGGGCGAGCAGACCCCCGACGCCGCTCTGATGGAGATGTCGACGGTGCCGATCGGCGTCGCGGCCCAAGCCCACGTCTACCTGGCCCAGGGAGGAGCGGAGAACCTCGCCCAGCTGCACGCGTTCCTGTCCGACACCGTGCTGCTGACCGGCGTCGGCTTCGAGCCGCCAGTCGAGCAGCCGGTCTGGGGGGACCTGTCACGCCCCGAACCGGCGGTCGGTGACACCGTACGGCCGCGCGTGGGCATCCTGTTCTACCGGGCCCAGCAGGCCGCCGGGAACACCGCGTACGTGACCGCGCTGGCGGACGCGATCGACGCCGCGGGCGGGGTCGGGCTGCCGATCTTCGCCACCTCGCTGCGGGAGGCCCCGGCGGATCTGCTCGACCGTCTGGGCACCCTCGACGCGCTGATCACCACCGTGCTCGCGGCCGGCGGCACCCGACCGGCCACGGCGTCGGCGGGGGAGCCGGACGAGGGGTGGGACGTCCGCGCCCTGGCCGCGCTCGACATCCCCATCCTGCAGGGTCTCTGTCTGACCGCCGACCGCGCCTGGTGGGCTGCCTCCGATGAGGGCATGTCACCGCTGGACGTCGCCACCCAGGTCGCGGTGCCGGAGTTCGACGGCCGGATCATCACCGTGCCGTTCTCCTTCAAGGAGCTCGACGCCGACGGACTGCCGCACTACGTGGCCGATCCCGAGCGCAGCCGTCGGGTCGCGGAGATCGCCGTCAACCACGCGCGGCTGCGCCACCTGCCGCCCGCGGACCGCAAGATCGCGATCCTGCTCTCGGCGTACCCGACCAAGCACTCCCGGATCGGCAACGCCGTCGGTCTGGACACCCCGGTGTCGCTGGTCCGGTTGTTGCGGGCGATGCGGGACCAGGGCTACGACCTCGGTGAGCCGGGGGAGATCCCGGGCACCGGTCCGCTGCCCGAGGTCGAGGGTGAGCACCCCGACACCACCGCCGGCAATGCCTTGATCCACGCGCTGATCGACGCGGGCGGACAGGACCCGGAGTGGTTGACCTCGGAGCAGCTGTCCGGGCAGCCGATGCGGATCCCGGCGGCGACTTATCGGCGCTGGCTGGCCGACCTGCCCACTGATCTGGTGGACGCGGTCACGCAGGCCTGGGGCGAGGCGCCCGGTGAGCTGTTCGTGGACCGCACGCGAGATACCGAGGGTGAGATCGTGGCCGCGGCGTTGCGGGCCGGCAACTTGGTGATCGTGGTGCAGCCGCCCCGCGGCTTCGGCGAGAACCCGATCGCGATCTACCACGATCCCGATCTGGCGCCGACCCACCACTACCTCGCGACCTACCGTTGGCTGGAGCGCGAGTTCGGTGCGCACGCCGTGGTCCACGTCGGCAAGCACGGCAACCTCGAGTGGCTCCCGGGCAAGAACCTCGGCATGTCCGCCTCGTGTGGTACCGACGCGGCGCTCGGCTCGATGCCCCTGATCTATCCCTTCCTGGTCAACGATCCCGGCGAGGGCACCCAGGCCAAGCGGCGGGCGCATGCGACGATCATCGACCACCTGGTGCCGCCGATGGCCCGGGCAGAGACCTACGGGGACATCGCCCGGCTGGAGCAGCTGCTGGACGAGTACGGCAACGTGTCGGCGATGGACCCGGCCAAGGCGCCGGCCCTGCAGGGTGAGATCTGGACCCTGATCCAGTCGGCCCAGCTGCATCTGGATCTGGGTCTGGAGGACCGACCCGCCGATGACGCGTTCGACGAGTTCGTGATGCACGTCGACGGCTGGTTGTGCGAGATCAAGGACGTGCAGATCCGCGACGGTCTGCACGTGCTCGGCCAGGTCCCCGAGGGTCACGACCTGGTCAACCTGGTGCTGGCCATCCTGCGGTCCAACCAGGTCTTCGGTGGCCAGGTCAACGGGGTGCCCGGACTGCGGGTCGCTCTCGGTCTCGGTCTCGACGTCACCGACACGGAGCGGACCGACGCGGCGGAGGCGACGGCGCGCAGCCTGGTCGAGGGACTGGCGGCTGCGGGTTGGGTGCTTGAGTCCGTCGACACCGTGATCATGGACGTGCTCGGTGCGCCGAACCCGGGGGTGGCCGCCTCGCTGGCGTTCGCCTGCACCGAGGTGGTGCCGCGGTTGCGGCGGAGCGGCGACGAGATCACCGCGGTACTGCACGCCCTGGACGGGGGCTACATCCCGGCCGGGCCGTCGGGTTCTCCCTTGCGGGGCTTGGTGAACGTGCTGCCCACCGGTCGCAATTTCTACTCCGTCGACCCCAAGGCCATTCCCTCCCGGTTGGCCCACCAGACCGGGCAGGCGATGGCGGACTCGTTGCTGCAGCGCTATCTGGACGAGACGGGGACGTACCCGAGGTCGGTCGGGTTGTCGGTCTGGGGCACGTCGGCGATGCGCACCTCCGGGGACGACATCGCCGAGGTGCTGTCCCTGCTCGGTGTGCTGCCGGTCTGGGACGAGATGTCGCGTCGGGTGGTCGACCTGGAGGTCGTTCCGCTGGCTGAGCTGGGTCGTCCCCGGATCGACGTGACCGTACGGATCTCGGGCTTCTTCCGGGACGCCTTTCCGCACGTGGTCGCCATGCTGGACGATGCCGTACAGCTGGTCGCCGAGCGCGACGAGCCGCTGGAGCTCAACTTCGTGCGGGCCCATGCGCAAGCGGATCTGGTCGAGCACGGCGATCAGCGGCGGGCCACCACCAGGATCTTCGGCTCGAAACCGGGCTCGTACGGCGCCGGCATCCTGCCGCTGATGGAGGCGGGCAACTGGCGCGATGATCAGGACCTGGCCGAGGTCTACAGCACCTGGGGCGGGTTCGCGTACGGGCGCGATCTGGACGGGATCCCCGCCCGGGGGGACATGGAGGCCAACTACCGGCGGATCGCGGTGGCGGCGAAGAACATCGACATCCGCGAGAGCGACATCCTCGACTCCGACGACTACTTCCAGTACCACGGCGGGATGGTGGCCACGGTTCGCGCGCTCACCGGGACCACGCCCAAGGCGTACGTGGGGGACTCGACCAACGCCGATGCGGTCAAGACCCGGACGCTGTCTGAGGAGACCGCGCGGGTGTTTCGGGCCCGGGTGGTCAACCCTCGCTGGATCGCGGCGATGCAGCGGCACGGCTACAAGGGCGCCTTCGAGCTGGCGGCCACGGTGGACTACCTGTTCGGCTTCGACGCCACGGCCGGGGTCGTGCACGACTGGATGTACGAGCAGCTGGCCAGCTCCTATGTGCTGGACAAGGAGAACCAGGACTTCCTGCGGCAGGCCAACCCGTGGGCGCTGACCGGGATCATCGAGAAGCTCAGTGAGGCCGCCGAGCGCGGGTTGTGGGCCGAGCCGGATCCGGAGACGATGACCGCGATGCAGCAGATCTACCTGGACGTCGAGGGCGACCTCGAGGACCGGGCGTGAGCCTCGACCTGGCCGCCCTGCCCGCCGAGATCCTCGTCTTCCTCACCGAGCGACACCTGGCGACGCTGACCACGCTCCGCCGGGACGGGACACCGCACGTGGTGCCGGTCGGCTTCACCTACGACCCGGCCACCCGGATCGCGCGGGTGATCACCAGCGGTGAGTCGGTGAAGGCCCGCAACGCGGACCGCCCCGGTGCGGTGGCGGCGATCTGCCAGGTGGACGGGGCCCGGTGGCTGACCGTCAGCGGACCGGTGCGGGTGGACACCGATCACGAGGCGGTCGCCGACGCCGTGGCCCGGTATGCCGTTCGCTACAAGCAACCTCGGGTGAACCCGCTCCGCGTCGCGCTGATCATCGAGGTGGACCGGATGCTCGGCTCGAGCCGGCTCGGTTGATCACCGAGGCCGCGAGGGCGGATGTCCTGCACGCTTTCTCCGCTGACCCCGGGCATGTCAGCGATGGTGAGCCTGGGCGATCCGCAGCTCGTGCAGGTAGGTCTTGGTGATCACACCGCCGTACTGCTCCTCGATCAGGGCACGCAGGCAGCTGAGCAGTCCCGTGCGCGATTCGGGGCTCAGCGCCCGGTGACCCGAGTAGGTCTCCAGCACGGCCAGGTAGTCGTCGGCGGTGTAGGTGATGTCACGGACGTAGCGCCGGCGAACGGCCGGCCCGAACCGTGGGTCGCTGTCGATCTCGTCGGTGATCGCCGACAGCTCCGCCGGTGACAGGAACGGCTCGTCGGGATCGGTCGCCGGATCCCAGCGCAGATAGCAGTCGCGGGCCTGCGCGAAGAACTCCACGGTGCCGCCGCGGACGTGATCGGTCGCCACAGTCGCCAGCCGGCCGCCGGGTGCGAGCGCGGCGATCACCCGATCCGCTCGAGTGGCGTGGTCGACCCAGTGCCAGGCCGTGAACGAGGTAACGAGGTCGACCGGCTGCGGCGGGGACCAGTCCTCGAAGGCCCAGTTGACCACCTCGACGTCGGTACCGCGGACGTTCTCCCGCAGGACGGAAGCGAGCTGCGGCCCGAGCTCGACCGCCGTGATGGAAGCCCCGGTGGCCGCCAGGCTCCCCGTCGCCTGACCGGTGCCGGGTCCGATCTCGATCACTCGGCTGCCGGGCCCCAGCTCGGTGAGCTCGACGAGATCGGCGAACAGGGTGGCCGGATAGCCCGGTCGCGCACGGTCGTAGAGCTGGGCGTCCTCGTCGAAGATGCGACGCAGTTCGGCATCGGTCATTCGACCAGCATCGCTGATGTCGGTGGTCGCTGACAGGCTGCCGCTGTGGTTGCTGATCCTCCCCGCCGTCCGCCCCTGTCACCTGACCTCCGCGGAACGGAGCTGCTCCGGTGGTACTGGCTGAAGAGCGAGCTGGTCGAGCTGGCGCGGCAGCTGGAGGTGAGCAGATCGGGCAGCAAGGCCGTGCTGACGGCCAGACTGGTGGCGGTCCTGGACGGAAAGCCGATGCCGACGGCGCCGCGCGTGACGCGTCGACCGGGTGCACGGCTGACCGGGCCGCTCAGCCGAGACACGCTGATCCCGGTCGGGCAGCGCTCCAATCAGGTCCTGCGGGCGTGGTTCGTCGAGCAGATCGGGCCTGGGTTCCGATTCGACGGACCCATGCGCACCTTCATCGCCGTAGGCGGCCGGACGCTCGGTGACGCTGTTGATCACTGGTACGTCACCCGGCATCGCGGTCAGCAGGAGATCGAGCCGCAGTTCGAGCTCAACCGCTTCGGGCGAGTCTGGCGGGCGGCCCACCCGGGATCGACGCACACAGAGATGCTGGCCGCTTGGGCCGCTCACCGGACGTTGCCGGTAGAGGAGAGGTCGGGATAGCTGAACGCACAGGCTGATGGGCTGTTGTGACGGGTTCGAACCAGGCCGGCGCACTCCCACGAGTCCTCGGACGGGTAAGCACTCCTGGGCGCGCCTTCGCCCGGTGGCAACGCATCCCTGCCCTGTCGCTCATCGTGTCCCCTGGGGCGCACCCCGACAGGCTCAGTGCGCCGACCTAGACGCATCGTCGTGAACCGCCGAAAGGCAACCGGACAAGGGAAATCGCGAGTTCCGAGTCTGGCGTAGCTGGCTCGTGCGGCTATAATAGGCTTTATGTTCGATCAGTGGTTGGAGGAGTCGCTCGGAGATCCGGGTGGACTGCTCAGCCTGGCGGCGGACAACCACGCGACCGAGCGGCGGGCGGGGTGCCGCAAGCTGGTGCTGGCCGTCGCGTGGGCGGACTGCCACGGCGAGACCACTGATCCCGAGGTGGCTGGTGCAGGGTCGTCGGTGTTGGTGGAGCGGTTCGTGCGGATGGGACCACTGGGGACCCCGTTGGTGGCGGAGACCTGTCCGTCGTCGTTGGCGTTGGCGCAGCAGTCGAGTGTGCTCGCGGCCCGGCTGCTGATCGGGGACGCGTTGGCGATCCGGCACCGTTTGCCGCAGCTGTGGGAGCGGGTCAAGGCCGGGCAGGTGCTGGCCTGGAAGGCCCGAGAGATCGCCCGCCGCACCAGTGAGCTGACCATGGTGTCGGCCCGGGTCGTGGACCGGATCGTGACCGGGCAGGTCGAGCTGCTGGCCTGGGGCCGGTTCGAGAAGCTCCTCGACGCCACGCTCTTGCAGGTCGATGAGAAGACCTACCAGCAACGCGCGGCAAAGGCGGCGGCGCAACGGGATGTGCGGGCCACCCAGTCCGGTGACGGGCTGCGCACGTTGGTGGCGCGGGTCGACGCCGGGGATGCGTCCGCGTTCTTGGCGTTGGTGAACCGGGTTGCGGAGTGTCTGGCCGACGACGGGGATGAGGATCCGGTCGCGGTCCGCCGATCGAAGGCGATCGGGATCATCGCCTACCAGGCCCGGTTGCGGGATCTGCTGGCCCGCCACGCCGCCGATCCCGACACCCAACCCACCCCGGAGGAGCGGGTGGCCGCGCACCAGGGCGACCCGACCGACCCGTGGGCCGCCGACCTCCCCGCCGCCGGCTGGGAGACCGACCGGCACGGCAACGTGCACCAACCGTCCTTCGAGGATCTCGGCCGTGACATCGACGAGGACTGCTGGACCAGCCAACAGCCCGACCCTCACGGCACGGGCGATGAGCCGTGGTCAGAGGAGCCGCCGGTCGACGATGCGGATCTGGCCTGGTACCAGCGGCAGGGTGACGACCAGACACTCGACGGTGATCATCGTGAACCAGATGGTCATGACGATGATGTCGCCCCGGCCGCTCCGCCGGCGACCTCTGCTGACGTGACAGGTGCCGTTGTCCCGGCCGCGTTCCGCCGCCCGGCAGCGGGTGCCCGGTTCGATCTGCGGCCGTTCACCCGCGCCGAGGCGGCGGGGTGCGGGCCGCGGGTCGTGATTCATGTCCATGTCAGCGACCAGACCCTGATCGACCAACACGGCGTGGTCCGCACCGAACACGGCCCGGTCACCCTGGACCAGTTCCGGCGGTGGCTGACCCAAGCGGACCCGACGATCACGGTCCGGCCGGTGCTGGACCCGGCGGCCACGGCTGCTGTCGATGCCTACGAGATCCCCCAACGACTGCGGCAGGCGATGACCGTGCGCCATCCCGGATCGGTGTGGCCGTTCAGTCCCGCCACCACCATCAGCACCGGCGGCCGGCTCGACCTGGACCACACCATCCCCCACACCCAGCACGGGCCAGCCGGACAGACGTCGATGGCGAATCTCGGACCGCTCACCCGCACCGAGCACCGGGCGAAAACCCTCGGCGGCTGGCAGGCCCGACAACCCGACCTCGGCACCTACCTGTGGCGATCCCCCGACGGACTTGTCGCGGTCACCACCAACCAAGGCACCCTCCTGCTCGGCGACCGCCACTGGGCCCACCAGGTCTGGAACACCGCTGGGCCCTGACCGCTGGCATTTCTGATGTATCGCGCCGACGCTCGCTGACTCTTCTGGTCATGACTGAGAACACGATCAAGAACCCGCACACGCCGGTCGCCCCCGAGGAGGACGCCTCCGGAGAGCAGCTGGGCATCGAGGCGGTCGAGGGTGCGTCCACCGGCGAGGGCGAGTGTGCGTCCGTCGACGGGTCGGTCGAGCCGATCATCGCCGTCTCGGCCGAGGCCGCGGTGGCCGAGGCAGCCCCCGACACGTCCAACCTACGACCGATCGGCGAAGCCACCTACGGTCGGATGAGCGACTCGGAGTCGGTTCTCGGACCCGACACCCGGATCCAGATCGCCAACACCGCCGACTACCCCTGGCGTGCCCACTGCTCGCTGCTGATCACCGCCAACGACGGCTCGCAGTGGATCGGCACCGGATGGTTCATCGGACCCAAGACGGTGGTCACCGCCGGTCACTGCGTGTTCATCCACGCGCCGGGCACCGCCCGACACGGGTGGGTGCAGAGCATCCGGGTGATGCCCGGTCGCAACGGCGCGACCCTGCCGTACGGGTCGGTGACGGTGCCGCGGGCGAATCTCCGCAGCGTGTCCTCCTGGACGGGTGGACCCAACGAGGAGTTCGACTACGGCGCCCTGGTGCTGCCCACCCCGCTGGGGAGTCAGACCGGTTGGTTCGGCTTCGCCAGCTACTCCGACGACACGTTGCGGCCGATGACGGTGAACATCTCCGGCTATCCCGGCGACAAGCCGTCGGGCACCCAGTGGTATCAGTCGAGTGCGGTGGCCGCCCTGGGCCCACGGAAGGTCTACTACACGATCGACACCGCCGGCGGGCAGAGCGGCAGCGCGGTGTACGTGATCAAGGACGGTGTCCGCTACGGCGTCGCCGTGCACGCGTACGGTGGCAGCAGCAGCAACAGCGGCACCCGGATCACCAAGCCGGTGTTCGACAACTTCCAGCTCTGGAAAGCCTGACCACAGGAGGACCGGTGACCAGACGATGATCATCAACGGCCTGGTCGCCGATCCGTCCGGGCACCCGGTCAGTGGTGCTGTCGTGCTCGTCGTGGAGTCTCCGCAGCCGGTGCCGGACATCGCCGCACTGACCGGTGAGGACGGACGGTTCTCGATCGTGGTGCCCGTCCCGGGGGACTACCGGCTGGTCGTGCGGCGTGACACCGGCACCAGCGACGTCGCCGCGCACGTCACTCCCGCGGGAGCCGATGTCGGCGTCGTGGTGTCCGGCTGAGGAGTCAATCAGCGGTCCGCAACGCGTACACGTCCATCACCCACCCGCGCCGTGAGCGGATCGCCGCCCGGGCGGCGGCGATCTCGGGCACCACGTCGGCCAGGCGACCACGCACCAGGGCCTCGTCCGCGAGTCCGAGCTGGGCACCCCAGGCGATCTCCAGATCCGGGAAGTGGTCGACCAGTCGAGCGCAGGCCAGGTCGCCGTCCAGCATCACCACCACGGTGCCCAGCGCCGGGTCGTACTCCTCGACGAGGCGGCGCCCAGTGGTCAGGTGGATCGGACCGCCTACGCTGTTCAAGATCATCCGGTGCCTCGCGGCCAGCAGCTGCACGCTGCTGATCCCCGGGAACACCTCGACCTTGAGAACGACGCCGGTGTCAGCGATCTGCTCGATGATCCGCAGAGTGCTGTCGTAGAGGGCCGGATCCCCCCAGACCAGGAAACCGAGGGTGCCGCCGTCCGGCAGCTGTTGAGCGATCACCTCGGCGTACGCGGTGGCCCGTCGCGCGTGCCAGTCCGTGACGGCCTCGCGGTAGCCGGAGGCGTCGCGGTCCCGCGGCGGGTCAGCCACCTGAATCACCCGGTAATCCTCGTGAGTGATCACCGATCGGCACAGATCGGTCCGGATCGCGGCCAGATCACGGGTGTCCGCCCGTTTGTCGGCCACCAGGAAGACGTCCACACGATTGAGGGCGGCGACCGCCTCCGCGGTCAGGTGAGCCGGGCTGCCGCTGCCGATCCCGACGACGAGCACAGTGATCACGGCGCCGTCCTGGTCCAGCTCAGCAACAGATCGAGATCGAGATGCTCGTCGACCGCGTCAGCCATCATCGTGATCATGGTCTCCCGACGGGCGCCGAACGAGGGCGCGTCGGCGTCGGGTCTCCAGTCGGCTCCGCTGGCCGCCGCGATCTCGGTGAGCCAGGCGCGGCGATACGCGTCGTTCTCCAGGGTCCCGTGCCACATCGTGCCCCACACGGACCCGGCCCGCCAGCCGTCCAGGAACTCCTCGGCCTCGCCGTCGCCCGCCCGCTCGGCCACTCCGTGGTGGATCTCGTACGCCTGCACCCGGTGATCGCGCCAGATGCCGACCGGACGTCCGAGGGTCTTCTCCTCCTCGAAGTGGACACCGACCGGCAGCAGGTCCAGACCGTCGATCGTTCCGCCCCCGCCCCCGGCCTCGACACCGTCGTCGATGGTCCGGGCCAGCATCTGGAATCCGCCGCAGATGCCCAGCACGGGTAGCTCGTCAGCCGCCCGCAGCCGGATCGCTGCGGCCACCCCGGTCTCGCGCAACCAGCCGAGATCGGCCACCGTGGTGCGGGTCCCGGGGAGCACGACGAGGTCGGCGTCGCGCACTACCCGCGGATCCGCGGTCACCAGCACGTCGACCCCCGGTTCCGCGGCCAGGGCCTCGACATCGGTGATGTTGGAGACGCGCGGGAGGCGGACGACGGCGATCCGAAGTCGATCATGATCATCGGCAACCCGGGTCCGGGTCGAGGATCGCCACGCACCGACCTCGAGAGTGTCCTCGGCGTCGAGCCAGACCCCGGGCAGCCAGGGCAGCACCCC